>JAWXTN010000077.1:0-3460 GCA_044433515.1 Rikenellaceae bacterium | reverse complement strand
TGTAAAACCCCCCCCCCCCCCCCCGAGGTTGTTTTGAAATTTTTTAACTAATTGAAAATCAGCCAAATCACGCCCATAGATGCCTCTGACCTCATATTCGAGCAAAAAAACTTATCTTTTCTGCTATTTAATTTATCAGTACATTACGCTATTCCAACTTTTTTTTATACCTTTGTGCAGTCTTAACCCCCTCTTCATATTAGAGACTAAGATTAAAGTATTATACTATTATACTATGTATTCCTTGTGAATGCGTTAATTATGCTTTACGATAAGGTAACTAACTTACATCCAGGCTTTTGTGACGATGTGGTAGTCTCCCAGTTGTGTCTAACCCTCAAATAATGATTCAATACTCTGACTGTGGCGTAGTATGGTACGCAATGAAAACTATATATAAAAAAGAACTGCAAGCTAAAAAATATCTTGACGCACTAAGCATTCCAAACTTCGTGCCTATGCAACAAGTAGTTTCTAAGAAAGGCGGCAGAAAAACAATAGTTCTCAAACCAGCCGTACATAACCTTATTTTCGTCAAAACTGATCTCGCTCAGTTGAAAGAGATAAAAAATAACCTAAAATATCTCTATAATCGCCTAACGACCGAAGATAACCTTACCACACCAATTATCGTGCCAACTGTGCAAATGGATCAATTTATTGATGCGATAACCAACCATTTGCAAGATATAGCCTACGTCGACCTTACAACAGAAGCACTTGAAAAAGGTACGCCCGTTAGAATAACAGACGGCAAATTCAAAGGCTACACAGGAGTCCTCGAAAGGGTAAAAGGTAAACGAGATAGAAGAGTCTACGTAAATATCCAAGGAATAGCAGCCTACCGCTTCGAAGTCGAAGCATCGGCTATCGAAAAGCTATAGGGAGAAAATAGAACATCCCTTTAAAAATACCCCCAAATTTAGAAAAAATGATTAACTGAATTTTAAACAAACTAAGCCGCCTAGGCATAGTGAGTAGATGGGCTGTTCTCGGTGTTGATACCCTGTTGGCACTACTCAGTAGCGTACTCGTGCTATTTGTTATCGACAGCATTCTCATTGATTTGACCTCGCTGGTGCAACTCAAAATCACGATAATTTCGCCAGTGGTGTCTTTTGTGCTATTCTATTTATTGGGAGTTCACAAGAATGTAATTAGACACTTTACAATTTATTCGGTTACTCGAATATTTATTGTTGCTTTTAGTAAGGTGGTGTGTGTGCTGATTGTGGCTTATACAAACCATTGGAATCTGCCACTGAATATTTTACTGCTTTATTCTCTTATGGATGGGCTGCTTACTGTGATGATTCTCATAGGTTTTAGAGTAACCCTTGTGAGTGTTTATGATATGATTGTTGCGCAGTTGATTACTGGTCGCAAGAATGTTGTAGTCTATGGCGTGGGGGCTGATGCAGTGGCAGTGAGACAGCGACTAAAGGATAACCGCAAGTTCAAGGTCATAGGGTATGTTAACCCTGAGCCTCAGCTGAGGAGTTATAGGATAGGCGATTTGAAGGTGCTGCACTTCGCTAGTGCGAAAAATCTCGAAGCCTATAAGGTCAAACGGATGCTCAAAGGTGTTATATATCCGAGCACTAAGTCGGTGCGAAGCGAAACCGATAGACTTGTTGCTTATTCAAATAAGGTGGGGCTAAAGAGCTATCTAGTGCCCTCTATTGGTGATATAAATGATAGAAATCCGAAGTCGTCAGTCAAGCGCATACAAATCGAGGATTTGCTTGGACGTGATGAGATTGAGATAGATATGAATGCTATTATGAACGATTTTTCGGGCAAGACGGTGATGGTAACAGGTGCGGCAGGAAGTATAGGTAGCGAGCTTTGCCGTCAGTTGGTTTCGCTTGATGTAAAGAAGCTTGTGCTGTTTGACAATGCTGAAACGCCACTTCATAATATACGTTTGGAGTTGGAGAATAAATATCCTACGTTGGATTTTGTGCCATTTATTGGCGATGTACGATCTGTGGAGCGATTGGCGGTGGCATTTGAGAAGTTCAGTCCAGAGGTAGTGTTCCAGGCGGCAGCATATAAGCACGTTCCGCTGATGGAGGAGAATCCTTGCGAGGCAGCCCTTGTGAATGTTACTGGCTCACGCAATGTGGCGGATATGTGTGTGAAGTATGGCGTTGAGAAGATGGTGATGGTGAGCACGGATAAGGCGGTGAACCCTACCAATGTGATGGGTGCTAGCAAGCGATTGGCTGAAATATATGTACAGAGCTTGGGTCTAGCGATAGAAAGTGGCGAGATTGAGGGCAAGACAAAGTTTGTTACCACACGCTTTGGCAATGTACTTGGCAGCAATGGTAGTGTGATACCATATTTCAAGAAGCAGATAGCAGCAGGTGGCCCAGTGACGGTAACTCATCCAGAGATTACCCGCTATTTTATGACGATACCAGAGGCGTGCCGCTTGGTGATGGATGCAGCCGCAATAAGCGACGGCAATGAGATATATGTATTCGATATGGGCACACCGATGAAGATAGCCGATTTGGCAGAGCGAATGATTCGCCTAGCAGGCTTCGAGCCACATAAGGACATAGAGATAAAGTTCACAGGCCTACGCCCAGGCGAGAAGCTATACGAGGAGCTACTAAGCAACGAGGAGAACACGATCCCGACAAAGCACAAAAAGATCAGCATAGCCAAGGTACGCAAGTACGCCTACAGCGACCTAACCGCCGATTTCGACCAGCTAACCCTTCTAGCAAAAGCCGTCCAAGTAGAGCCCACAGTAAAGCTAATGAAGTCTCTAGTCCCAGAATTCAAAAGCAAAAATTCAAAATTCGAACACCTCGACAACTAACAAAATGTTTAAATTAAGAAAAATATTGTTTAGAATATTAGGTCTGGACTATAACCACATTTTAAGAGCAATTGATTTTGTCTATTTAAAAAAAGATAGATATGCAAATATTGGGTCTCACACGTATGAAAACGGGGCTAAAGTTTATCGCTGGAGTGATGCAAATCTTAAGATAGGGAAATATTGTTCAATTGCGAAAGATGTAAATTTTATAATGGATGATGCAAATCATAGTATTGGTAGTATTACAAGTTTTCCAATATTTGATAATTTATATAATGATAATGAGCATATAGGTACTTCTACTAAATCTGAGTTTTTAGCTTTGAATAGAAAAAAACAAGGAATTACCGTCGGCAATGATGTTTGGATTGGTCTTGGTTCTACTATACTACCTGGTGTTGTTATTGGAGATGGTGTAACGATAGCAGCAGGTAGTATAGTGTCCTCTTCTATACCTCCATATTCTGTAGTTGGTGGTGTACCTGCTAAGGTAATTAGAAATATAGGTATAGGCGTTTAGACCGCACAAATTATCATAGAATTACTACCTTTGTAAAATGGGTAGAGAAAATAAATTTACAGGCGTGAACTCGATCAAATTTAACCGCTATTTTCAGAGCG
>JAWXTN010000076.1:0-3923 GCA_044433515.1 Rikenellaceae bacterium | reverse complement strand
GGCGTAAGGGTTAGGTCGTAGAGGTTAGGTCGTAGAGGTTAGGTCGTAGAGGTTGGGGCGTAGGGGTTGGGGCGTAAGGGTTGGGGCGTAAGGGTGAGGTTGAGGGGAAAGTATATAACAAAGAGAGAGATCTAGATTTTTCTAGACCTCTCTCTTTTAAGTATTACAACGTATAAACACCCCAAAACTACAATTCGTTAGAAGTGTTTATCTCGATTAACAACTTAACCTCACTCTCATCAAATGGAGTTCCATCCCTACGCAAAATATCGTGGAACCACAACTCTGGCTCTTCAACATCTGGTAACTTCTCGTCCCACGCAAAAATAGTATTGGTTTTGCCCGATACAAAGCCCCAATTTATTGCACCTACACCCTCTCTATGCAGCATAGGTAGAATAGTCTCAAAAGTACTGCCACTCCTGCGTGACATATACTCCGTACAAACCATAGGACGACCATAGACCTTAAGCCTTTCGACCATTGCACTATGCGACTCTAAATCGCCATAATTATGGTACGAAATTATATCTGAATTAACTACTTGACAGCTGTCAATAGGAGAATCCTTAGTCCACACCCCACTACTCAGTGGCTGAGATGGATTAACATCCCTAGCCCAAGCAAAGACCTTCTCCAATAAAGGCAAAGAGCTGTCTCCGTGCTTAGAATTACCTGGCTCATTGTATAAATCCCAGAACAAAATCCTTTTATCCTGAGAAAAGGTCTTTAAAATATCCTTAACATAAGCCTCTAAAACTACATAAGACTCCTCTGTATTCTCCCTAAAACGCTTGCAAGGGTCTTGAACCCAACCAGAATTATGCACACCAGGCTCTGGCTCTGGCTGTACACCTATCGCTGATTCAGCATTCCAACAATCATCAAAGAAGACAAAAATTGTACGGATATTATGACTTGAAGCAATCTTTAAATACTCCTCCATATTAGCTTTAAAGACCTCCGCCTCGTCCTGCCATACAAGACTACTAAGATAGACTCGCATAGCATTAAAACCCAACTTCTCTGCCATAGCCAGCTCGCTATCAATAAGCTCTGGGCTAAAAGTTGAGCTATGCCACATCTCTATCTGATTAATAGCATTTGAGGGTATGAAATTACAGCCACTCACCCAACCTTCTGCCTTCCCCCACTCTACTGCCTTTGCTTCATCCCACCTTCCTGTACTCTTGTCGCACGCTGTCACATTAGCTAAGAGCAACAGCATCACTAGTAAAGTTAATCTTCTACACATCTTTTGTATAATTTTAGAAATGATTAATTCATTTGTCACTAGAGGGGAGAGGAGCTAAAGACTATTTAGCATAGTTCACCGAGCGTGTCTCACGGATAACGGTAACCTTCACCTGACCTGGATAAGTCATCTCCTCCTGAATCTTACGTGCAATCTGTGCCGAAAGATAATCCGCCTGCTCATCACTAACCTTCTCACTACCCACAATCACACGCAACTCACGACCCGCCTGTATAGCATAAGTCTTCGTAACGCCCTCGTGTGCCATAGCCAAATCTTCCATCTCCTTCAATCGCTTGATATAACTCTCTACAACCTCACGACGTGCCCCTGGACGTGCTCCAGAAATAGCATCACAAACCTGTACAATAGGCGACAACAAAGTAGTCATCTCTATCTCGTCGTGGTGTGCTCCTATCGCATTGACAACATCTGGTTTCTCCTTATTACGCTCAGCGACCTTCATACCAAGTATTGCGTGTGGCAATTCTGGCTCGTCATCTGGCACCTTACCTATATCGTGCAATAGCCCAGCCCTACGTGCCAACTGCGCATTAAGACCCAACTCAGAAGCCATAGTACCAGCCAAATTAGCGACCTCCCTAGAGTGCTGCAACAAATTCTGACCATAACTAGAACGATACTTCATCTTACCCACCAAACGAATAAGCTCAGGCGAAAGACCGTGAATTCCCAAATCAATAGCCGTACGCTTGCCGACCTCAACAACCTCTTCCTCAACCTGAGAAGTCACCTTAGAGACAATCTCCTCGATACGAGCAGGGTGAATACGACCATCAGTAACCAACTGATGCAACGACAAACGTGCTATCTCACGACGCATAGGGTCAAATCCCGAAAGGATAATAGCATCTGGCGTGTCGTCAACAATAATCTCAACACCAGTAGCCGCCTCCAAAGCCCTAATATTACGTCCCTCACGACCAATAATACGACCCTTAACCTCATCCGAATCAATGTTAAATACCGTCACAGAATTCTCAACAGCCGCTTCCGTAGCAACCCTCTGGATACTCTGTACAACAATCTTCTTAGCATCCTTATTAGCCGACAGCTTAGCCTCCTCGATAATGTCATTTGCAAGTATCATCGCCTCGCTCTGTGCATCAATACGAACCTGCTCTATCAACTGTGCCTTAGCTTCCTCTGCCGTCAATTCCGAAATAGCCTCCAATTTCACAGTATGCTCCTTCTTCAAAACCTCAATCTCAGCCCTCTGAGCTGCAATAGCCTCGCCCTGCTGCTCTACTCTACGACGTGTAGACTCAAACTCACGCTTAGCCTTATCCAACTCCGAACTCTCACGCTGCAACGAACTCCTATCGTTCTTAAGCTTCGCCTCATTTTGCGCTATCTTCGAGTTACGCTCGTTAACTTGTTTCTCGTGGTCAGCCTTCAGGTGCAAGAACTTTTCCTTAGCCTGCAACTGCCTCTCTTTTAATAGTATCTCGGCATCGCTCTGTGCCTTTTTGATAATCGTGTCTTTGCGCTTAGATAGCAGCGAATTGATGATTATGAAGCTCAAAGCCCCACCACCAATTACACCACACACCCCCGCTATTATTATTCCAATCATAAATTTTTAGGTTTTTTGTAAATGTAATATTTTGTTTTGTAAATTTAGTTTCTTAACTCCACCTTTCGAAGCCATAGCCATAACCATAACCGTAGCCTTTAGCTTACTTTAAGGTCTAAACCATTACAGAAAAACAGCAGATTTATACACTCTACCCCTGAGAAAAAAAGGATGGGAGAAGAAATAAAGTTTGACGAAAAATCAGAAAAACTTATTACTTGGCACTCTCCGACAATATCAAACTTCCACTGTTGACTCGCTATTTCTCCAACAGAGAAAAGGAGCATCACCTAAGTGATGTGAGGCCTGCTTTCAATTGTACTAAGGTACGAGCACCGATATTATAAAGGTAAATTTCGCAAAGTAGTTTCCCCTCCCAAATCTTACACCAAAATCTCCGTGAAATAAGTTCTTTAAAAAACGCAGCCCCTCTTTGAGCCACAATCCAAGAACTATAACCACTCTTAAATTTAGTTTATTTTGTCTTATCTTGTATCCTTGTATGTGTGTGTATATATCGCTATTAGTCTATAATAATCTATATTTTTTTCTTAATTTATATTCTTTTTTTTGTGTTATCTTTTAGTCCTCTAGTGCACGACTGACCTTCGCAGCCAACTCGTCTAGCTCCTCTGAGCCAGAGGCATATTTCTGTCTAAGTTTCAATTCCTCGCACTCAATCGACTTAGAGATAGCTGCCATCGCCAAATAATCAAACGAAGTGCAGTCAAAGCGCAATTGCTGAAGCTCCCGTATCTTCTCGTTCAGAGCCTTAGCACCTCTACGCATCACCTCTTCGTCGCTCTGATCAATCTCCAACCAGTAACGTCGTCCAGCTATTGTTACGCTAAAAGTCTTTTTCATCGCTTACTTTACAATTGACTTACAAACTATCCATCTGGGGAACTTCTCAAAAAATATTCCACAGTAATTTTCAAAAATTAAACATCTCTTCTGTTGTCTCACCTGCGCACTGCTACCTCACCTGCGCACTATTGTCTTGCCTGCGCACTATTGTCTCACCTGCACATTGCTACCTCACCTGCGCACTATTGTCTCACCTGCACATTG
>JAWXTN010000075.1:0-4286 GCA_044433515.1 Rikenellaceae bacterium | reverse complement strand
CCCCTCCACATAGTCCCTCCTCCACATAGCCCAGAAGAAAAGGGAGTTCACTTTGCTATTCCCCCGTACAGTCCAAAAGAGAGAGGGAACTCCTCGCAGAAGCTCCCTCTCTCTTTATAGATTTGTTTCTCTTTATTAGGTTATTTTTCGTTCAGAGCACACTGCCATTTCCACGCGCTTAGAAGTGTGTCACCTAGAGTGCGCACAGCCTTCCAGCCTAGTTCTTCGTTAGCTAGAGTTGTGTCGCCCCAAATCTTTTCGATATCGCCTGCACGTCTACCCACGATTTTGTACGGAACTTTTACACCTGTTACCTTTTCGAATTCAGAGATAATCTCTAGAACCGATACGCCACGACCTGTGCCGACATTAAAGATTTCATAAGGGTTCTTTTGTGCGCCCTCTACCATACGACCTACTGCGCTAACGTGCGCTCTAGCCAAGTCAATAACATCTATGTAGTCACGCACTGCGCTACCGTCAGGTGTGTTATAGTCGTCTCCAAAGACACTTAGCTCGCCACGAATACCAGCAGCTGCTTGTGTAACAAATGGGATAAGGTTTGCAGGAACACCAATAGGCTGTTCACCGATAATAGCCGTTGGGTGTGCGCCCACTGGGTTGAAGTAACGTAGTGCAATACCTGCAAAGTCCTCATAAGTTTTAGCACATTTTTCGATTACATCTTCGCTAATTTGTTTAGTGTAACCGTAAGGAGATTCAGCCTCTTTTCTAGGAGTCTGTTCAGTTACAGGCAACACATCCGCCTGTCCATAAACAGTACAAGAAGACGAGAATACAAGATTACGAACACCGAACTCACGGATAAGCGAGATAACAACCATAAGCGAGTCAAGGTTGTTACGAAGGTATTTAAGAGGAGCGCCGACAGATTCCCCTACAGCCTTGTATGCTGCAAAGTGAATCACTGCATCGAAGCTATACTTTTTGAAGACCTCACGCATAGCCTCCTCATCACAGCAGTCTACCTGCTCGAAAGCTACGCTTTTCCCTACAATTTGTCCGATACGCTCCACTACTGAGGCTTCTGAATTACTAAGGTTGTCGACGATAACTACGTCATAACCTGCTTCGATAAGTTCGACTGTTGTGTGTGAGCCAATAAAGCCAGCTCCACCCGCTACAAGTACTCTTTTTTGCATTGTTTTACTTTGAATAGATTTGTTTAAATAAGATTTTTAAAGTTCAAATTTAAGAATAACTTCTTAGATAAAAAAATAAATTTTCACAACAATTTCTAACACCCTCTAACATTGAACGACATAGAGTGACTTGCCCACCGAAAAACCCTCAACATTCCTTCTCACTGAGGCTCTTTTGCATAGTTTTCATAGATTTAGCGTGCGAACTTTGAGAGCTACCTCTCTTTTTGCTTATAAGGGATTCTAGACACTTTATAACCAGGATACCAGAGGCTAAGTCTACAATAAGAATTATGTTTATATTCACACAAAGAAGCTCACTGAGAAGAATATTAAGCACCAGAAAGCCCAGCGTTGAGGACATAAGTATTGCAGTGCTTTGCAAGTGGGTAAAGCCAAGGGCGAGGAGCTTATGATGAATGTGATTCTTATCTGGACTAAAGGGCGATTTACCCTGCGCTATACGAGTAATAAAGAGCCTAGCCGTATCAAAAAGCGGCACGAAGAGTAGCCCCACGACAATACTCAAAGGCGAATAAATCGAATAGACATCGTATGGGCATCCCCCATAGTTTATAAATTTAAGTGTACAGAAAGCTATCATCAGCCCGAGGGTCAGCGAGCCAGTATCGCCCATAAAGATTTTAAGCCTCCCCCCTAGGGTATTGTATATAAAAAAGGTAGCGAGTATTCCCACCATCGAAAGTATGAGCATACCGTAGACGTACTCCCCAAGATAGAGAAACCAAGCGGCAAAGACCCCTAGGACAATAACCCCAGTACCAGAGCACAGCCCATCCACTCCGTCGAGAAGGTTAAAGGCATTAATTATAAAGACCACAAGAAGAATTGTAACGACCGCTCCAAAGACAAGCCCCATCTCGTGCACGCCTAGAATCCCCTCCCCACTTTTGACATAGAGACCCGAAAGTATTATTGTTATTGCCGCAGCAAACTGCACGAGGAATTTTGCACGAGGACTCACCCCTATCAAGTCGTCGGCGATACCCACAATAAAGAGCATAAACATACCACAACACAGCAGCGTAAATTCGGCGAGGAACTGCCCCTCTCGAATAATACTAATATCTAGCCCGCAGGCATACCTAAGCCCGAGGGCAAAGCAAAAGCCAATCATTGTAGAGGGAAAGAAAGATATCCCCCCCAGGCGAGGTATAGCAGCAGTGTGCACCTTGCGTTCGCAGGGGGTATCAAAGAGTCGTTTCTTTTTGGCTACTATAACGATTTTAGGGATTGTAAGCCAGCCCACTAGGATAGAGATTGCCACAGCGACAAGCACGAATAGAGTTAGGTTCATCAGAGCAGTAGAGTTTTATTCAAATATTTTTTGTTGTTTAATTTTTATGGGGAAATTCTTACAATTTTATTTATATGCGAATAAATATCCCCCTTATATTCCATAAATCAAAGAGTTCGCTAAGGTTTGAACTTCTTCTTCAAAAGAAAGCTATGAGTTATAATTTGCCAAAGCGATGCAATTTTTGTACCTTTACTTTTTAATTCGAAATTTTCTTATAAAGAGAAAAAACAAAACCGCACGAACTATGAGCACTCTTTTAATTGTACTAATGTTTTTCCTTGGGGCTATTGTCTCATTTGTAGCCGTATGGCTTGTATATCGTTCCAAGATTGAGTCCTATAAGGCTCGTACTGATTTTATGGAGCGTTCACTCGCTTCTTCAAACGATATGGTTGAGCTTTACAAAGGGACTATTGAGAATATGGAGCAGCGCACTGCACAACAGCAAAAAGATTTCGAGCACTTACAAGCCGTGGCGAAGCTAGAGTTTGAGAAGGTTGCAGGCGAGCTATTGGAGAGCAAATCTAAGCGTTTCACGGAGATTAACGAGGAGAAGATAGGCAGTCTTCTCTCGCCACTAGGGCGCAGCATCACCGATTTCAGACAGCGAGTGGAGTCTACATTTACAGAGCAGACGAAGCAGCGCACATCTCTTGAAGCGCAGGTACGTGCACTGATAGAGATGACCCAAAAAATAGGAAACGAGGCGAATAATCTTGCCTCTGCCCTTAAGGGTGACTCGAAGAAGATGGGTAACTGGGGAGAGATGATCCTTGAAAGTATTTTAGAGAATTCGGGTCTTAGACGTGGTGAGCAGTTTATGGTTCAGTCCACTATCGAAGATGAGGAGACTGGGGCAAAGCTTCGCCCAGATATTATTGTTAATCTTCCCGACAGCAGGATTGTGATTATAGACTCTAAGGTATCTCTTGTGGGGTATGACAGATATTGTTCGGCAGAGAGTGAGGGGATTCAGAGTGCATCGCTTAAGGAGCATAGGGAATCTGTTCGCTGCCATATAGATTCTCTGGCGGAGAAGAATTATGACAATTTATCTCAGTCTTTAGATTTTGTAATGATGTTTATCCCTATTGAGCCAGCTTATTTACTTGCGATTCAGAGCGACCAGGAGCTATGGAGTTATGCTTATAAGAAGCGTGTACTTTTGATATCTCCTACAAATTTGATTGCTTGTTTGAAGTTAATTTCTGATTTATGGAAGCGTGAGCAGCAGAGTAAGAATGCTTTAGAGATTGTACGTCGTGCGGAGCTTATGTATGAGAAGTTTGTGGGGTTCACTGCATCTATGGAGAAGCTTGGCGATAATTTAGAGAAGTCTCGGGCTACATATACTAGTGCTATGTCGCAGTTGACTAGTGGCAGGGGCAATCTTATTTCACAGGCAACGACTATGCACGAGTTAGGTTTAAAGTCGTCGAAGAAGATTAGCGAGAAGCTCATAGAGACAACTGATTTCGCAGCCGAAGAATAGTCCCCCTCCAAAAAAAACATATAGCAGAAAGCGAACCAAGCCGCACTCAACTAGGCTAGAGCCAAGTGAAATTCGATAGAATTTCGCCGACCGCAAAGGTTCGCCCGTCCGGCGTTAGGACGATGGCAAGCGGCTTTCACACGGATAAGAGATAAGACGAGAGGCTGTGTAGAGCTGCGGCTGGGGATATCATCCCCAAGATTCCTGATAAGGAATCCCCCAGCCGCCATAAAATCCAAAAGCTAGAGAACACCCCCTCTAGAAAATACGCACCCTCAGACAGACAGACAGACAGACAGACAGACAGACA
>JAWXTN010000074.1:0-4643 GCA_044433515.1 Rikenellaceae bacterium | reverse complement strand
CCCTACACCCTACACCCTACACCCTACACCCTACACCCTACAACCTACACCCTAAAACCTAAAACCTAAAAAAAGCAGTGGCATACCTCAAGAAATGAGATACACCACTGCTGCTTTGGGTTTATTTTTAGTTGGGTTTATTTCAAATAGTTTGTAATAGTTGTGTATCTACTAGAAACGTGAGTTTTAAGAGTAGAGACCGCACTATCAAATTCCGAGTCACGGCTCAGGAACGAGCGACCCGACACCTCCGCATAAGCATAGTCCTTAAGCAGCGTGTAGTAGCTAGAATAGAGTGTTGTCATATCCGACACTACAAATACATAGTCTATAAATTCCTGCATATAGTTCTCATAAATTTCCTCATACTCGTCCACTGCAATAATATAGCTAATCAGCGGCCACGAGCTACTTACACTACTAAGGTTCGGGCCCAGAGCCGAAGTACCGCTACCGCTTTTGAGTGCCTCGTTATTATCCCAAGGAATCCACGTCAAAAGACCTGTTTTAGGGCTGTTGTACAAATAGTAGTTGTGCGACATATTACCATAAGTATCCCAGTTTTGAATAACTACATTAGCAGCCAGCCATTTTAGGAACATATCGACATCTAGTATTGACTCTAGTTCAGCCTTCCACGCCGTTTGGTTACTTGTACGAGAGCTGTCGTGCAGAATATTATATAGAGCTAGCATATCGCTAAAGTCGCAGTTATCTTCGTTATTTTTCACATAGAACTCGTCCGTATCATACGTGCCCTTTGCGAAGGTTGCAGCGTCACCGTCTGGTTTATATAGGTTATTGTCGTTATCGTCAAACTGAGTAGTGATAACAGTATCGTCTACCTCCTCTACAATTGTGTAAAGTCCGAAATACTCTGGTCCATTTCCTAGGTCGATATACAGCTCACAGAATGCAGTATTCGAACACGCCACGCCAAAATTACGGAACAGGTCACTCACAACCTTATCACGCATAAACGACAGGTCATTATAGTTATTATTTAGATTTAGCTGTTTGAAGCCATAAAAGCGTTGATTCTTTAGTGCTGGATAATCGTCCTCAAACTCATCAAAATCGAGCTTAAACGATAGTTTCTCAGTACCCGAAGAATATGCAGTGCTAAGGCTAGAGTTACCCTTAAAGCGGACACCTACCTCATACCAGTTTGTGCCTCCGAAGTTAAAATTACAAGGAACAAATACAGGGTCGAAGTCTACAAGGGTTGTATTATTCCCCCCTCCATTAGGGTTATTCCCCCCAGGGCCAGAGCTTGTTGAGCCGAGATTTTCGTCAAGGTCGTCCCACATAATTTCCCAGTTCTCTGCACTAATAGTAAGGTCAATACGCAACACTACATTTTGTTGGAATACAATATCGAAGTTTGGATCAACCGATTTACTATGAGTAGCATCAGTCCAGTCAGGATAGTCGCTATTCACTTCCTCATCGTCCTCCTCATCGTCCTCGTTAACAGTAGGGTCTTCCCATCCGCTAATAACAGCCCCGATAAGGTCAATAGAAACAATAGTAGACGTTTGCGAGTCTATAACAATTTCATAGGTGTACTGAACACCCGACTCAAAAGTCGCATCCATTGTAAGGGCAGCAGAGATAGCCACACCGCCATAAGTAACCGTAACGAAGTTATCGCCAGCCTCAATTGTTTGAGGAGCTAGAATCGCCACATAACCCAAACTGCCATTTTCCTTAGCAGTAATTTTTGTAAAAGTGCCGTCACCCTGATAAGTATCATTTGCGATATCACACTTAACTGTATTCTGCGCAGTAAACTTTACACCCTCAGGCATAATAGCCGTGCCGTCAGTAAGTTCAAAAGTCGTAACAACATTTGAGAGCCTATGCTCAAAGGTCAAAGAAGGCTGCTCAGCAATAGTAGCATCAAGCGTAGAGACCAAAAGGTCACTAAGTTCATAGCCATCCGAGCTTTGGTCAGCAGCAATTGTAAAGTCAAATCCCCCCTCTATATCTACACACGTAGGATAGGTAGCCCTAAAAGAGAGTTTTTCGCCTTCCTCCTTAGTTATAGGATCAGAGCTTGAGAAGACCGAATTACTAAAAGTATATGTAGCGTTTTGGACAACCCCACTATCGTCTGTTGCCATAACAGAAATCTTATCACCACTCTCAAAACTAGAATCCGAAACCTTTGACAGTTCGCCTATATCCGACAGAAATGTTATCTCTTGGATTTCAGTTGACACTACACTAGCTTCCTCGCACGCAGTAAGTGCAAATAAAGCCAGAGAAAGGAAAAGTAACTTGTGTTTCATAGCTCTTAGATTTTAGATTTAAAGTTTAGCAAAGGAAGCACCCCCCCTGCCATACTATGTTAATATATGGCAGCAAAGGTAACTTTGATACCCGTTAGATACAAATTATTTCTACAACAAGGCGTAATACTTCTATCAAAACGGTTGTTATAACTACAAAAAACAGAAAAGAGGCCTCCAAAAGAAGCCTCCCTATCTATTGCGTTACAAAAGAACAGTTTTGTGTTTTTAAAACTTTGCGCCAGCTATTACGTATTATCGTTTCGTTAGGTTCAGCCCCTTAATCTCCAAGCCTTCGAAAAGCTCACCTTTAGAGTCTCCCAAATCTATCTCTATGCTTTGAACACCCTCTTTAAGAGAGATAACCCCAAGGTCGATTGTATTCCACGACTGTGAGTTGTGTACAGCTATCTTAATCCTATCGTGAGTATCACACGGCACAGAGGTAAAGTGTGGCAGCTCTTTAAGTCCTGTTTTAGAAAGGTGAGTCTTTGCCCCAACGCTAGAGGTTGGAGAGCCCTCTTTTAGAGCATACTGCAAAGAGACAGAGTACTCCCCTGCCGTCGCTACACTGATATTCCACTGAATCCTATCGCCACTGTGTACATTCGTAGCCCAGTCACCAGCCCATCCCGCAGGGTTGATAAAATACTTTGCGCTACCCTCTAGATACGCCTCGTGACCAGGCAAGTTCACAGGATAATCCAGATATCCTACATTAATATAACGCCACGAGTTATCCTCGAAATCCACCCATATATCTGCCATAAGCTCACGCATACGCCCTTTCAGCTCCTCGAATAGCTCAGGACACTCAGTCACTAAGTTCTCCTTTTGGCTAGGGTCTTTAACGATATTGTAGAGTTCATAAACCTCCTCGCCCCTTCTCAGAAGTCTATACGTACTATTAAAGAGCACAGAGTTAAAACTCTCAAGCTTTTCGTCGGTTAGCGAACGGTGAGTATATAGAAGCCTTTCGTCGATTTTCTTTTCAGCCTCTAAGTTTTCGCCATCTGAGATTAGCGATGAGAAGCTCACACCATCAAGTTCTCTACCCTCCTCTGGAGTAAACTCTATACCGCATAAATCCAAAATCGTAGGCATAACGTCTATATAGGAAAGGGTCTTATCTATCTTCGCAGGAACGACCTTGCCTTTCCAATAAATGAGACACGGAACTTTAAAACCGCCATCCCACACGTCGCCCTTAACGCCTCGTAGTTCGCCATTATATCGAGCGTTATTAGGTCCATTATCGGGGAGATAGACAAATATTGTGTTATCGCTAAGCCCTAACTCATCGACCCCTGCAAAGAGCCTTCTTAGGTTGTCATCCAGATTCTCGCACATCGCATAGACCGCAGGTGTAGGGTCTTTCTCGCCAGTTGAGAGGTGTGCATATTTATCGTAGTACTCATCAGGGACTTGATATGGTCCGTGAGGGGCGTTATATGGGATATAACAGAGGAAAGGGTTGTCCTTATTCTTCGCTATGAAATCGAGTGCATAATCCGTTAGAGCATCCGTTATATACCCAGTAGCCTTAAAGGGCTCTTGATTATGAATAAGCTCACTATCGAAATAGTAGGTCAAGTGTCCAGTCTCGAAGCCTATAAACTCGTCAAAGCCCTGCCCATTGGCATCCTGTGGATAGCTAGCTCCATTATGCCACTTTCCGAAACAGCCAGTTGCATAGCCATTTTCTTTAAAGACCTCTGCTATTGTCGTCTCTTCGGTATCCATATTCTCTGCCGCACGAGTCACGCAGTATGTTCCAGTACGCAAGTGGTTGCGCCCAGTGATAAGCCCAGCCCTAGAGGTAGAGCTTAGAGGGCTAACGTAGAAATTCGTCAGGTGCGCAGAGACCTCACTAAGCGAATCGAGCATAGGAGTATGAATATTCTCGTTGCCGTTAAATCCAAAGTCGCCCCACCCCTGGTCATCGGTCATTATAAGAACCACATTTGGTTTTTGGCTTTTAGCCTTTTGCTCATTTGTAGAGCAGGCAGCTGTGAGCAGGAGCATCGAGCAACAGGCATAGCTCGAAACATAGTTTTGCGAAAGTTTTAGCATAATATTTTTTTGAAGTAGAAATTTGTTAGTTCACTGTTCTTCTAAAAGTTCAGAAGCGAAGGTACAAAAAAATACTGAAAATCTAAAATTACAGACCCGAAACTAGGGGTCAAACGATAATTATAGTGGAATAAGTATCTGTTATTATTTGTTCTATTTCTATATTTTCCTAGGCTTTTCGGCACTGCAACCGTGTCTCGGGAGAGACCGCCAGCCCGGCGTTAGGGCGATGGCAGGCGGCTTTCACACGGATGAAAAACGGATGAGAAACGGATG
>JAWXTN010000073.1:0-4791 GCA_044433515.1 Rikenellaceae bacterium | reverse complement strand
TGCCAAAATTCGCTCCCAGCGATACACCGCAAACTAAACTTCGAGCTCTATAATGCGGGGAAAGTCAAATAATGAGATGAAGTTTGGGGCTTCGTGCAGGGGCTTCTGGGCGAGCGTACCTTAGTACGTGAGTTCAGAAGACACTGCGGGAAGTGCCAAAATTCGCTCATTATTTGGCTTTCACGACTTTGGCTAGCCAGCGGGGAATGATTAGTGCTCCTATAATTAGATATGGATAGAAGGTTACACCCCTCCACAACAGTGCTATTATCGGAGTCATTCCTGCTCCTCCGCCTGTAATAACGTCTCCTAGGAAATTCCCGAAAATGTACTCAGCGAAACCTGCTCCGCCAGGTGTAGGCGACACAATCATAGGCACCCACATAGCTAGCTGTCGAGCAAAGACAAGGAAGTGGTCGCTAACAGTCACAAAGGCAAGGAATATAGCGTTAGCCACAAGGAAGCGTGAAGTCCAAGAAAGAGCAGTCGCTCCAAATGCTTTAACCCAGAACCAGGCATTATAATTGCGTATCTCCTTCGAGCTAAGAATTAGGTCGTCTGCTGTCTGCTGTGCTTTATCTTTCCATCTTTTAAGAATCCTAACAGAGAAGAGCTTTACGATAAAACGTCCAAGCCCACGAGGATTAAAGAAGAGCCCATAGCTAAGCACTAGTGTCAAGGCTAGTTTCACACAGTACCCTGCAATAACCACAGGCATCAGTGCCGAAGCCCCACTAAATCCAAAGAGGGTATCCCACCCCACTACAAGTATAAGAAGGGGAAAACAGAGGGCAAAGAATAGCTCATCAAAAAAGGCGGTAAGCATTACGAGTGCGGCAGATTTCCCGACACTTAGTCCCTCCTTATGGACATATACCACCGCAACAGCAGTACCCCCAATAGTCGAGGGTGTAACAGCCGAAGTAAACTCCCAGAGCATTATCACACGGAACGCCTGCTTCCAGCTAAGTTCGCCACGAGCAAAGAGCCTAATACGTAACATATACCCCAAATCTCGCCCTGCCATAAAGACAAAGGCAAGGAGTATAAAGAGAACAGTTTTCAGAGTAAATTTCAACCCTGCGAGCACTTCCATATCCACTTCACTAGCTATGAGCCAAGCCGTTGCGCCAAGCCCTAGCAGTGCTGGAATGGTTATCTTCCACCAGCTTATTTGCATAGATTTATTTTCAAAAGAGTAACTACAAGACTTTACTTTTTATCGTCAGAGACAACCTCCGCTTCGATAATAACCTCCTCTTTGGCTACAACTTGTGGGATTTTAATAACGATTTTACCGAACAGTTCCGACACGCCATAAAGAGTAATCCAGATACCTGCAAAGACCACAATCCAAGCACTAGTTTCAAGAGGGAAGAACAACATAACAACCCCTGCTATCGAAAGCAAAACCGAAAATACAAAGAAAAGCGGAGAGAAGCGAGCACCTAGTTTACGCAAGCGTGACAACGAAATAATCTGCCCGATTCCAAGGAATACAACACCGATGCCAAGCAAATACATAAAGAACGATACAAGTGCTTCTGGTCTAAAGAAAATCAGCACACCGAGCACCGCCACGATAATGGCAGCGAAAAAGGAAAATCCGTATGGAGTTTTTTCTTTTTGATTTTTAACAATTGCAGAAATAATCTCCACAGCACCAAAAATAAACATACCTATACCCACTGCCATAATAGTAAACAGCAAAAACTGAGAAGGGTTAAATGTTATGAGTAGACCTAGCACAAGGGCGATTATACCTGAGAAGATAGGGGTATTTGAGTTATGTTTTTGTTTCATTTTCATTAAAATTATGTTAATTATAAAGTCCAAAGGTACAAATAATAGACCAATATATCAAGACAAAATCGAGATAAAAAATTGAAAATCTCATACAAAAGTAATACCTTTGCCTAAGATTATTAAAAGATATGAACAACACAGCACAAAATAGCATATCACTTTCAGAGCTTACAACTGCAATAGGTTCAGTGCTACACTCCCGATTCAATCAGGGGGTGTGGGTTGTTGCAGAAGTAAGCGAATGCAAGGTGAACAGCTCTGGGCACTGCTACCTCTCACTAGTCGAGAGGAAGGAGGGCGCAGCATCGCCTGTGGCAGAAATAAGGGCAGCTATATGGGCTAGACAATACATCGGCATAGCCGCTAGATTTCGTGCAGCAGCAGGCGAAGATATAACCCCAGGAATGAAGCTACTTATGCACTGCGCTGTTAGTTTCCATTCGAACTATGGGCTTTCACTTGTCGTAGACGATATAGACGCTACATATACTATTGGCGAGAGCGAGATGCTCAAACGCCAAACCCTCTCTCGCCTAGAGAGTGAGGGTGTTCTAGGACTTCAAAGAGAACAGAATCAGCTGCCGTATGTCGTTCAACGACTCGCAGTGATAAGTTCGGCAACGGCAGCAGGCTATGAAGACTTCTGTAAACAGATAGAGGACAGCCCCTACCGCTTCGAGATAACACTTTTCGAGGCAATGATGCAGGGCGAGCGCACCACTACAACCGTTATGGCAGCAATGAACAGCGTACTGAGCAGCACAGAGCGTTTCGATGCAGTAGTTATAATACGAGGGGGAGGTTCGGCAAGCGATTTGCGATGGTTCGACAGCTACGACTTGTGCTACTATATCTCACAGTTCCCTATTGCTGTGCTCACTGGCATAGGACACGAGAAGGATGTGAGCGTTGCCGATATGGTAGCGTACCATTCATTCAAAACCCCTACGGCAGTAGCAGCAGGGCTAATCGAGCGTATAGGCGTGGTAGATAACAAACTCATAGACTACCGCCAAGCCATAGAGAACACTACTTCTCAAATCTTTGCAGAGGAGTGGCGTAGAATTGACCTGGCGACAAACGCCCTTAAATCTACAACGCAAAACATACTTGCACAAAACACCCTTAAGCTCGAAAGGCTACGGATGGAGATTCCAAGGCTTTTCTCCTCGATTATTGCAGTTGAGGACAAACGCCTTATGACCTACAAAAATAGGGTTGTACAAGAGAGCGGATTCACCCTCCAGAGCAGCCAAAACAAGCTTAAGAACCTAGCACAGGGTCTCAGAGTTGGCACACAGCAGATAACTCAAAGAGAGAATAACCGACTGCAAAGGCTAGAGGCTACACTACTGCCTTCGTCTTTGAACATAATAAATCGGGCACATACATACAACGCAAGTCTAATGACGACGACTCTAGCGTGGGCGCAGAGAGCCATAGAGCAAACCTCTGCCAAGAAAGAATACCTACAACTCACCTTTATACGTGTAGCAAGCACGCTACTACAAAGGGAGGGCGAGCGGCTAAATATCCTTAGCGAGAGAGTCAAGGCACATAATCCACGGAGGATTTTATCACTGGGGTATTCCATTACATTTGACGAGAACGGAAGGGCTGTAAAGAGTCTTAATCAGCTCACTAAGAATTCAACACTTAATATAGAGTTTGCAGATGGAACTGCACAAACAATAGTAAAAAACATAAATAAAAAATAAAATGGCAGAAGAACTAAGCTACCGAGCGGCAATAGCCGAAGTAGAACAAATCGTAAGAGCAATGCAAGATTCGAACGTTGACGTAGACAAGCTTGCAGCAATGGTTACCCGTGCATCTGAGCTTATAGCGCAGTGTAATGCGAAGCTAAAGAAGGCACAGGAAGAGGTAGAAAAAGTAGTAGAAAACAACAATTAGTAGACACACAAAAAATATGTCAGTACAAAGCAGCACAAAGATAGTTACAACATACAGACTAAGCGAAATGAAGGCACGAGGCGAAAAAATCTCGATGCTTACGGCTTATGATTATACGATGGCAGGTATTGTCGACAAGGCAGGTATCGACGTGATACTTGTGGGCGATTCGGCAGCGAATGTTATCGCAGGTCACACAACGACCGTTCCCTACACTCTCGATAATATGATATACCACGGCAAGACTGTAACACGTGCAGTTGAGCGTGCCCTTGTTGTTGTGGATATGCCATTTGGCTCGTACCACGGCAACTCTAAGGAGGCACTAAGCTCAGCCATACGTATTATGAAGGAGACCGAGGCCGAAGCTGTAAAGCTCGAAGGGGGCGCAGAGGTTATAGAGTCTGTCAAACGTATACTGACGGCAGGTATTCCAGTGATGGGACACCTAGGGTTAACGCCACAGTCTATAAATAAGTTTGGCACTTATGCAGTGAGAGCACGCCAAAAGGAGGAGGCAGACAAGCTACTCGCTGATGCACACCTACTCGAAGATGCAGGATGTTTTGCGATAGTTGTAGAGAAGATTCCTGCTGATTTGGCTGCAAGGGTAGCCAGTGAATTAAAGATACCAGTTATCGGCATTGGCGGCGGTGGCGGCGTTGACGGTCAAGTTTTGGTTCTTTACGATATGCTGGGTTTAACGGCTGAGTTTTCGCCACGATTTTTGCGACATTATGCTTCGTTTGCCGAGGAGATGGACAGTGCGATTCGTGCATACAACGCAGATGTTAAATCGGGCGATTTCCCTAACGAGAAGGAGCAATACTAGAGCACATATAACCATATAACCGTGACGTAACACATCACCACAAAACTTATAAGAGAAGCATAAGACCTTTACTATGTCTTATGCTTCTCTTGTATTTACCGCTATTTCCACAAGGCTCTACTATAAATCACAGTCTTACCCACAGAGGCTACCTGCTCAGACCCTAGCCCTAACAGTCTAGCCCCAACAGCCTAGCCCCAACAGCCTAGCCCCAACAGCCTAGCCCCAACAGCCTAGCC
>JAWXTN010000072.1:0-5673 GCA_044433515.1 Rikenellaceae bacterium | reverse complement strand
AGTAAAATCGCGCCTGCTCTTCAATATCAAAAATCATTGCCATAACCTTAAATCGTTTTTTCCGACAAAGGTACAACCCTGCCAAACTTCTGTCAATACGTCATCGCGGAGACGGTTACACTAAACATTAATAATTAAAAGAGAAACCTAACACCTAAAAAAAGGAGAGACCTAACAGCCCCTCCTTTATCATAATCCTATATTATTAGCAGATATTATTTCTGCATTAGACTATACACAGCCTTTGAAAAATATGGAGCATCCACATTTATCTTCGAGTTTCCAAAGATTGGTGTAGCTACACTTAATTGTGGCGAGCTAATCACCTGACTTTGACAGCATTAAAATTCAATAAGTATAACTGTCTGATTAATAGTGAATAATAAATTTTAATGCTGTCAAAGTCAGGAAAAAGGGGCAAAAAGCCCCAAAATATTAATCATTAATCACTAATAATTAATCACTAAAACCGTCGGGGTGACAAGATTCGAACTTGCGACCACACGCCCCCCAGACGTGTACTCTAACCGGGCTGAGCTACACCCCGTAAGCCCATAATAATTTGTAGCCGCTCCGAGACTCGAACTCGAATCTGAAGTTTAGGAAACTTCCGTTCTATCCCTTGAACTAAGCAGCCATCATCATAAAAGTGATGCGGCAAGGACTCCGCATACACCCCCTTAGAAAAATACTATTTCGTAGACTCTACAGCCCACTTAACATATATAGCACCCCAAGTATAACCACCGCCAAAAGATGCCAATATCAAATTGTCACCCTTCTTTAACTGATCCTGGAAATCATACAAACAAAGTGGAATCGTAGCAGCAGTAGTATTACCATACTTCTGAATGTTTATCATACAACTCTCAGCTGGAATACCCATACGGTTTGCAACAGCATCAATAATACGCAAATTTGCCTGATGAGGTACCAAATACTTAATGTCCTCACCCGTCAAATTGTTACGCTCCATAACCTCAACCGCTACATCCGCCATATTCTTAACAGCCGACTTAAACACTGTCTGACCATCCTGATGAATGAAGTGCATCTTCTCACGCAAAGTCTCCTCCGACGAAGGATAAGCCGATCCACCTGCCTTCATATACAAATGCACCGTACCACTACCATCACTATGCAACTTCGAATCCAATATACCGTGACCATCCTCGCAAGGCTCTAACAACACTGCCGCCGCTCCATCACCAAAAATTGGACAAGTCCTGCGGTCAGTATAATCCGTAATCGAAGACATCTTATCCGCCCCAACAACAATAACCTTCTTCTGAGCACCACTAGTAATGTACTGCGCACCAGTGTTCAATGCAAAAAGAAAACCGCTACAAGCAGCCGAAAGGTCAAAACAAAAAGCATTCTTCAGCCCACTCTCATAAGCTATAAGATTAGCCGTGCTAGGGAAAAACATATCAGGGGTGACAGTAGCACAAATAATAAGCCCTACATCCTCTGGATTAGTGTTCGTCCTCTCCAAAAGATTCTTAACCGCTCTAATACCCATATAAGAAGTACCCTTGCCCTCGCCCTTAAGAATGTGACGAGTCTTCACTCCAATGCGTGACATAATCCACTCATCAGATGTGTCTACCATTCGAGACAACTCCTCGTTGTCAAGAATATAATCTGGCAGGTATGCACCTACGCCAGTAATTGCAGCTGTTATATTTGCCATAATTTCTTTATAGTTTTATGAGGGAAGCCTCACTAGCTATCGACCCCTACTGCAAAATGAAAGTCAGAACCCCCATTCCCATAAAAGCCAACACGCCTCGCCAGCCCCCAAAATCAGAGGAGCGAAACCCTACCCTCTAATTATTACTAAAGACCTCTTTGAATTTTGCTGGAAGTTTAGCATCTATCGCCTTCTGCGTGGCAAGTATCATATTGCAGATAGCAAGCTCGCTAGATGCCCCGTGACCAATGACAACCGTCGAGTTAATACCCAACACTGGCGTGCCACCAGTACCCTCATAGTTCATCGAGTCTATTGATTCAAGATTAACCCCATGCGGCTTGAGGTTGTCGTAAAGACTCTCTAGGAACTTAAGCATAATATTGCCTATGAAACCATCACAGACTATCACATCTGCCTTCTCGCCCGCAAGTATGTCTTTACCTTCGATATTGCCTACAAAGTTTATACCCTCAAGCTCTTTTAGTAGCTCATAGGTAGCCTTTGCAGTCAAATTACCTTTACCCTCTTCCTCTCCAATGTTAAGGAGTGCAACCTTAGGATTTTCTATCTCGCAGATATTCTCCGCATAGATACTCCCCATAATAGCGTTCTGCGCCAAAACTTCTGGTTTGGAGTCTGCATTAAGACCGACATCTAGAAGCGTAACCTTACGCCCCGTGCCGCTCACAAAGTGAGTAGCAATCGTTGGACGAGCTACGCCCGCCACCGCCTTAATTACATACATCGAACCTACCATCATCGCACCTGTCGAACCTGCCGATGCAAAGCCATCAATCTTGCCATAAGCCAAATCCATAAAGCCACGCACTATACTAGAGTCTGACTTCTTTTTAAAGGCTTCAGCAGGGTGTGCCCCCATTTCGATAACTTCACTACAGTCAACAACCTCAATAGAAGAGTCCTGTGGAAGGAATTCTTCGATTTGGCTTCGTATGCCATAAAGCACAACTTCGGAACCGCTCTTAAGCAATTCCGTAGCCTTTATAGCACCTCGTACAACAACTTCTGGAGCATAATCGCCGCCCATTGCGTCAACACCTATTCTCATAGCTTGGAGTAGATTTTGGGTGATTTATTGTTTGTTCTCTAGAGACAATCTTCGGTACAGCCCTACCACTAAAACATTAGCGGTGCGAGCACACCTGCAACCCCCTCTCTGGAGTACAATAAAGTTATGCTTTTACTTCGATAGCTTGTTTGCCACGATAGTTACCACACTCAGGACACACACGGTGAAGAAGTGTTGCTGCGCCACAGTTCGAGCAAGATCCAAGAGTTGGAGCTACTGCTTTGTAGTGAGTACGACGTTTGTCACGGCGAGTCGAGCTGATTTTGTGTTTAGGATGTGCCATTTCTTTTTTTAAATGTTTTTATGTTAATATATATCTGTTTATTCTTTTGCTTTATTTTCTTATTCCTCCTCCTCCTCTTCGAGTTGATTTGCATCCACCTCGCCAGCGATATACTTTAGTGCCTCTGGGTCGCATTCATCTTTCGAGCTATGGACTCTTTGGAGTGGAAGGCTCAAAACTATCGTTTCGAAAATCCACTGCTTAAGGTCTAGTGCATCTTCTCGTGGGTTTAGCCAGATAATATCTCCGTCATATTCCCCTTCGGTTTCGCTAATTTTCACGATAAGGTCAGCCTCTAGGTCGATTTCTTGGCTATAAAGGTCAAGACATCTGTCGCAAGGGATTTCCACCGTGCCTTTTATGGTAAAGAAAAGCTCCATCATAGAGGCGTGTTTTAGCACCTCGATTTTGACTTCGCCTTCTCCGCCAGCAATCTCGCTTTCGGGGAAGTCTACAAACAAACCAGAGCCATACTTAAAGTCTATAAGGCTCTCTCCCAGTGGCAATCCACGGTGATTTATCGTATATATATTCCTATCCATATAAAGCGAATTAGCTTGCAAATGTAACACTTTTTATTTAAATAAGCAAAATATCAGCTTAAATTCCTCTTTTTCGCCATTATATGGCATATAGAACTTCCTGAAATCTGCGATAGCCTAGCCTTCGAATTTTGCGAGGAAGGTTTCCAGAGGGAGTGTTTCTTGCGTGCCGCTCTCTAGTTCTTTTAGTGTTACCGTATTATTAGTTCGTTCGCTTTCGCCTATAAACGCCAGGTATGGGATTTGTTTAGCGTCGGCGTAGTCGAATTGTTTTTTCATCTTATCGGGCGTAGGATATATCTCAGCGGCAGTTCCTTTGGCTCTGAGTTGACTCATAACATTTAGGGCGCAGAGTTCGTCCTCGCCTCCGAAGTTTGCAAAGAGTACATTTGTAGAGATGTCCACTGTTTTTGGGAATAGTTCACCTTCGTTCATAATATCGTAGATGCGGTCTGCGCCGAAGCTAATGCCTACACCTGAGGTATTAGGGAGTCCGAATATACCAGTAAGGTCGTCGTATCTACCGCCGCCGCAGATGCTTCCCATTGTAAAGTCTTTGGCTTTCACTTCGAAGATTGCGCCTGTGTAGTAGCTTAGACCTCTTGCAAGGGATAGGTCTAGTTCGATATCTAGTTTAAGGTTTGTCGCCTCAATGTACTTAAATACGCTGCGCATTTCCTCTACTCCTGGGGTTGAGCCTACTAGTGCTTCGATTTTGTTTAGTTTTTCGTTGTTTGAGCCTTCGAGTTCCAGAATTGGGATTAGTTTGTCGATACCTTGTTGTGAGATGCCTTTTGCTAGGAGTTCGTCGAATACACCTTGTGCACCGATTTTGTCCATTTTATCAATTGCCACGGCTATGTCTACTAGTTTATCTTCGAAGCCTATGTATGCTGCGATATCTGCTAGGATTTTGCGGTTATTTATTTTTAGGACAACGTTTATGTTTAGTTTTTGGAATACTTTTTCTACGATTTGGCATAGTTCCACTTCGCAGAGAAGGCTTTTTGTACCTATCACGTCTACGTCACATTGTACGAATTCTCTGTAACGTCCTTTTTGGGGTCTATCGGCTCTCCATACTGGAGCGATTTGGTATCTTTTGAAGGGGAATGTTATTTCGTTACGGTGCTGTACTACGTATCTTGCGAAAGGTACTGTTAGGTCGTATCTCAGCCCTTTTTCGCAGATTTTGGCTGGGTTTGTTAGGTCTTGGGGTGTCAGCTTGGCTGTATAGTCTCCGCTGTTTAGGATTTTGAATAGGAGTTTATCACCTTCTTCGCCGTATTTTCCCATAAGAGTGGAAAGGTTTTCCATTGTTGGGGTTTCAATTGGGGCGAATCCGTAGGTTTTGAAAACTTCTTTGATGTTATCGAAGATATAGTTTCTGCGAGCGACTTGTGTCGATGAGAAGTCACGAGTACCTTTAGGTATAGAGGGTTTAGCAGCCATAGTATTATATGTATTGAATTTAAGTTTACGAATATATTAATATATTTATATATTTATTTAAAAAAATATAGGGTACAAAGTTACATAATTTTTTCGAAGTAAGAAATATGAGAAATTAATGAGTAGTGATTAGTGATTAATGATTAATGGCAGCTAGCTTAATTGTGAAAAAGTGAATTGTAAAAAGTGAATTGTAAATGGGTTATAGCCTAGTGAGAGCACAAACAAGAATAAGAACCACAGTAGAACAACACTAGGCTAGCAGCACTGCACCCAAGTCCTGGGAAGGACCGCCCGCCCGGCGTTAGGGCGATGGCAGGCGGCTTTCACACGGCTCAGAGCGGTTTGCGGTGGGGGGATAACATCCCCCAGAATTCTCTGATAAGAGAATTCCCCCCCACCGCCATAAAATCCAAAGCTAGAACAGACATACATCTAGAAGAACTTCCGCCAGAACAGAACCCCGAAAACAAACCCCTAATCCCTACAACCGTAACCGTCTCCACGATGATGCATTGACAGTGATGTGAGCTATTGGGCTTGCCATTTGTCGGGTAGTAATTCACGCAGGGCGAAGCTTGGGGTGTGAGGTGGTAGTAGTGCGATACGG
>JAWXTN010000071.1:0-5928 GCA_044433515.1 Rikenellaceae bacterium | reverse complement strand
CAGTAAAATCGCGCCTGCTCTTCAATATCAAAAATCATTGCCATAACCTTAAATCGTTTTTTCCGACAAAGGTACAACCCTGCCAAACTTCTGTCAATACGTCATCGCGGAGACGGTTACAAAGAGGAGACAATCCGCAGAGAGTTTGGCAATTTGCTAAACATTAAGGATAACTACCCTAAAATTGTAGTCTCAGCTGATGAGTCGTATGAGAATAGTTACGAGGGAGTAAAACATATCTACATACGTGATTTTCTCTCCTCAAGTCTCCAGTTCTAAAACACCTTTATAGACTCTAGTGGGGGCAATTATATTTCTAAACCAAAACATCCCTTACCCCCAAAAATTTAATCATTAACCAGCTAACAATTAAGCATTGAAAAAAGCCTCACAACCGCTAAGGTTATGAGGCTCTAAAATGTACCCGGAGCCGGGATCGAACCGGCACGAATTGCTTCATTGGTGTTTGAGACCAACGCGTCTACCAATTCCGCCATCCGGGCAAACTTTTGTTGTTTTGGTCTGCAAATATAAGGATTGTTTTTGAAATCTGCAAAATGTTTCGGAGCTTTTTTTCTTTTATTTTTTATATGTCACTCTCTGCTGATTTATCTTGTTGTGAATTAAGTTCTTATGGTTATGTGCTCCAAATGAGAAAAACTAACGGGTCAAGCGATACTCATCCATTGCAGATATTACATCTGACTTCATTAACTCAAATGATGCCTTGCTCTCTGGCTGTATCGGGGTAGTCGGGGTCGACGGTACATTCGCTGGATTGATATACTTCCCATTCTCCTTAACACCATAATGCAAATGAGGTCCCGTGCTTCGCCCTGTATTGCCCGAATAGGCTACTACCTGTCCCTGCTTAACTCGTGTCCCTACACTTATATTGCTGCCAAACTTACTCAAATGTAAATAAAGAGTCTCCAAACCGTGGCTATGCTTTATCTTTAATACATTGCCGCCGCCTGCTTCCCAATAGCGTGCAGTTACCGTGCCGTCCGCTACTGCGTGCACTGGAGTGCCAGTAGGCGCTGCATAGTCTATTCCATTATGCTGCTTGCGATAACCCTGGATTGGGTGAATGCGACTCCCAAAACGTGAACTCACTCGTGCCGAAAAACTAAGCGGTGACAACAAAAAATTCTTACGCAAATTCTTTCCCTCACCATCCCAATAGCCATCCTCATCGCCCTGTGTGAAACTAACAGCCAAATAAGGCGTGCCCCTATGGATAAACTCCGCCCCAAATATACGACCCACTCCGATACGCTCTGCATCTATAAATCGCTCCTCATATACAACCCTAAAACTGTCGCCTGGCTGTATCGAAAAGAAATCAATGCTCCACTTAAATATCTCATCCAAACGTGCCGCCAGCATAGGGCTAAGACCCTCCTCATATATAGTAGCATAAAGCGAAGAATTAATAACCCCCTCTGCATATCGCTCCTCCGTGATAACACTCTTCTCTCCAAGAGTCACACTAGCGGGCATACGAGTCTCAAAAACAACATAGCTAGATGCCGACTTCTCATATACCATATAAGCCATCTCACGACCCTCAGCACCCTCGTAGTCACTGAAAAATACCGTATAGTTATTGCCAACTCGCATATCTCGTAAATCAAAAACCCCCTCACACTTCCCGATAAGCTCATTAATAATAGCGATATTCACATTATACCTATCATTTAATAACCGACTAAAGGTCTCGCCACTCTCAATCTTGCCACTCTCTATCTGCATCCCCGAGATATCTATACCATACATAAGCTCCTTAGAATCCTTTAATATCAGCTTCTCAAGATAAGAATACCCACTCACTGCCGCACTATGGTTATGCCCGCTCTTTTCCCTGCTCTGACTTAACTCCGTAAACTCCGCACTAGAAATTGTTAGGGTATCGCAAAACGCACTATCACTACTTATCGGCTCAGTGCTGCGAGCAGATACATCCCCACCACTCGAACAACTCCGAGTTAAGAGGATAATGCCCAGTACGATGATAATAAGTATTAAAACAAAAAGTGTGAGTACCTTCTTGCCATATTTTGAGAGTTTTCTTGCCATTGCCTATTATGGGTTATTTTTTGTTCTTTACTCGTAGAGCCTCGAAGCCCTTGCCATAAGCACCCGATACGGCTGCCGATGTGATAAACGCTTCAGGGTCTACCTCCTTGATTATTCTATATATGTTTGACTGCTCTGTCTTGCGGCAGACCACACTTATAACCTTCTGTGGCGAACCTGTATAGCCCCCTTCGCCATTGAAGTATGTGAATCCTCGATTCGCTTCGCTTATAATCTTCTCGCCTATCTCCTTATACTTCGACGAAAAGACCATAATCTGTGTAGACTGTCTGCTGCCCGATAGTACCATATCTATGGTCATACCCACAGATCCAATAACTACCAGACCATAAATAGCAGGCTTCAAATCGCCCTTAAATACAACTATCGAAGTAGAGACGATAATCACATCACAAGCCATTATAACCTTGCCAAACGATATATTACGGTACTTATTCACTATCATAGCAATGATATCAGTGCCGCCAGTGCTACCACCCTGCATAAAGCAGATACCTACACCTGCACCACAGAGTACACCGCCCAGAATCACCATTAAAAGTTGGTCGCCTGCCTCAGCACTCAGTCCCGTGAAATCTGGTGGTATAATCCTCTCGAATACATTCATAAGGATAGATATCACAATGATAGCATAGACAGTCTTAGCTCCGAACTTAGGTCCAATTATTATTAGCCCCAAAGTCAGCAGTACAGTATTCACAAAGAAATAGATATTACCTACCGTGAGTGCACCGTCGGGCTGACCTATGGCATAGTATATCAGTGAGGAGATACCGCCTGCACCGCCTGGTACAGTGTTGGCTTTGATAAGAAGTGTAGTGAAGGCAAAGGCATAAAGCGAAAGCCCCAAAGTAATTATCAGGTACTCCTTGAGGTGTGTTAAAAACGCATTTTTCTGTATTGGGCTCATTTTCTTTTCTAACGTTTTTTATGTTGTTCTTTAACTTTTTCTTTCTTTTTTCTTAAAAAATGGGAGTAGGAAAGGGGGTATTATCTGCGCCCCCCTATCTCTCTTATCCCTCTAAAGTCTATCGTCTCGTACCGAGAAATAAACTTACAGTACTATATTTACGATTCGACCCTTAACAAAGATAACTTTCTTAGGGGTTTTACCCTCTGTATATTTAATAGTTTGCTCATCGGCTAGGATTACTGACTCTACCTCTGCTGCCGTTGCATCAACTGCAAAACGACGAGTGAAACGCATCTTGCCATTGATAGAAATTGGATATTCAATCTCACTCTCCTTTAGGTATTCCTCATTGCAGATAGGGTAGCTAGCCGTGCAAACTGAACCCTCACCGCCTAACATCTCATACATCTCCTCACAGATATGTGGAGCAAATGGGCTAAGAAGTTTGACGTAATCCATTATCACCGCCTTTGAGGTAGTAGACAACGAACTAAACTCATTTATGGCAATCATAAAGGCGCTAACAGCTGTATTGAACGAGAAATTCTCTATATCCTCGCTTACTTTTTTAATGGCTTTGTGAAGTGCCTTTAGCTCATCACCAGTTGGCTCTATGTCAGTTGCCCCTTCGGCGAGTCGCCATACTCTGCGTAGGAATTTATAAACACCGTCGATACCCTTAGTGTCCCAAGGTTTGCTCTGTTCGAGTGGACCGAGGAACATCTCGTACATACGTAGGGTGTCCGCTCCAAACTGCTCGACGATAAGGTCTGGATTGACAACATTGTACATAGATTTACTCATCTTCTCAACTGCCCAGCCGCAAGTGTACTTGCCCTCGTCTAGTATAAACTCTGCATCACGGTACTCAGGCAACCAATTCTTGAACGCTTCGATATCGAGGATATCGCCCTTTACGATATTTACGTCAACGTGTAGCTCCTGTGTGTCATAATTGTCCTTTATCGTTTGGCTCACAAAAGTGTTTGTGCCCTTGATTCTATATACAAAGTTCGAACGACCTTGAATCATACCCTGATTCACTAGCTTCTTGAATGGCTCGCTGTCGCATACAACTCCGATGTCATAGAGGAAGAAGTTCCAATATCTAGAATAGATAAGGTGACCTGTGGCGTGCTCAATACCTCCAAGGTACAAGTCAACGCTCCTCCAATACTCGTTTGCCTCTTTGCCTACGAGTGCTTCGGTGTTATGTGGATCCATATAGCGGAGATAATATGCCGAAGAACCTGCAAAACCTGGCATTGTAGAGGTTTCAAACTCCCAGCCCTCTACTCGTGCTAGTGGAGGCTGTCCGTCCGTTGTAGGGCTGAAATTCTCGATTTGTGGAAGTTCAATAGGTAACTCCTCGTAGCTTGCTGCCTCTGGTGTGCCATCTTCAAGGAAACGGATTGGGAAAGGCTCGCCCCAATAGCGTTGACGGCTAAAGATTGCGTCACGAAGGCGATAGTTAATTCTACGCTCACCGATGCCTCTAGCCTCTACCTCGTCGAGTGCACGTTTGATGCCCTCTTTAACCTCTAGCCCTGTAAGGAAGCCTGAGTTTATAAGTGCACCGCTCTTAGCGTCATAGCTAGCCTCTGTTACATCACACTCGATAATCGGGATGATAGGCAGTGAGAAGTGCTTAGCAAAAGCATAGTCACGGCTATCGTGCGCAGGTACTGCCATAATAGCCCCTGTGCCATAGCCCGAAAGTACATAGTCGCTTATATAAATAGGAATCTTTTCGTCTGTGAAAGGATTTAGGGCATACGAGCCAGTGAAGCATCCGCTCACACGCTTAGTGTCTGCTATACGCTCTCTCTCGCTGCGCTTCTTTGTAGCAGTCTTGTAGTCCTCGATAGCCTCTGCTTGTTCAGGAGTTGTTAGCTCTCCTACAAGTGAATGCTCAGGTGCTAAAACCATAAAGGTAGCTCCGAAAATAGTGTCGGCACGAGTTGTGAAGACTTCGATGTCTGCGCCCTTCTCTGTTTTGAAATGGATACTTGCTCCCTCGCTGCGGCCTATCCAGCCTCTTTGAATCTCTTTTAGTGAGTCGCTCCACTCAAGGGTATCTAGACCCTTTTGAAGCCTTTCTGCGTAGGCTGTAACCCTTAGTAGCCACTGCTTCATAGGGCGTTGCTCGACTGGGTGTCCGCCACGTTCTGATAGTCCGTCCTTAACCTCGTCGTTCGCCAAAACCGTTCCTAGGGCTTCACACCAGTTCACCATAGTGGTGGCCTGATATGCCAAGCGGTAATCCTTGTGTAGGATTTGTTCAAGCTCGTTTTTGCTTAGTTCGCTCCACTCTGGATGTTTTGCGATAAGTTCAGTGATAGGGCGTGCCTCATTTCGCTCAGTGTCGTAATAGTGGTCATACATCTTTAGGAATGCCCACTGTGTCCACTTGTAATAGGCAGGGTCGCAGGTGCGTACCTCACGTGACCAGTCGTAGCTAAAGCCTATCTTATCCATCTGCTCACGGTAGCGAGCGATATTCTTCTCGGTTGTAACGGCAGGGTGTTGTCCTGTCTGGATAGCATACTGCTCAGCTGGTAGTCCAAAGGCATCGTAGCCCATTGGGTGAAGTACATTAAAACCCTTTGAACGTTTGTAGCGAGTGAATATGTCTGAGGCAATGTATCCTAGTGGGTGACCTACGTGTAAGCCCGCACCCGATGGATAAGGAAACATATCCAGTACGTAATACTTCGGACGAGAAGGGTCTACCTCAACACGGTAAAGGTTCTCTTTTGCCCACTTCTCTTGCCATTTCTTTTCGATATCATTAAAGTTGTATTCCACTTTTATTGTATGTTTTTTATGTTTTATAATTTCTTCACTTTCTTTTTTTAGGGGTTCCTTTGTTGGGGTTCCTTTATTGGGGTTCCTTTGTTGGGGTTCCTTTATTG
>JAWXTN010000070.1:0-6459 GCA_044433515.1 Rikenellaceae bacterium | reverse complement strand
TTATAAAAGAGTTCCAACGCCTAAAAGAGGAGGAACAAAAGCAGCTCGGATGGTCGGCAAAGCGAGAATTAGCCAAAATCAACTACCATATTCATACCGATGCCATCAAGGCAAATCTTATCCCCGAAGAGCTTACCGCAAAGCAGACCTCAATTGTCTACGCCTCGGAGGCAGACGTTCTGAACGTTGCCCTCTATGGAATCACTGCCAAAGAGTGGCGAGAGGCTAATCCCGAACTAAAGGGGAATATCCGTGACTACTCAACAATCAATAAGCTAATATGCCTTTCAAATATGGAGAACATAAATGCAGTACTCATAGGCGAGGGCGTTTCGCAGCGTGACAGACTCGTAAAACTCAACACCGTAGCCATACAACAGATGCAAGTACTCTCTAAGGTCGAGAGCCGCAAACTACTGAAATAGAGTTTTGTATTTCGAAAGATAATTTCGGGACAAGCGATAATTATAGTGGAATAAGTATCTGTTATTATTTGTTCTGTTTCTATATTTTCCTAGGCTTTTCGGCACTGCAACCGTGTCTCGGGAGAGACCGCCAGTCCGGCGTTAGGACGATGGCAGGCGGCTTTCACACGGATGTAAAACGGATGAGAGGCTGTGTAGAGCTAGCGGGGGGGTTGGTGTCAGAATGACACCAAAAAAGGAATCGAAGATTCCGCAGACACCAACCCCCAAAAACCGAACCTCAAAATCCAAACCTAAAACAAACATAATTTTAACGCTCCACCCCAATTTCCGCCTGACCCATAATTTCTACACCTTTACGAATATCTTTAACACTAGAAGGCCACTGCTTCTGATGAGGCAGTGGCTTTATTATGATTTTAAATCAAATATCTTATGGTAGAGATTTGATGTGCTCTAAATTATTATCGGCTAGAATACGTCGCTTTTGATTTCTTGGTATGCTTGTGGGTGTGCACATACTGGGCACATCTCTAGCGCCTCTGCCCCTACGTGCTCGTGTCCGCACTCTCTGCAACGCCATACCTTGTCTTCCTCTTTTTTGAAGAATGCGCCACTTTCTAGAACCTCACGCAAACTGCGGAAACGCTCCTCGTGATGCTTCTCGATTGCTGCGATTTGAGTGAACTTAAGTGCGATGTCCTCAAAACCCTCTTCCATTGCGATTTTAGCAGCCTCTGGATAGTCGGTGTACCATTCGCCATATTCTCCTTCGGCAGCTTCGTGTAGGTTCTCTAGTGTACTCCCTACGATGCCTGCTGGATATGTCGCTGTGATTTCGACCATTCCGCCCTCTAGGTAATTGAAGAATTGTTTAGCGTGTTGTCTTTCGTTCTCAGCTGTCTCTGCAAAGAATTTTGCGATTACTTCATAACCCTCTTTCTTTGCTTGCTTTGCGAACATCGTGTAGCGGTTACGTGCTTGTGACTCACCTGCAAATGCTACAAGTAGATTCTTTTCGGTTTGTGTGCCCTTAACAGATTTTTTCATTTTTTTCTTTTCTTTGTTTTGATTAATTTTTATTCTTCACGCTTTGTATATCCTCTGCGATTTGCAGTTTTAAAGCCTCCAGCGAACTGAATTTTAACTGTGGGCGTATAAACTCCACAACTGTTATCTCTAATATTTTACCATAAATATCTTCGCAGTAATCGAATATATGGCACTCAGCCAAAGGTGTGCCATTTTCCTTGAACGTAGCCTTGTTGCCCACAGATAAAACACCCTTGTAATAGCCCTTTTCAAGTAGTACCTCTACGCTATATACCCCGAAGTCCTCCTCGCTAAGCTCTGGAATTTCGAGGTTAGCCGTTGGGAAGCCCATTTTACGCCCAACTTTATCGCCGTGCAAAACCCTTCCGCTTATCTTATCGCCTGATTTTAGTGACATAAAATGCAATTAATTTGTTTACTCTTATGCAAAGATACTAAAAAAGTATTACTTTTGTATTAAGGAAAGTTCTAATAACTGGCTTTATTTGATTTAAAAAACTGAGAATGGCGGGACACCGTAGGATATACTATACGATGGGGCAAGTAAGCGAGATGTTCGACTTGCCTGCTTCTACTCTGCGGTTTTGGGAGCAGCGTTTCAAGGCTCTCTCGCCTCGCAAAAATGCTAAGGGCAATAGGCTATTTACCCCCTCGGATATCGAAACTATAAAGCTCATATATCACCTCACCAAAGAGAAAAGGATGACCCTCGATGGCGCAGAAGCCTATATGACTCATAAAAAGACTGCCGCCAAGAGCGAACTCTCGCTCGTGGAAATACTTCAGCGCATACGTGCTACACTCGTAGAGGTGCGTCAAGAATTAGAGTCGAGCGAAGTAGAGCAAAAATCTCTTAAGAGCACACTCTTCGAAACGGAAAAACCCCAAGAGGTTATAATTTATAGCGAGCAAATCCACGAGGAGGATATCGTGCCAGTGGGCAGCGACGGTGAAAGTTCCTGCGACGAAGAGCAGGGCGCAGAAGATGACGACTCCCCATTCACTCAATTGACATTGTTCTAGTCAATAATTTTTTAAGGATTTAGACTCGTGGGTGTGCTTCACCCGAGTTCAAAAAATAAGGATAAATAAGATTTCAAATGGTACAGATAAAAGATGTAATAGGGCTAATAGAGACCTATGCACCACTCTCTTTGCAGGAGCGGTGGGATAATAGCGGCATTCAGATAGGTTATAACCTAGCGGACGAGTGCAGGGGCGTTGTTGTGAGTTTGGATGTTACCCTTGAAGCTGTTGAGATGGCGGCTCGTAGGGGCTGTAATTTAGTGATTTGCCACCATCCGCTAACGATATCTGGAGTAAAAACCTTTACACCAGAGAGTGAGTTTGGAAAGATACTTTCACTTGCGGTTCTCAGTGGCATTGTAGTTTATTCGGCTCACACTTCACTGGACAGCTGCCGTGGGGGGCTTAATGACTATTTGGCTTCACTCTTTGGACTTAGCGACGTAGAGGTGCTCGTTCCTAGTTTACAGGACGAGGGCGCAGGACTTGGACGTGTGGGCGTACTCTCTGAGGCTGTAAGCGTTAAGGTGCTAGCGGCAATGGTTAAGGAGCGATTGGGGGCAGACTCTGTACGTTATGCTTCGTCGGGAGGGGCGATTAAAAGGGTTGCTTTGTGTTCGGGAAGTGGTGGCTCGCTTATTGATAGTGCAGTATCTAGCGGTGCGGATGCTTATATTTGTTCGGATTTAAAGTACCATAACTTCACAGAGATGGCATCCAGAGGGCTTGCAATGGTAGATGTGGGTCATTTTGAGAGTGAAATTTGTGCAATTGATATTTTTGAGCGTATTATTTCAGAAAAATTTACTACCTTTGCTGTCTTAAAATGCCGTAATAACACTATACGCTATGTTTAGGTCGTTATAATTGACGGTAAGTGTTTTAGGAAATTCATTATATACATACTTTATAGATAAAAAATTCTCGATGGCAACGAAAAAAAAAGAAACAACAGTTACAGAGAGTGGGTCTACCACAGCGGTAAAGGCTCCTAGTGTTAGAAGAAGTTCTTCTGATGCGAAAGAATTTTCAACAGCGCAGAAGATTGCTGCGTTATATGATTTGCAGCTTATTGACAGTCGTATAGATGAGATTGAGCACATCAAGGGTTCACTGCCATTGGACGTAGAGGATATGGAAAATTCGGTAGAGGGTGCAAAGGCGCAAATTGAGAAGTACACATCTGAGGTAGCGGCGGCAGTAGCGGCAGTTAAGGCTAAGAAAGAGGAGATTGAGGATGCCAAGATACTTATCGGCAAGTATGAGGAGCAGCAGAAATCTGTACGTAACAATCGTGAGTTTGAGTCACTTGGCAAACAAATCGAGTATCAACACCTAGAGATTGAGTTGTGCGAGAAGCGTATTAAGGAATTTAATGCAGAGGCCAAGGCTAAGCGTGCACTTGTCGAAGAATCTAATTCAATCCGTGACCATAGAATAATGGAGCTAGAGGCTAAGAAATTGGAACTTGCAGGTATCGAGGAGGAGAGCGCAGACGAGTTGGCATCATTGCAGTCTGAAGCTAATGTATTGCGTGCTAAGATAGATGAACGCCTATTAAATGCCTATACACGTATCCGCAGCAATAGCCGTAACGGTCTAGCAGTAGTAACAGTTGAGCGTAGTGCTTGCGGTGGCTGTTTCAATAGAATCCCACCACAACGCCAGATAGACATAGAGTCTAGCAAGAAGGTTATCGTGTGTGAGTATTGCGGTAGAGTTCTAGTGTCTAGCAACCTTACAGGCGAGATTGAGTAATGAGTAATGAGTAATGATTAATGATTAGTGATTAGTGATTAATGATTAATTTCTTTTAGGGGGCTTTTGCCCCCTTTTTTTGTGCCTATACAATAGGGTGGAGGGATAGAGGCACTTGGCACGATAGCTTCACACTAGAGCAGCTTTAAACTAGCCATAAACTCACGGCAGAGATAACGCTAACCCACTGTTAATGACAAAGCTAGATAAAAAGTGAAAAGATAATTCCTAAAATATTTTAATAATTACAATTAATTACATACCTTTGTAGCGTCTTACAAAACCCCTAAAAGAGACAAATTCGGTTTTAAAGAAGAAGATACCCAAATTTTTAATATAATATATACTTATGAAAAAAATCGAAGCAATTATCCGTAAAACGAAGTTCGAAGAAGTACGAGAGGCGCTTACGGGCGCAGGAATCGAGTGGTACACCTATTCAGAGGTACGAGGTGTCGGAAAATCTAGACAGGAGCGAATCTATCGTGGCGTTATCTATGACACTAGCTATATCGAGAGAATACGCATAAGTATCGTGCTGAGCGACGAGAGTGTACAACCTACGGTCGAGGCGATAGTCAAGGCTGCTCACACTGGCGAAATTGGTGACGGTCGAATCTTTGTCTCTCCTGTGGAGGAGGCATATAGAATACGCCTAGGGGATAGCTCTAGCCAAACTCAGTATATAGAAACTCGAAATAAAAAATAACCTTACCCTCTAAAAAAATATAAATATTATGGAAAATATTACTACAACAGAGCTAGCGTTATCGCTTGACACCGTGTGGGTACTTCTTTCGGCTATGCTTGTTTTTATAATGCAAGCGGGGTTTGCCCTTGTCGAGTCGGGGTTTTCTCGCAGCAAAAATACTGTAAATATTCTTATGAAGAACCTTCTTGACTTTTCGGTCGGCTCACTTATATTTTGGACTGTGGGTTTGGGTTTGATGTTTGGAGCAGGGAGTTTTGTGGGGACGTTTAGTCCTTTTTCTTTGGGCGAATTTGCCAAAGGTTTATCTATACCTCCTGAGGCTTTTATTGTTTTTCAGACTATGTTTTGTGCTACGGCGGCTACGATTGTATCGGGTGCTATTGCTGAGCGGACGAAGTTCAGTGCTTATTTGATGTATTCTGTTTTGATTGTGGGGGTTGTTTATCCTATTTCTGGACATTGGGCTTGGGGCTCTGGGTGGCTTGACGCATTAGGGTTTAAGGACTTTGCGGGGTCGGCTGTTGTGCATTCTGTTGGCGGCTGGTGTGCATTTATAGGGGCTTGGGTTGTTGGGCCACGTATTGGCAAGTATCGCAATGGTAAGGCTTATGCGCTTCCTGGTCATAATTTGACTTTGGCGGCTTTGGGGGTGTTTATCTTGTGGTTTGGCTGGTTTGGATTCAATCCTGGCAGTCAGTTGGGGGCATCTGGTCGTGAGAATATGTTTGCTATTTCACATACTTTTTTGACTACTAATTTGGCGGCGGCGGCAGGAGGTGTTGTGGCATTGATTGTTGCTTGGATTCGTTATGGTAAGCCTTCGCTTAGTTTGAGCTTGAATGGGGTATTGGCAGGTCTTGTGGGTATTACGGCAGGGTGTAATGTTGTATCTACTGGAGGGGCTGTTGCTATTGGTGCTATAAGCGGTATTGTTATGATATTTGCTGTTGAGTTTATAGATAGGAGGTTACGTATTGACGATCCAGTTGGGGCTATATCTGTTCACGGTGTTTGTGGGACATTGGGTACGATACTTACTGGTGTGTTTGCGGTTGAGAGTGGGTTATTATACACTGGAAGTTGGGAGTTTTTCTTGGTTCAGTTATTGGGAGCTGGGGCATATATGGTTTGGGGTCTTGGGTGTGCTTTTGTTATATTTAAGAGTATTGACAAGTTCTTTGGGATGCGTGTTGAGAGACGTATTGAGGAAGAGGGTTTGGATATATACGAGCACGGCGAAAGCTCATATAATTAACCGAACGACATCACTAGGCTAGCAGCCCTGCACCCAAGCCTTGGGAAGGACTTGGGTGCAGGGCTGCTAGCCTATGGGTGGCTACAAGACTACTAAATTACTATTGTTCAAACGTAACCGTCTCCGCGATGACGTATTGACAGAAGTTTGGCAGGGTTGTACCTTTGTCGGAAAAAACGATTTAAGGTTATGGCAATGATTTTTGATATTGAAGAGCAGGCGCGATTTTA
>JAWXTN010000069.1:0-6926 GCA_044433515.1 Rikenellaceae bacterium | reverse complement strand
CCTCTTTGGACTTGAGGCTTGGTGTTTGCGGAATCTTCGATTCCGCAGCCACCAACCCCCAAAAACCGAACCTCAAAAACAAAACCTAAAACAAACATAATTTTAACGCTCCACCCCAATTTCCGCCTGACCCCTAGTCTCTAACCCCTAACCCCTAAAACCTAAAAAAAAAGGGGGCAAAAGCCCCCTAAAAATTAATCGTTAATCATTAGCAAACGTTAATCACTAATCATTAAAAGAAAAACTATTTTGTAAACGCTTGCTCAACAGCTACCGCTACCGCAACAGTTGCGCCTACCATTGGATTGTTACCCATTCCTAGGAAGCCCATCATCTCTACGTGTGCAGGTACTGAAGAGCTACCAGCAAACTGAGCATCACCGTGCATACGACCCATAGTGTCTGTCATACCATAAGACGCTGGACCAGCCGCCATATTGTCTGGGTGAAGTGTACGACCTGTACCGCCACCAGATGCTACTGAGAAATACTTGTGACCCTTCTCCATACACTCTTTCTTGTATGTGCCAGCTACTGGGTGCTGGAAACGAGTAGGGTTTGTAGAGTTACCAGTGATAGATACATCCACACCCTCTTTAGCCATAATAGCTACACCCTCACGTACATCGTCAGCGCCATAGCACTTAACCTTTGCACGAAGACCGCTAGAGTAAGGAATCTCCTCAACTGTCTCCAATAGACCAGTAGAATAATCAAACTTAGTCTCTACAAAAGTAAAGCCATTGATACGTGAGATAATCTGTGCTGCATCCTTACCTAGACCGTTAAGGATAACACGTAGAGGCTCTTGACGTACCTTGTTTGCCATCTCTGCAATCTTAATCGCACCTTCTGCCGCTGCAAAAGATTCGTGACCTGCCAAGAAAGCAAAACACTTAGTCTCCTCACGAAGAAGACGTGCCGCCAAATTACCGTGACCAATACCTACCTTACGTTCGTCAGCCACAGAACCTGCGATACAAAAAGCCTGAAGACCAATACCGATAATCTCAGCGATTTCAGCTGCCGTCTTAGCACCCTCTTTAATTGCAATTGCTGCGCCTATAACGTATGCCCACTTTGCATTCTCGAAACAAATAGGTTGTGTCTCTTCACACATTTTATATGGATCTACACCGATAGAGTCACAAATGCTCTTTGCCTCGTCGATGTCCTTAATACCGTGCTGATTTAATGTTGCGTTGATCGCATTAATACGACGATCGTAGCTCTCAAATAATGCCATAATATCTTTATTTTTTTGAAATGTTACTGAATATAAAATTATTTTGTACGTGGGTCAATGTACTTCGCAGCATCTGCAAAACGACCATAAGTACCTTTTGAAGCTTCAAGAGCAGCACCTGCTTCTACGCCCTTCTTAACGGCTTCCATAAATCTGCCCATATGTACAAATTCGTAACCGATAATCTCGTCGTTCTCGTTAAGAGCCATACGAGTACAGTAACCTTCAGCCATCTCTAGGTAGCGAGGACCTTTAGCTTTTGTGCCGAACATTGTACCCACTTGGCTACGAAGTCCCTTACCCAAGTCCTCAAGACCTGCACCGATAGGAAGACCGCCCTCTGAGAATGCACTCTGTGTACGTCCATAAACGATTTGAAGGAATAGCTCACGCATAGCTGTATTGATAGCGTCGCAAACTAGGTCAGTGTTAAGAGCCTCTAGAAGAGTCTTGCCTGGAAGAATCTCAGATGCCATAGCTGCCGAGTGTGTCATACCAGAACATCCGATAGTCTCGATAAGAGCCTCCTCGATAATGCCATCCTTAACATTCAAAGTTAGCTTACAAGCACCCTGCTGTGGAGCACACCATCCGATACCGTGTGTAAGACCAGAAATGTCTGTGATTTCTTTAGATTTTACCCATTTTCCTTCTTCTGGAATTGGAGCTGAGCCGTGATTTTGGCCTTGTCGAACAACACACATATGTTCAACTTCGTGTGAATAAATCATAAGTTTAAAATTTTAATTGATGAATTTGTGTTAAATTTTTTATGTATTTTCTTATTTTTCTTTTCTCGTAGTTTCTTCTCTCTTACTTCTCCTCTCGCTCCTTTTCTTTCGCTTCTCTGTTGATAGCCTCTGCGACAAGCTCTGCTGCTATACCTACTAGCTCTTTGCAAGGTCGCTTCTTGTAGTACGCCTCTGTGCGCTCTTCGGGAACAGGAACTTGCTGCTTTACACTCAAACCTAATAGCTCACGGCAAATAATAGAGCCGTTAAGTTCTCTAAAGCCCTCGGCTAGAGATTGCACCGTCTGGTAAGTAGCTATCTTCGCCCCTCTGTCCTTCGGGTCATAATTGTTATGTATAAACCCCGACACCATAAACATACCGCTCACCGCTCCGCAAACCTCCCTAAGACGACCCATCCCTCCGCCCAGCGGAGCTGAGATTGTAGCTAGGATTTTAGAGTCAATGTTTATTATATCCTCGAATGCTAATACAACAGCTTGGGCACAGTTGTAGCCAGCTGAGAAGTTCTCCATTGCTTTTATTTTCCGCTCTTCTATATTAAGCATTATCTTTTTTGCTATGAGTTCTGAATTGTGCAAATATAACAAAAAGAAGGGATTTTTACTAATTTTTTTATTATTTTATACCTAAATCTAGTGAATTTGGATGTGGTATGAATTGTTAGCTTTGTATTGTTCGCCTCTTATTGTCGCTCTTCTTCTGAGTTTGAGATAGCTTGCCGTTAAGTCCTATATAGACAGTAAATGTTGCTGTTCTATTGGAAAATGCAACTTTTGGGATAGAAAAACGATTTTTGTAACTTTTTTTTCATATCTTTGCTCCAAGTGCTCTCAAACTATGATTTATGGAAATTTTTAAAAAATGGACTTTTAAAGCCAGTTATTAGAACTCTATTTCAAGAATATTGCTGAGGCTACAGTAATGAAAAATACCTTAAAACTATGAAAAAATTACTTTCTTTAATCCTTTTGGTTTTCACAATTTATACTGCTGGTGCGCAAAAGCTGCCTAGCGTTAAGGTGCAAGACCACGACAACAAGACCTTTAACACATCTTCGCTAGTCGATGGTAAGACCCCTTTTATTATCTCCTTCTGGGATGCTTCCTGCGCACCCTGTATTAAGGAAATTGACACATTTGCAGAGTGCTATGTGGACTGGTATGATGAAGTGCCTGTAAGGATAATCATTGTGTCAATTGACGACAGTCGTAGTGCTGCTCGTGCCCGTGCTCTAGTCGATGGACGAGGTTGGAGCGACTTTACTGCACTATACGACATAAACCAAGACCTAAAGCGTGCTATGAATGTTGTGCTAACTCCACAGGTCTTCGTCTATGACAAAGACGGTAATCAAGTATATACTCACACAGGGTTTACTCCAGGTAGCGAAGAAGACCTCTTCGATAAAGTACGTGAGTTATAAGGTAGGCTCTTGGTGATATCCCCAAGCGGGAATTAATCGGAAGTCCTCTAGAAATTCCCTTTAAAAAAGATTGAAAAATAAACGTTATGAAATTATTTAGTATACTAGCACCTACCTTAGCCACTGCGACACTACTTCTGTGTGGGCAGGATGCTTTGGCGGCACAACCCTCTCTAAGCGATATAAATAGCAGCGAACAGTCAGCCGTAGCCGATTCTACGGAAAATAGTGCTACCGAAAAGAAAAAGAAAGATTACGGCAAACTTACAGGTAGCTTTGAGTCAAATACTATATATTATATGTCTGACGACAAGACAGGTGCGGTTGCGCCTTCTCCTGCCTATGGCTCAAATAACTATCTTAAACTCGACTATAAGCTAGGCGGATTTAGTGCAGGGATTCAGATTGAGTACTATCCGCACGTTATACAAGGATACGATACTGAGCTTGAGGGTATCGGCATACCGATGAAGTATCTCTCTTATCAGGCTACCAACTGGTCGGTTACCGTGGGCGACTATTACGAGCAGTTCGGCAGTGGTTTGTTGTTCCGCTCGTGGGAAGACCGCCAGCTGGGCTTCAATAACTCTATCGGGGGGGCACGTGCAACCTACAACACAAAAGATAACACATTTGCTGCGAAGCTAATCTATGGCTTCCCACGAGACTATTTGCACTCAACAGGTAGTGGCTACGACTTTGCAGGCTCACTCTTTAATGACTATACGTCGACTCAGATTTTCGGGGCAGATATGTCTCTGTCAATCTCTAACCTGCTATTCCCTAAGAGCGACCACTCGCTCACAATTGAGGGTAGCGGTCTATACCGCCTTGAGGACGGCATACCAGAGAACTTGCAGTACCTTAACGATGTACTTTCGCTAGGGCTTCGGGACGATCTTTTCTCGTATTCGGCAAGGGCACAGTATCAGTGGCAAGGATTCTCGTTCAAGGGCGAATATGTGGGCAAGGGCAAAGATTTATATACTAACCCAAAGACCTACGAGGATGAGCTAAAGGCAGGTAATGCGCAATTAGTTGAGCTAAGCTACTCTCAGAGCGGTTTTACTGTACTGGGAGCATTCCGCCGCTTGGAGAATATGGAGCAGCAGATTTACCGCACAACCGACCTTGTGCTTCCTGCGAACACTCTAAACTATATCCCTGCTCTTGTGCAGCCACAGACCTATATGTTGGCGGCGTACAATCCTTATGTAGCGTTGGGGGAAGGTGAGATGGGCGGTCAGCTAGATGTGTTCTATAATTTCAAGAGAGGCAGTAGCCTTGGCGGTAAGTATGGCTTTAAGGTACACGCTAATGCCTCGGTATATTACGCACTTGCTAGCACTCTAAAGAACTACGACAACGATAACTTGGCATATTATGACGTAAACATAAATCTCGATAAGACCTGGACTAAAAACTTTAAAACAAAGTTCCTATATTCACATCAGCAGATGTCAGTAGACCACGGCAATAGTGACGAGTACGATGTTATAGACGTAGCGGTACTGGAGGGTATTTATAAGTTCACACGTAAGTTTTCAATGCGTTTAGAACTTCAGTATCTATTCTCAGACGATTTGGAGAAGGATTGGGTAGCAGCTCTATTGGAGGCGAATTTTGCGCCACGCTGGAGTGTCTATGCTAGCGATATGTATAATCACGGCGATACAAAGGTGCACTACTATTCGGTTGGAGCTAGCTATACCTATTCGATATTGCGTGTAGCGGCTAGTTTCGGTCGTAACAGAGAGGGTGTCGTTTGCTCGGGCGGTGTATGCCGTATGCAGCCAGCCTATACAGGGGCTAACTTGCAGTTGACTTTATTATTTTAAGGGAGAGGACTGAACTCCCCTTGTGATAATAACTTTTTAAAAATTAAAATCAGGAAATTATTAAAAGCACAAAAAACTTAATGACTATGAAAAAACTATTTTTTACACTAGTATGCGTACTAGTCCCAACTATGCTTTTCTCGTGTAGCGAAAGCGAGAGCGTTGCAGATAAGCTACTCATTGAGGTTAGCAGTAGCTCAGTTTTCATTGACGATGTTGTGACATTTAAGGTCACTTTGGGTGATGAGGATGTTACGGCAAGTTCTCAAATTATCAATGTTACAGACAGTAATAGCGAACTGGAAGTTAACGAGTTTAGCTCTTTAATCGCAGGTTTGTTTACATTCAAGGCTATTTATAATGGTGCTGAAACAGAGAACCGTGCAGTATTGACAGTAACAAGACGTGATGCCGACCCAGATTATAGTCGTGAGTTCTTGCGTCGTACTGTAATATTCAAGGGTACGGCAACTTGGTGTGTATATTGCCCAGATATGACAGACGTACTAGATGTTGTCTCTGCCTCAATGCCTGATCAAATAGTCGAGGTAGCTATGCACGGCACCGATGATCTAAGCACAACAGCAGCTAGCTATTATCTTTCAACTTTTGGTATCACGGGATTACCTACTGTTGTTGTTGATGGCAATACGGACTATTCAACATCTTCAAGAACAGTATCGCTGATTAAGTCATATATCGTTAGCTCTACAGATGGCAACCCTACTGTATCGGGATTGCAAATTTCGAGTTCAATAGACGACGATAACCAGTTGACAGTTGATGTAGATGTAGCGGTAACTGAGAAAAACACCTATAAGCTCGTAGTAGCTATTTTAGTTGACGGCTATAATCTAACTCAGTCGGGCGCAACTTCTACTTACACACAAAACAATGTATTGCACGCCAAATTGCAAACCACAAATGGTGGCGACAGCTTAGGCGAGTTGAACGCAGACGAGAGAGTGTCTAAGTCATACACTTATGACTTCTCGGCAATAACATCGTTGCCAGAGGGTACGTCAGTTAGGCTTGTTGCATTTATCTTGAATCAGGATAGCGACGGCTCGTCATATTACGTAAATAACGCAGTTACCTGCCCACTAGGCGGTAGCACAGCGTTCACTTATGTGGAGGCAGAAGAATAGGAACTTCTAAAGGGAACTTCTAAAAACTGGACTTTAATGCTTTTTAATTCTAAGACTTCATCTTCGAATTTTTGAAAATGCACCGTAGGAACCCCTACGTTTGCATTTTAAAAAATCCAAATCTAAAGCCTTATAATCAAAAATCAAAAAAAAGCCAGTTATTAGAACTCCCCTAAAGACTAATGATTTAGAGAGAGGGGGGGCTTATAGCTCCCCCTTTTCTATGAGTTTAGCATTCTTTTCGAAGTCTCTCTTATGCTCTACATCCTTTCGCTTTTGAGTGAGATCTAGTGCTGTTCTCCCAGTAATTACACTCTTGTACTAAAGCTAAAATTTTCAAGTACAACTGAATATTTTCCAAAATAGCAAGAATTTTCAAATACACTTGAAAATTTTTGCTATTATTTTTTCTGCTTTTTTTCGCACAAATGTGTTAAGCTCAGGGGGAGAGAGGCGGAAGAAGGGGGTAAAGAGGAAGGATGAAGGGGAAGGGAGGAAGGGAGGAAGGGAGGAAGG
>JAWXTN010000068.1:0-7465 GCA_044433515.1 Rikenellaceae bacterium | reverse complement strand
CATACCCCTCGTATCCCTCGTATCCCTCATACCCCTCATACCCCTCATACCCCATTCTGCTTATTCCTTATCTTGTATGTCGAGAGTATAGAGATAGTGGCTTGTTCTTAGCCGTTAGTCTGGCTCTTAAAGAAGTTGTTGCGGTATTGGCTAGGAGTCTCCGAGGTGTAGTTCTTGAAGTATTGGGCTAGGAACGAAGCATTAGGGAAGTCCATCTGTTCGGCTATTGCTGTTATCTGCAAATCCTTTATCTGGAGGAGTCGTTTGATGTTTATTATAGTGTACTGAATAATCCAATTGCTTGCGCTGCGATTAGTTACTCGCTTGACAACTTTAGAGAGGTGGCTTGTTGTTATAGACTGACGTTCGGCATAATACGACAAAGGTCTATGTCGTGTCTCCTCGCTTGAGAGCTGGACTATAAAGGTAGTGAAAATTACATTGTCTCGTGAGCCCTTATCTTCTGTCAGAGGCTTTGAACGCTGAAATAATGCTGCAATCTCGTAAATCATAATCTTTAGTATCGCTTCGTCTATCTCCTTTCTGTGGGGATGAGAAGTGTTTGAACTCTCTTGGAGAAATGACTCTCTGAGAGCTAATATCTTCTCTGCCTCCTGAGGTGTAAGGCTTATGCAGGGGTTCGAGGTAATAGAGGTGATGTAAAAACTCTTATTCGAAATCTCGGTATTAATAAGAAGATTTGTGTCGACCCCTAGAATAACTCCGTCAAAATCCTCGCTTGTCTGAATGGCGTGAGCATAAGAGTAGGGAAAGACGACAATCAAATCCCATTTCGATACCCTATATTGTTTAGTGTCAACCATTATATAGCCGCTGCCGCTTGTGCATAACAAAAAACCGCCGCTATCTAGGTGGATGGGGGCATTGTTTTTGAACTCATCGAACTGAGACGTTGTTCCAGTTATGTAGCTATTTTGTGCTGTCATAGCACAAATATAGATATAATTTGTGTAAACTTTGCGTAATTTTCTCTGAAAAAACCCGAAATCCAACATTTTTTACCCTAAACCAAACTTTTAAAGCTTTTTAAAACTCCATAACTTTGCAAAATGTTTAGAGGTTCCCTAAAGCTAACTAAACTTGTGGCAAAAAATTGAAATTCACTAAATTATTAATAATTAAAAATGCGTAAAATTTTAATTCTAACTGTATCGCTCTTGGCAGTAGCCTGTACAAGTGCTGAGGAAAAAGGTCAATCCCTCAGAAAGGTGAAGTGCGAGACTGCACGTCTTGTGAACGATAATTTCGAAACGGCTGTCTTTACGGGCAAAGTAGCTGCTGCTGCCGATGTGAACCTAGGATTCCGTATTCCAGGGATTGTAGAGGCTGTTTTGGTTAAAGAGGGTGACTTCGTTCGTGAAGGGCAGATAGTTGCACGTCTAGACGATAGAGATTATGCACTACAACTAGCAGCTACTCAGGCAGAGTACGACGGTATTAAGGCCGAGGTCGACAGGGTTGTGGCTCTATGGGAGGATAAAAGCGTATCGGCTAATGATTATGACAAGGCTACAAATGGACTTAGGGCTATCACAGCGAAACTTAGTGCTCATAAAAATGCTCTAGAGGACACAAAACTACGTGCTTCTATGAGTGGGTATATTCATAAGACTAATTTCGAAAAGGGTGAGGCTGTCGCTGCTGGTACGCCAGTAGTAGCTATAATTTCGTCCTCAGCACCCGAAATTACAGTAGATATACCAGCTGCCTATTTCCTTAAACAATCTAGTTTTGAGGGGGCAAGTGCGTGTGTAGATCTTTACGGTGATACGGAGTTTAATCTTACTCTAAAGGGTATAAGCCCTAGGGCAAATCTAAACCAATTGTATAGGGCTACCTTTGTGGTGGAAAAGACTGGCGATAAACTTCCTGCTGTGGGTATGGTTGCGCAGGTGAAAATGACCTACGCTGTGGATGAGTCTTCTTTGATAGAGATACCTTTTTCTGCTATTGTAGAAAAGGGAGATCAGAGTTCTGTATGGGTTTTTAGAGATGGTGCGGTAGAGAGTAGAGAAGTGCAAGTCGTGGAGGTTACAAGCGACGGAATGGTACGTGTGGTAAGCGGACTAAGTGAGGACGAAGAGGTCGTTGTGGCAGGTGTAGGTAGCTTGACCAAGGGTCAGAAGGTCTCTAAACTCGAAGAGGCTTCACTCTCTAATGTAGGGGCTGTAAAGTAGGAGAGCGATAAGTAACCGTTCTTTTGAATTGACAAAAAGATTAAATATAAAGGGGGACTGCTGGAAATTCCCCATAAAATTAAGTCGAAATATGAATATAGGTAAATGGGCTTTAACAAATAGTAAATTGGTTTACTATTTCATAGCTATATTAGTTGTAGGGGGCTGTATGTCTTACTACAATATGAGTAAACTGGAGGACCCTACAATTAGTGTCCCTCAGGCGATGGTCGTAACTGTTTTCCCTGGGGGCTCGCCTCACGAGGTGGAGCTTCAAGTGAGTGACCTTTTGGAAAAGGCTGTCTTCTCGATGAAGGGTATTGATAAGGTTGAGAGCCGTTCTAGTGCTAATCTCTCTATACTGACGGTTAATCTCCTTACGACAATTACAAATGACGAGATGGAGCAGTACTGGGATGTTCTTAGGCGCAAGGTCGGTGATGTTCAGAAGAATCTTCCAGCAGGTGTCTCTACGAGTGTTGTTATTGATAGCTATGGCGATGTCTTTGGTATGTTCTATGCTCTTACTTCGCAGGGCTTTTCGAATAAGGAGTTGGCTGAGTATGCCGAACTTATCAAACGTGAGGTTCTGACAATTGAGGGTATTTCGAAGGTGGAGCTATATGGTATAGAGGAGCCTGTGATAAATATCTCGATTTACGAAGATCGAATGGCGACACTTGGGGTCTCTCCTGCCGAGGTTATACAAACTCTTAAGGGGCAGAATCAAGTGATTTATTCGGGTAGCTTCGAGAGTGGAGACCAAAGGGTGAGAGTAAGTGTGAACGATAGATATAAAACCGCTGAGGATATAGGCGATGTTATTATCGCAGGGCACGAGGATGACCAAATGAGGCTAAGCGATATTGCAGAGATTTCGTTTGGCTATGCTGAGCCTGTGCGGAGTGCTTTGTATTATGATACAGACCCTGCAATAGGTATCTCTATATCGGCGCTTGAGGGCACGGATATAACGAAGATAGGTGTTGAAGTGGAGAATCTTCTCGCTAGCCTTAAGGAAAGTCATCTGCCTATTGGAGTGGAGTATAATAAAGTCTTTTTCCAACCCGACAGGGTGAACGATGCTATCGGTAACTTTATCTGGAATTTGGTGCTATCGGTTATAATCGTTATTGTTGTGTTGATGTTTACTATGGGCATACGTAGTGGTGTGCTGCTTGGTACGACACTTGTGGTGACAGTTGTCGGCTCTGTGTTGTTTTTGAATGCTTTTGGGGGGACTTTGCAGCGTGTTTCGTTGGCGTCGTTTGTTCTTGCTATGGGTATGCTGGTTGACAACTCTATTGTCGTGGTGGACGGCATTTTGATAGACCTTAAAAAGGGTAGGCTTCGTAGTCGTGCCCTAACAGATATTGGGCAGAAGACCGCTATGCCGCTGCTTGGTGCTACACTTATTGCGATACTTGCGTTTTCCCCTATCTTTCTTTCGCCTGATATGACAGGGGTCTATGTGCGTGACTTGTTTGTGGTACTTGCCGTGTCGCTCCTTTTGAGCTGGTTGTTGTCACTTACTATGGTGCCGCTACAAGCTAAGAGGCTACTTGTGAACGCTAAACAAAAGAAGGAGTCTAGGGCTACTGTTAAGATGCAGTCGGGGCTGCGTAGATTCCTCACCTTTACACTTAGAAATAGAACGGCTTCGGTTGTTACGGCTTTGGGTTTAGTGGCTCTCAGCGTGTGGGTATATACCAAACTTCCCCAAAGCTTCTTCCCTGACCTGAATTATAATCAGCTCTATATAGAGTTTAAACTTCCTGAAAGCTATTCGTCAGAGGCTACGAAAAAGAGCCTAGAGAAGATTACAAATCACTTGATGGCACAGGAGGAGGTCACACACGTTACTACTTCGGTGGGGGCGACTCCTAGCCGCTATAATTTGGTGCGGAGTATTGCTATTCCTTCTATGTCTTATGGCGATTTGATAGTTGAGTTCTCTGACGAGAAGTCGCTTGTCGAAGCAATCCCTTCGTTGCAGGAGTATTTGACTGGTACATATCCTGAGGCTTATATACGAGTGAAGAGGTATAACCTAATGTATAGTAAATATCCTATCGAAGCGATGTTTAAAGGTCCTGACCCCGATGTTCTAAGAGATTTGACACGTAAGGCGCAGGATATTATGGCAGAGTGCGACGATATTACCCTTATAACTTCGGACTGGGAACGTAAAGTGCCGATGCTGGAGGTTGACTATAACCAGCCGACTGCTCGTGCTTTGGGACTTAGCCGCCAGGATGTGGGCTTGTCGCTTTTGGCTTCGACGGAAGGGTTGCCTGTGGAGTCTATCTATTCAGGTGCGGTTAGCCAGTCGATTGTTGTGAAGTGCGTGGATAGAGATGGTAATCCTATCGAAGCACTTGAAATTGCGCCTATCTTCTCAATGCTGCCATCCCTCTCGGTGCTTAACGAGGAGACGGCACGAGGGCTTATGACTGGTGCAGTTTCGAAGGAAGATATTATTGCTCAGGCATTGGCTACAACGCCACTTTCACAGGCGGTGGATGGTATAAAACTTAAGTGGGAAGACCCTGTTGTGATTCGTCATAATGGTCAGAGGGCTATGCGAGCGCAGTGTAATACACTTCCAGGAGTTGGGGCAGAGGATGCTAGAAAACAGATTAAAGAAGCTGTTGAGGCTATCGAACTTCCTAGTGGATATTCGCTCACTTGGCAGGGGGAGTATGACGCTAAGAGTCGTTCGATGAAGTATCTCTTTGGGAATTTGCCTCTTGCTATTGTCCTTATGATAGCTATTCTTATAATGCTGTTTAAGGACTATCGTAAACCTCTGATTATTCTTTTGTGTGTGCCACTGCTATTTGTTGGGGCGGCATTTGGGGTCTATGTGTCGGGTAAGGCGTTTGGCTTTGTGGCGATATGTGGCGTGCTGGGGCTTATCGGGATGATGATTAAAAATGGCGTTGTACTGATGGATGAGATTAACCTTCAGATACGTGGAGGTAAAGAACCTTTCGAGGCGATTTTGGATAGTTCGGCTATCCGTTTTAGACCTGTTATGATGGCTTCGCTCACGACGATACTCGGTATGATTCCGCTACTTCCTGACGATATGTTTGGATCTTTGGCTGCTACGATTATGGGTGGGCTTTTGATTGGTACGGTTGTTACGCTGGTTTTTATACCGATTCTTTATTCGGTTTTTTTCAAAGTTAAAATACATTAAATCTTCTTTGGGTGTTATTGATATGAATAAGATAATAAATATAATAGTTTTGCTCTTTGTTGTGGGGAGTCTTTCGGCAGGGGCGCAGACACTTACACTTAGTGAGTGTCGGGAGATGGCACTTGATAATAGCTTTAATTTGAAGTCGGCAGCTGAGAGAATTGCTGCTTCGGAGGATATGTTGAAGGCTTATAAGGCTAATAATTTGCCTAATATATCGTTCTCGGGGGGGTATCTGTATTCGACAGCTACCTTTACGGAGACTTTTGAGGGAGGGTATTTGCCTACCTTTTCGCCTGATTTGACCACTGGTGAGATGGTTCCTAATGTTGTGGGGACTAGTGCCGATGGTACACCGATTTTTAGCTCTTATGCCTATATGCCTGATATAGTTTTGGACTTTGAGGTAGGTTCGGTTTTTACGGCAGGTTTGCAGCTTTCTCAGCCAATATATATGGGGGGCAAGATTTCTACTGCTACGAAGTTGGCGCAGTTGGGTGTTGATGTTGCGGGTATTGAGATGAATCGTTCTCGGGCGGATGTTATATTGGCGGCAGATGAGGCTTTTTATACCTATATGAAGGTTGAGGAGATGTTACTTAGTGCTGATGCTTATTATAGTGTTGTGGAGGAGTTTTATCGTGTTGTGTCTTCGATGTATGATAGGGGTATGTGTACTCAGAATGATTTGTTGAAGGTTCAGGTTAAGGTTAACGAGGCGGAGTTGATGCAGCTTAAGGCTCGCAATGGCAAGACACTTTCACGGATGAATCTATGCTATATTGTTGGGCTGCCAATTTCTAACACTGAGTTGAAGGTTGTGGATATGTTTGATTTGACTTCGGTTATTGACACTACTTTGGATGTTAGCGGTCGTGTGGAGTATGAGTTGTTGGCTAAGAGTGTTGAGGCTAAGGAGTTGGAGGTTAAGTTGGCTCAGAGCGATTTTTTGCCATCTGTTACGGCTATGGCATCTTATAGTTATGTTTATGGTTTGGAGCTTAATGGCGATGTGTTGTTTGGGTCTAGTCCTACTTTGACGGCTGGTGTAATGGTGAATATTCCTATATTCCATTGGGGTGAGGGTCGTCGTAAGGTGTCGGCTGCACGTCGGGAGGTTGCTATTGCTGAGAATACACGAGCGGATTTGGTGCAGAAGATGACCTTGGAGCTGATGCAGTGCATTAATAGTTATGAGGAGTCACAGGCGCAGGTTCGGTTGATGGAGCGTGCTGTGACACAGGCAGAGGAGAATTTGCGCCAGAGCGGTAAGCAGTATGCGGCTGGTATGGAGACAATTTCAAATTATCTGGAGGCTCAGGCTTTGTGGCAGAAGTCTCTTAGTGACCTTGTGGAGGCACGTTCGAATCAACGCTTGGCTTATGTTCGCTATTGCCGCACAAGAGGAGACGAACTTTAATGATTAATGATTAGTGATTAATGATTAATGGGTTGAGCCACAATGAAATAAGCCTTAGGTTAGCAGCACTGCAACCGTGTCTCGGGAGAGACCGCCCGTCCGGCGTTAGGACGAAAAGCAGGCGGCTTCGGGGCGGCTTTCACACGGATTAGAACGGCCCCCACGGTGGGGGGATAATATCCCCCGAATTCTCTGGAAAGAGAATTTCCCCCACCGCCATAAAATCCTTTGGCTAGAGCAAACATATATCTAGAGATAGCATAAGGGAGAGACTTTTATTTGTGAAGTCTCTCCCTTTTGTTATAGTCTGTTGTCTGAGTATAGCTGAGTATTGCTGAGTATAGCTGAGTATTGCTGAGTATTGCTGAGTGGGGCTGAGTATGGCTGAGTTGGGCTGAGAGCCTGTGTAGAGCTAGCTGTTTTGGGAGGAACGAACAAAACAGAGCGGTGCCGCCACCCCACAGTGGCACCGCTTCTGCTACCGCCCTGGAAGCGATACCCCTTGGCGGCTCCGAGGAGGAGCGTAACCGTCTCCGCGATGACGTATTGACAGAAGTTTGGCAGGGTTGTACCTTTGTCGGAAAAAACGATTTAAGGTTATGGCAATGATTTTTGATATTGAAGAGCAGGCGCGATTTTACT
>JAWXTN010000067.1:0-7507 GCA_044433515.1 Rikenellaceae bacterium | reverse complement strand
AGTAAAATCGCGCCTGCTCTTCAATATCAAAAATCATTGCCATAACCTTAAATCGTTTTTTCCGACAAAGGTACAACCCTGCCAAACTTCTGTCAATACGTCATCGCGGAGACGGTTACACCTCAACCAGATTTTTCAGTCTTTGTTGCACTATTTGCATATTCGCACTGAGAAATTGCTGTATAGAGTTTGAAATACCAGAAGTGTTACTGGTTTCCTCTTCGTAGTTTTGGACTATAACTGTAATTTCTACAGCAATTTGCGATGCTAAGTTGATTTTTGCTTGTAGCTCTGCTTGAGCCTTTGCCATAGACATATTTGGTGCTTGAGCCTCTCCTGTCGCCACTATGTAACGATTACCTTCTTCCTCATATTGAAGTTCACATACAGAAACCAATTGTTTTTGAATTGAGGGCATTCCTTCAGCCACTTTAAAACCTTCTTTTACAAGCATTTTTGCAAGGCTTTTAGCCTCTTTGATTGCTTCATTCTTTGGAGTTTGTGGATTACTGTGCGAATATACACACAGAGTAGAGATATGTGCTACACAGAAAAACAAAATTATATATAGGGAACTTCTAAAAACTGGACTTTAATGCTTTTTGATTCTAAGACTTCATCTTCGAATTTTTGAAAATGCACCGTAGGAACCCCTACGCTTACATTTTTAAAAATCCAAATCTAAAGCCTTATAATCAAAAATCAAAAAAAGCCAGTTATTAGAACTCCCCTATAGTAATTTTTTCATATATGTACTTTGATGGGCACTTCAAAAAATTTGCTTAACATATTTCAGACTTTCGTTGAAATTAAACTCAAGAGAACTTTTTAAAGTACTGAATTCAGCAGTTCCTAGGGTTAGGTAAATACTTGGTTGGTTTTTGGTTTTTGGTTTTTGGTTTTTGTTGCTCGCTTAAATTTTAGGACAGAAACCTATTCGCCTAAAATTGAAGAAATTTTTCCGACCACAACCACAAAGTTAAAATATAATATTTTAATATCCAAACTTTTTGAGCAAAATCTATCTATCTGTCTATCTATCTATCTATCTATCTATCTATCTATCTATCTATCTATCAGTAAATTATCTCAAAGAAATTTCCTATCTCACAATCTATTCAAAGTGACAAAGGTTGTAAGTTAATTAGACTTCTAATCAAAAATTCAAATCTAAAACCGTTATTAGAACCCCACTTGACAAATTAAGTATAATTTGGCTAGCAAGTGGATAAAATAAATTGTAAATTTGCGATGTGATAAAATCCCAACAATTTTCATCTCTTTAAAAACTAAAAATTTGATATGTATAATTTCGACGAGATAATCGACCGCACAGGAACTTGTGCCCTTAACACTGATGGCTTCCGCCACTATATTTTCAATAATGACAGCTCACTGGAGTTTAAATTCAAAGACGAGGAGTTTATACGAATGTGGGTAGCCGATATGGAGTTTGCCACACCAGAGGTTATCCTTGACGCTATTAGGGAACGACTCGACAGACGTATTTTCGGCTATACAATGCTTATTGGAGATAGCTACTACAAGACCTTTAGCAAGTGGTGTTTGGATAAGTACGACTGGTCATTTGCCCAAGAGGAACTAATGCTTAGCTCTGGGGTTGTGCCTGCACTAAAGGATCTCACAAAGATGCTAACAAAAGAGGGCGAAAAGATACTTTTCACAGCTCCCTCTTATGCCTATTTCAAGTATGCAGCTGAGGGCGCAGGTCGAGAGTGGGTTTGTACAGATTTACAGAATACGGACGGTTATTTCACCATAGATTTTGAAGATTTAGAGCGCAAAGCCTCTGACCCTCTGACATCACTGTTTATCTTCTGCAATCCACAGAACCCAACAGGCAGAGTCTTTAGCGAGGAGGAGCTACATAGAGTTGCAGAGATAATCGAGAAGAACGACCTATGGGTTATCTCCGACGAGATACATTGCGACCTACTACGCTGCGGCAAACGCCATATCCCACTAGGCAAAGTTATGCCCGACTACAAAAAACTAGTGACTTGTATGGCACCTAGCAAAACCTTCAACCTCGCAGGTATGCTATTCTCCAACATTATAATACGAGACAGCGACCTACGCACAGCGTGGGAGGACGCAAACGAGAGCAACTGCAACCCTCTAAGCCTAACAGCAGCCGAAGCCGCCTACGCCAAAGGAGGCGAGTGGCTAGAAGCCCTAAAGAGCTATCTAGACAGCAACTTCGAGTACGCAGCAAATTTCTTTAAAGAGCACCTACCAAAAGCCGTCTTCACAAATTCCGAAGCCACCTACCTAGCCTGGATAGACTTAAGTGCCTACTTCGACAGCACAATAAACCTACCCCTACATTTCGCCCAAGAAGCAGGCGTCCTACTAGAAGGCGGCAGTATGTTCGTACAAAATTCCGACTCCTTCATCCGCCTAAACCTAGCCTGCCCAAAGTCCACCCTAAAAGAGGGGTTAAAACGCATTATCAGCGCAATTCCTTTAGGGGACTTCAAATAATTCCCTTCTAGCAAGCTAAAACCTCACACACTTGCCCCACTACTAAAAAACCACAGCCACAAAGTCTCCGCTTTGTGGCTGTGGTTTTATTAGGGGAGTTTTAGAAACTCGCCATTATTTTTGGAAGGATAGCATTACCCAAGTGTTGCGTTCGTTTTGGGCTAGTAATTTGTAGCCTGCCGCTGTGGCTGCTTGCTTAAGGACTTCGGTGTCTTGGGCTAGGAAACCACTGCAAAAGAGTTTGCCGCCTGGGTTTGTGGCGTTGTAATAGTCTTGCATATCGCCTATTAGGATATTACGAGCGATATTGGCTAGGACGTAGTCATAGCTCTTGCCGCTTACTATCTTTACTGTGCCCTCTTCTATAGTCATTTTGTCTTGCACACCGTTGAGAATTAGATTACCCTTTGCACTCTCTACTGCCCAGCTGTCTATATCGACACCCTCGACCGTGGCTGCCCCTCTCATTGCTGCCATTATGCCCAATACGCCTGAGCCTGTACCGACGTCCAATAGACTCTTTGCTGTAAAGTCTTCGTCGAGCATCGCTCTGAGCATCATATAAGTTGTCGGGTGATGACCCGTACCGAACGACATATTAGGAGTTATAAGGATTTCTTCTGCACAGCTACTCTTCGGATGCTCAGGAGTTCGCACATACAACCTACCCTCGACTTCGATAGGTTCAAAGTCACTCTCCCACTCTGCATTCCAGTTCTCTTGGGGCATTAGGCGGCTAGTGTACTGATATCCACTTTCCTTTAAAGCTTCCTCTATCGAATCTCTATACTCCGTGTAATCCCCCTCCTGGATATAACAACACTGTGCCGTGCCGTCATAATAGAAGCTCTCAAAGCCATAGTCACAGAGTAGGGCGACGATTATATCGCCGCCCTCCTCACTTACATCTACTCTATACTCTATATAATTCATAGATTATTTTCGTTTCTATCTTTTAATAACCATTTCATCCAACAGATAACCTGCTTCGCCATACTTCTCTACAATAAAGAGCACATAGCGGATATCAAGCTGGATATTACGACACATCACTGGGTCATAATCTATATCGCTCATAGTTCCCTGCCAAACTCTATCGAAGTTTAGACCTATAAGTCTACCGTTCTTATCGAGAACTGGCGAGCCGCTATTACCTCCCGAAGTATGGTTTGTAGCGATAAAGGCCACGGGCTGATCTAGGTTCTCAGGAGCTAAGTCACGGAGTCTTTGAGGTACGTCGTAGTCATAGATATTTGGATTATCTTTCTCCATAATACCTTTGATTGTAGAGATAGGTTTGAAATACACGCCATCGTTTGGTTCATAGCCTGCCACCTTTCCATAAGTGATACGGAGTGTTAGGTTAGCATCTGGATAGAAGTTGCGCTCTGGCTGTTGGAGTCTCTGCCCTGCGATATAAGTTTGATACAGGTCATTTAGTTGTCCTCTAAGTTCGTTATAACGAGGGTTTCTATAAAGCTTAATAAACTCAGCTGCTAGAGCCTCCGTTGGCTCAGAGTCTGCTGAGAAACCTTCTGGAAGTTTATCCGCTGGGAGAAGTTCGGTGAGTCTAGCAAACAAACGGCGAGTAATTCGTGCGTCTAGCTCAGCGTCATAGTTCTTAAAGAACGCTGCGCTATCTCTCTTCTCTGCTGGAGTCAATAGGAATAGCAGCTTTTCAGAACCGAACGCTCCTTCGAGATACAAGTCGTTAAGATACTGAATTTCGTTTAGCTCAACGTAGATATCCTTTAGTTTATATGTCACCCCTGAGTATTCACTTCCCGCAACCCACGCTTCGAAAGCTGCTTCTTCTTCGATTTTACGCTCTACTGTTCCAAGGCGTTGAAGCCCTAGAAGTTCGCCTTGCCATTTCTTCCAAGCGTTAGCGACACTTGCGTTCTTCGCTGCATATTTAATACGAATCTCGTCGCTCTTGGCAGCAGCAGCATTCATCTCGTCGAGTCTAATATCTCGCATAGCAATCTTCTGAGGGTCTCCTCTTTCGACGATATATTTCACCGCCTCGCTGTGTAGATATTGCTGCGTAGTGCCAGGGAATCCATACACAAAGGTAAAGTCGCCCTCTTTAATGCCCTTTGCAGAAATCTCTAGGAATTTCTTAGGCTCGTAAGGTACATTGTCTTTTGAATATTTAGCAGGTGAGCCGTCAGGTGCGCTATAAACTCTAAACATAGAGAAGTCACCAGTGTGACGTGGCCACATCCAGTTATCAGTATCGCCACCGAACTTACCGATTGCTGAAGGAGGAGCAAAAACAAGTCTCACATCCTCGAACTCCTCGTATAGGAATAGGTACTGCTCTGCACCATAGTACATCTGCTCAACGCTCGCTCTAAGGTTTGTGCCCTCGGTCGCAGCCTTTGCTATATCTTCTGGTTTTTGTCCCTCAGCTACAAGTGCTGTAATATCTCTCATTTCACGAAGGAAGCTAACCTTTAGTCCTGGATTTGGAAGCTCAGCCTCACGGCTCATAGCTGCAAAGCCATTAGTCAAGTAGTCAGCCTCAACACTTGAATGCGACTGAATTTGTCCATATCCGCAGTGGTGATTAGTCAACAAAAGACCTTCTGGCGAAATCATCTCACCAGTACACCCCCCTCCAAACAACACGATAGCGTCATTGAGCGAAGCCTTATTTACGCTATACAAATCCTCAGCTGTAAGCTTAAGCCCTGCACGGCGCATTTCTTTAATAGTTTTCCCTTTAAGGAGTGATGGGAGCCACATTCCTTCGTCCGCCACAGCCGTGAAAGAAGAGAGCAAAATCAGTGATGCGCAAAAAAGTTTTAGAATTTTCATAAGTGTATGCAAAAAGTTTGTAAATTTGTACTTTTAAGGAGAGCCAAACATAAGAACTCTCCTAAAAATACAAATTTAGAATTTTTTCACAAATCTAACAACATAAACGTGCTTAAAAATACTCCGCATTCGAGATTATCAGTAGAAGACGCTCTACGACTATGGGAAGAGATGCCTCTTGCTCAGCTAGGTGCAATGGCTACTGAGCTTAAAATAGCCAAGAGCGGCAGCACTGTTTTTTATAATAAGAACATACATCTCGAACCCACAAATATTTGCGTTTTCAGGTGTAAGTTTTGTTCCTACCGCAGGGCTGAGGGCGAACCTGGCTCGTGGAACTACACTATGGAGGAGATGGAGGAGATATGCCGTAGCCACTCCTCGAAAGCTATAACCGAAGTGCATATAGTCGGAGGCGTAGACCCTCGCCGTGGCTTTGAGTTTTACGAAGAACTTCTCCACAGAGTAGGGGCTATACTCCCAAACGTAGCACTAAAGACCTATACAGCTGTCGAACTACACTATATAATCACTAAAGCAGGACTCACAATCGAAGAAGGGCTCAGAAGGCTGCAAAAGGCAGGTATGAGAGCCATAGCAGGCGGAGGAGCTGAGATTTTCGACCCAGCTGTACGAAACGAGATTTGCCCCGACAAGTGCAGTGCCGAAGAATGGTTAGAGGTTCACCGCACAGCCCACAGCTTTGGCATTCCTACGAACGCCACGATACTTTATGGGCACATAGAGACTATCGAGCAACGCCTCAGACACCTCGAACAGCTACGGGAGCTGCAAGACCATACGGGCGGTTTCTCTGCATTTATTCCCCTAAAGTTCAAAACCTCAAACAACGAACTCGGAGAGAAGATAACCGCTACATCCATAACCGAAGATTTAAGAATGATGGCACTCTGTCGCCTATTCCTAGACAACTTTGACCATATCAAAGCCTACTGGCCAATGCTCGGCAAAGCGACCACAGAGTTAGCCCTAGCCTTCGGAGCAGACGACATAGACGGCACAATAGACGATACAACAAAGATTTACTCTATGGCAGGAGCAGAGGATCAGAATCCACGCCTTGACTCGTTAGAGTGCGAAAATCTAATAAAACGTGCAGGCTATATACCAGTGGAGCGAGACACTTTTTACAATGCAATTTCAAAATAAGACATATCCCCAAAAAACGAACAATGAACAAATTTAGAAACATAACCCAGAGGATTTCAAGCCACTTCTTCCTTCGTCATTTTATTATAGCTATATGCGTAGTGATTGTTATAATCTACTTGACTTCGCTAGCCCTTAATATCTTCACACGTCACGGAGAGAAGTACGAAGTGCCAAACCTAACAGGCAAGACCGTAGCTGCCTCAGCCGCATTAGCCGCCGAAGCAGACCTTCAACTCGTTGTTATCGACTCGCTTTTCGTTGCAGGTATGGAACCAGGGGCAATCCTTGACCAGAGTCCAGAGCCTGGCAGTGCTGTAAAGAGTGGGCGTAAGGTATTTTTGATTATAAACGCTGTGAATCCTCGCAGCGAGGTTATACCTTATGTAACGGGCTATTCTCTACGTCTGGGTAAGAATATCCTTCAGAGCAGGGGCTTTACTATTGACAAACTAGTCTATCGCAGCGATATCGCTACAAACAACATCATAGGTCAGCAGTACAAAGGACGCACAATAACCTCATCGAGCAATATCTCTGCGACGCTAGGCGAGGGAGTCACACTAATAGTAGGTCGTGCAGCGGATGCTCCCCTACCTATGGTTCCAAAGGTTGTAGGGGTAACTCTCCGTGAGGCACAGAGCAGGCTTTGGGAGAGCGGACTGAATATCGGTAAGATTATCTATGACGAAGCTGTCAATGACATAAACCGCAACGAAGCTAAGGTATATAAGCAGTCGCCTGGTCAAAACAGCAGGCTAAGTTTTGGGGCTACAGTAACGCTCTATCTTTCGGCAGATGACGACAGGGTACAGAAGGGATCTTTACGTGCCGATAACGAAGTGAGAGAGGCACAAGCTAATCCTTCTGAGGATATTTCGGAAGAGGAGTTTGCATCTCTTTTCACAGAGGAGAATGAGGGAGAGGAGTAGTCCTAACAAATAAGTATAGGAGAGAGAGAGAGAGAGAGAGAGAGAGAGAGAGAGAGAGAGAGACAGACAGACAGACA
>JAWXTN010000066.1:0-7604 GCA_044433515.1 Rikenellaceae bacterium | reverse complement strand
ACCGTATCGCACTACTACCACCTCACACCCCAAGCTTCGCCCTGCGTGAATTACTACCCGACAAATGGCAAGCCCAATAGCTCACATCACTGTCAATGCATCATCGTGGAGACGGTTACAGTAGAACAAACAGAAACGCTAATAAACTAAAATGCAGAAAGTTTTTTTGGTACTTTTTGTTCACAAAAAGTACGATGGCGGGCGGCTCGCAGGCGGCTCAAGGACGGATTAGAGCGGTTTGCGGTGGGGGGGATATTATCCCCCAAATTCTCTGATAAGAGAATTTCCCCCCACCGCCATAAAATCCAAAGCTAGAGATAACAGAAGTCTAGAGATAGCATAAGGGAGGGAGAGGCTTCTATAATAGGGAAGTCTCTCCCTTATATGTTTAGTGCAATACTGAGTAGCACTGAGTAGGGCTGAGTAAGGCTGAGTAAGGCTGAGTAACTGAGAAGTTGAGAAACTGTGTAGAGCTAGCTGTTTTGGGAGGAACGAGCAAAACAGAGCGGTGCCGCCACCCCACTACATCGACATAGTGGCACCGCTTCTGTTACCGCCCTAGAAGCGATACCCCTTGGCGGCTCCGAGGAGGAGCTCTTCCTCTTAGAGGTTTTAGGTTGTAGGTTTTAGGTTGTAGGTTTTAGGTTGTAGGTTTTAGGTTGTAGGGGTTATAGAGATAGGGGGGTGAGGCTGAGAGGTGTAGAAAGAGCGAGAGCGTAACCTTTCTTTTGGTTACGCTCTCGTTCTTATCTTTGTTTTGTTGTGGGTTTTAGCGGAAATCCTTTTAGATGTATGCTTGCTCTAGCTTTGGATTTTGGGGCGGTGGGGGGGGAAATTCTCTTGTCAGAGAATTTGGGGGATGTTATCCCCCCACCGCTAACCGCTCTCATCAGCCTTTCAGCCGCTTGCGAGCCGCCCGCCATCGTACTTTTTGTGAACAAAAAGTACCAAAAAAACTTTCTGCATTTTAGTTTGTTAGCGTTTCTGTTTGTTCTACTGTGGTTCTTGCTTTGTTTATTCTGTTGTAGCTCAGGCTGTTAATCATTAATCACTAATAATTAATAATTAACATAATTCCTCCACTTCTCTAAACACCCCCTAAAGTCCTCAGGATATACACTGCTAAACTGCATACACTCACCACTAACAGGATGCTCAAATCCCAACGTCAATGCGTGCAAACCGTGACGTGGCATCAAACTAAAACAATTCTGCACATACTGCTTATACTTTGTATATGTCGTACCACGCAATATCCTATCACCACCATATCGCTCATCATTAAATAATGGATGACCCAAATGCTTCATATGTACACGTATCTGATGTGTACGACCAGTCTCCAAACGACACTCCACAAGTGATACATATCCCATACTCTCCAACACCCGATAATGAGTTATAGCAACCTTACCCAGTGGGTCATCATCACTAAGTACACTCATCTGTAACCTATCTCGTACACTGCGACCGATCATAGTCTCTATACGACCCTCCAACTCACTAGGACATCCCCACACAAGGGCGTGATAAGTACGCTCAGTAGTATGATGAAAAAACTGATTTGCCAAATGACTATGGATATCTGCCCTCTTAGCTATAACCAATAGCCCCGAAGTGTTCTTATCTATCCGATGTACCAAACCTGCTCGCAAATCACACCCCTCACCAAACATAGGCTCACTCTCTCCCAAATGATATGCAAGTGCATTGACAAGTGTACCCTCATAATTGCCGTGACCAGGATGCACAACCATTCCTGCTCGCTTATTCACTACAAGCAAATACTCGTCCTCATAAACAATGTCAAGAGGTATATTCTGTGGAATAATCTCTACCTCACGACGCTCATAAGGCATCATTATCTGTATCTCATCAAGTGGCTTAATCTTATATGACGACTTCGTAGGTGCGCCATTAACCATTATATAACCATTGTCCGCTGCACTCTGTATCCGTGCACGTGACGTGTTCTCCATACGTGTGCTCAAAAACTTGTCAACACGCATCATCCCCTGACCCTTGTCTACCGTTACCGAAAAATGCTCAAATAACTCGTCGCCCGAACTCTCTACACTATCCTCAAATTCTTCTACTATATTCTCTAAATTCATTATTATCTTTTTTATAAAATTTATATTAACTCCGCATTACCCTCACTCATCTCAAACATCTTGAAATTCGTGTCAAACTTCTCAACAATACCCTCCAAACGTACCTTATTGGCATCAGAAATGAAAATCTGACCAAAATCTTCACCCGAAACAAGCTCTACTAAATTCTCTACACGGCTCATATCCAACTTGTCAAAGACATCGTCCAAAAGTAATATAGCCTTGCGACCGCACCGCTCAGCGATAACTCGTGCCTCCGATAGCTTCAATGCCAATAGTAAAGACTTCTGCTGACCCTGCGACCCGACGCCACGTATCGGATAACCGTTCATATTTAGCGATAAATCGTCTCGATGTATTCCGCAGCTAGTGTGCCCAAGTGCCAAGTCTCGCTGCAAAGAAGCACGCAATAAATCAATCATAGAGCCATCCGATAACTTCGAGATATACTCAACCTCTATCACCTCGCTCCCACCCGAAATGCGCTTATAAAATTCCGAAACTATCGGGGCAAGGGTTGCCGTATGTCTCTGGCGTAAACTATATATCCTCTGTCCGACTTCTGCCAACTGCTCCGATACGATATCCAGTAGCATACTGTCACCGCTATAATCACGCAAATAGCTGTTGCGCTGCGCCAAAATGCCATTGTAGCGTATCATTAGTGAAAGGTACTCTGGGTCTATCTGCGAGAAGAATGTGTTTATGAACTGACGACGAATAGATGGAGTATCGCTAATCAGTGCAACGTCCGATGGCGAAATCATAACAAGAGGGAAGCGTCCGATATGGTCGCTCAACTTCTCATACTCCTTGTTCGAGAACATTATCTTTTTGCGTTTACCGCTCTTATATGTTGCCGTGATGGTCTGTGGCTTATCCTCGCCAAAAGATTCGTATCGCCCCTTTAAGATAAAGAAATCTTTGTCGTACTTCACACACAGCTTATCGGCGATAGCCGTTGCAGACTTCGTGAGCGATAGATAATGGATAGCATCTAGTACATTGGTCTTTCCGCTGCCATTGTTCCCAACAAAACAATTCAGTGATGGACTAAATGATAACTCAGCCATCTCTATGTTTTTGTACTGGTTTATAGTAATCGTTTCTAAATACATAATTGCAAAGATAAAAAAAAGTGCGTTAAGTTTGGTAGTTTACCATAAAAAATATACTTTTGTACTTTAAATGGCTACCCCTCACTGTGCGCTATGTGGGGCAGGTGGGTGATAAAGATGAGATAAAATTAATTAATAAAGCATAAAAACAATTTACAGCTATGGCTACAAAAAAACCAGTTGAGAAAGATCCAGAACTACAAATCGAAGAAGCTCTGACAAAAAGCGAAATGTTTATCCAAAAAAATGGTAAACTATTTATTACAATCCTTGTGATTGCAATTTTGGTTGCTGGAGGTATTTTCGGCTACAAACAACTATATTCTAACCCTCGTATCGAGGATGCTACAAATTCTATGTTCGAGGCTCAAATTCAGTTTGAAAGAGACTCGTTCGCTGTTGCTCTAAACGGTGTGGCAGGTGTATTTGACGGCTTTAAAGCTGTTGCAGCAGATTTCTCTGGCACTCCTCAAGGTAACCTTGCTACGCATTATGCAGGTATCTGTGCTATGCAGCTTGGCGATTTCGCAGGTGCTACTACTTACTTCAAGGCATATAGCCCTAGCAAGTCGGCAGCAGGTGAAATTATTGATGCTCAAAATGTAGGTTTGCAGGGTGACTGTGCTATCGAGCTTGGCAATGTGAACGAAGCAATTTCACTTTACAAACAAGCTATTGCCGCTAGTACAAGTGATGCTACTGCTCCTGTTTATGCTCAGAAGGCTGCTATTGCCCTTTTCTCTGAAGGTAAAGCTGCTGAAGCTATTGAGATGATTCAGTCTATTAAGGTTAATAATCCAGCTTCTTTGCAGGCACGTGATGCTGATAAGTATATTGCTCACTTCTCTCAGTCTTTGTAATTTTTGAGAGAATTATCTGAGGGATAATATTTTTATGGTCGCCACTTAAAAAGATGTTTTTTTAGGTGGCGATTTTTATTTATAATTTATATGAGGGGAGTTCTGAAAATTCCCCATAACAAAACAATTTATAGGATATGTCTAGCGAAAATCAGAATTTATCGACACTTGCCAACTCTGCGGCGTTATCGTCTGCTGCGGGTATGCGTATAGCTATTGTGGTGTCAGATTGGAATAGAGAGATAACAGAGGCTTTAATGAAAGGTGCTAAGGCTACTTTGCTTGGGGCTGGTTGTCTGGAAAGTGACATTGAAGTGATATGGGTGCCTGGTGCATTTGAGTTGCCATTTGGTGCACGTGTGGCGTTGGAGAGGGGCTGTTACGATGGGGTAGTGGCATTGGGCTGTGTGATTCGTGGGGGTACTCCACACTTTGAATATGTGTGTTCTGGGGCTACTCAGGGTATTATGGATGTGCAGCTTAAGTGTGGAAAGCCTATCGGGTTTGGGCTCTTGACACTTGACACTATGGAGCAGGCCGTGGAGCGTTCTGGCGGTCGTTTGGGTAATAAGGGCGATGAGGCAGCTGCTACGCTTATTGAGATGGTGGCATTAAATAGGGGCTAAAATATTTGGAAAGTATATAAAAATCATATATATTTGCAGTCCTTTTGTGGATATAAAGCTGTTGTAGCTCAGTGGTAGAGCACTTCCTTGGTAAGGAAGAGGTCACGAGTTCAATCCTCGTCAACAGCTCATTAAAAAAAGTTCATTGTCTAATTTTCGACAATGAACTTTTTTTAATGATTAACGATTAGTGATTAATGATTAATGGGGTTCTCGTTCAGTTGAGTGTGAAATAAGGGGAGGGGAGAGGTGCTTTGGCTATTGGCTATTGGCAAATTGCAAATTGATAATTGCTAATTGCTAATTGCTATTGGCTAGTCAAGACAGCTCAGGAAAATATGTTATAGACACAGTAACTTATGACCCAGGCTAGCCCAGTGGTGTAGAATACTGAAAATAGTGCCCACTTCCAGCCACCGCTCTCACGACGTATGGCAGAGACTACCGCTATACAAGGAAAATATATCAAAACAAATGCTAAAAACGATAACGTGCTAGCCAAAGTAAATATCTTTGATCCATCTGAATACTGAGCCTCCTGTAAAGCCTCAGCTAAGGCAAGGTCATCCCCCTCCTCAGTGTTATAAATAACTCCCATAGTCCCGATAACAACCTCCTTGGCTGCAATGCCCGAAACCAAAGATACACCCATACGCCAATCAAAACCTAGTGGCTCTATAACTGGCTCTATCGTCTGTCCTATACTCTTTAAATAACTATCCTCACGGCTAGGATAATAACTAAGTGCCCATATCACTACCGAACCGATAAGGATAACTCCCCCCATCTTCTTAAGATACAGACCGCCCTTCTCCCACATATGCTTAAGCATAGCCCGAAAAGTAGGAAAACGATATGGCGGCAACTCCATAACAAATGGCTGATCCTTCTGAGTGAATAATACCTTCCTAAATATAAGAGAAGAAACTATCGCTAATAATATACCCAAAAGATATAACCCTAAAAGCACCATAACGGCATTCTCAGGGAAGAATGCCCCTACAAGTAATATATACACAGGCAATCGTGCGCTGCAAGACATAAATGGCAATATAAGCATTGTTACCAAACGACTCTTACGCTCCTCGATAATGCGAGTAGCCATAATCGCAGGTACATTACACCCAAAACCCATAAGCAACGGTATGAAACTCTTGCCGTGTAACCCTATCTTGTGCATCAGCTTATCCATTATAAAAGCCGCACGAGCCATATATCCCGAATCCTCCAAAAATGCGATGAACAAAAATAATATCAAAATATTAGGCAAAAAGACTATCACACTCCCGACACCGCCTATCATTCCGTCAACTACCAAATCTTGTATAGCACCATTAGGTAACACCGAACTCATAAAATCCGATAGCCATCCCACACCCATATCTATCAAATCCTGAAGAGGCTCTCCTAATGTATAAACCGAATAAAACATTACCCACAAAATAGCCACAAATATAGGCAATCCCCATACTCTATGCGTCAATACATTGTCTATCGACTTTGTGCGCTTATGCCGCTGAGAACTCATCTTGTGTGTCTCACGTAAAGCACCAGCTATATATCCATATCGAGCATTAGCCAAAATCGGAGTTATCTTCTCGCCATACTCCCCCTCCAATCGCTGACGTACCTCATAACTATAATGCAAAGTCTCCTCATTTACCATAGCAGAGTACTCCGCTACATTGTCTAGCAGCATAGAAGCTACAAAACGTGATGGCAAACTCCCAACGTTACTCCCCGAAGAACGAATCTTAGAAGCCACCGATGCAAGTGCAGACTCAATAGTCTCTCCCATATTACTCTCAATATGCGTATGCTCCTCCTCTTTGCTATATCGCTTTACGATAACATCCAAAATATCAAGTGCGCCCTCGCCCTTGCTAGCTACCGTAGGAATGAAAGGTATATCCAACATTCGAGATAGGGTCTGATAGTCAAACTTATCGCCCATTGACAACAACTCATCATACATATTGAGCGCAACAACAACGTGCTGCCCCATATCCATAAGCTGAGTGGTGAGGAAAAGATTACGCTCCAACAGCGTAGAATCCAAGACATTTATAACAAAGTCAAAAGTGCCTCCAGAAAGTACATCACCAACGACCTTCTCCTCTGCGACATTGTTTGATAGGGAGTATATCCCTGGAAGGTCTGTGATGTTAATCTTATAGCCGCTGTGATGTATCGTAGCGGTTTTATGACCTACTGTTACACCTGCATAATTACCTGTGTGCTCCCTCTGACCTGCAAGCGAATTATAAAGTGTAGTCTTACCCGAATTAGGATTGCCCACAACAGCTACGTTAATGACATTCTCCCCCTCGCTCACAACATATTTCCTGCGCACAACTCTGCCGCACTGAGAACCAGGGCAGCTCTCCTTACAACACCCCCTAGACTCCTCTGCCGTAACTATCTGTACACTCTCTGCCTCTTGTCTGCGTAGTGAAATATTATAGCCCATAAGCTCATATTCCACAGGGTCTCGTAGTGGGGCATTCTTAATCGCTTTAATCTCACGACCCTTTACAAACCCCATTTCTACCAAACGCTTAATTATTGTAGTGTCGCCACTAATGCCGACAATCGTAGCCGAGGAGCCATTGCTTAACTCTGATAAATTCATACTTGCGTGTTTTTAAAACTCGACAAATCATAGCCCCCTAGACTATGGTTCGTCTCGTCTTATTGTTTTTCGGATAAAATTAGCCACACAAAGATAGTAAATTTGATTTATAAATATATATGCTCTAAAAAAATACCAACATTTAGGTACTGCCCCCCCCCCGATAGTCCGTCCCTCCTAAAATCCATAAAACTTCTAAAGGCTATCTCGCAACCCCCTCTCCCTCTCCCTCTCCCTCTCCCTCTCCCTCTCCC
>JAWXTN010000065.1:0-7651 GCA_044433515.1 Rikenellaceae bacterium | reverse complement strand
TATACTGCTAATCACGGGCTTTATCTCTATGCGCGTTAGCGGCATACCACCGGGGCTCGACAACCTCAACGTCTACAACCTAATACCTAACCCCTAATACCTACAACCTAATACCTAATCCCTAACACCTACAACCTAATACCTACAACCTAATACCTAACCCCTAATACCTACAACCTAATACCTAATCCCTAATACCTACAACCTAATACCTAATCCCTAATACCTAACACCTACAACCTAATACAGATAACCTAAAAAATATCAAATAAATAAATGAGTTTTCAGAAAAAATTATTAACTTTGCTCATTATTATGCCCTTACTGTGCCGTGTTGTGTGGTAAGTGTTTGATAATCAAGGAGGTAAAGAAAAATCTGAAAGGATAATATATAACAAAAAATCGCCAAGGTCTAAAAAGAGGAAAACCTGGCACAAATGAAAACAAAAAAATGTACAACGAAACAAAAAAACTAATCCAACTGCCTGACGGCAAAACTATCGAAATCTCGACAGGCAAACTAGCTAAACAAGCTGACGGCTCGATTATCCTTAAACAAGGAAACACAATGCTTATGGCTGCTGTTACTTGCGCTAAAGATGCCAAAGAGGACGTAGACTTTATGCCACTTTCTGTGGAGTATAAAGAGAAATACGCCGCTAACGGTAGATTCCCAGGTGGATTCCTTAAGAGAGAAGCTAGACCTTCGGACTACGAAATCCTAGTGTCTAGACTTATCGACAGAGCACTAAGACCTCTATTCCCAAGTGACTTCCACGCCGAAGTATTCGTAACTGTTAACCTTATCTCGGCTGACCCAGATATCCAACCAGATGCCCTTGCAGGTCTTGCAGCATCGGCTGCACTAGCAGTAAGCACTATCCCATTCGGTGGCCCTATCTCAGAGGTGAGAGTAGCACGCATCGGTGGCGAACTAGTTATCAACCCTACATTCTCAGCAATGGCTGAAGGTAGCGTAGATATTGACCTTATGGTAGCTGCAACTCTCGACAACATTATGATGGTAGAAGGCGAAATGAACGAAGTGCAAGAAGAAGAAATGCTCGAAGCAATTCAGTTCGCTCACGAAGCTATCAAAGTTCAGTGCCAAGCGCAAGTGGAACTTATGGAAGAGTTAGGCACTGCTGTTAAGAAAGAGTACTGCCACGAAAAGAACGACGACGAAGTTAAAGAAGCAGTAGTAGCTGCTACTTATGATAAAGCTTATGAAGTAGCAAAAGCACAACTTCCAAAACACGAACGCTCTGAGCGTTTCGAAGCTATCGAAGAAGAATACCTAGCAACTTTCACAGAGGAAGAACTTTCAGAAAAGAAATCTCTTATCAAACGCTACTTCCACGATTATGTTATGAAGCCAGCTATGCGTAATATGATTCTTCAAGAGGGTGTGCGCCTTGACGGCCGTACAACTGAGCAAGTTCGCCCAATCTGGAGCGAAGTAGGGTATTTGCCTGCTCCTCACGGTTCGGCTCTATTCACACGTGGCGAGACTCAATCGCTTACAACTGTGACACTTGGTACAAAACTTGACGAAAAGATGATTGACGATGTACTAAGAGAAGGTACAGAGAAATTCGTTCTTCACTATAACTTCCCTCCATTCAGCACAGGCGACGCTCGTGCCGCACGTGGACTTTCACGTCGTGAGGTAGGTCACGGTAACCTTGCACTTCGTGCCTTGAAACCAGTTGTGCCAGCAGCAGCTGATTGCCCTTATGCAATCCGTGTTGTGAGCGACATCTTGGAAAGTAACGGTAGCTCGTCTATGGCGACAGTTTGTGCAGGTACACTAGCACTTATGGACGCAGGTGTTAAGATTTCTAAGCCAGTGAGTGGTATCGCTATGGGTCTTATCGCAGAGGGCGGTAAGGTAACGGAAGGTAGCCGTTTTGCGGTTCTTTCTGATATCCTAGGCGACGAAGACCACCTTGGCGATATGGACTTCAAGGTAACAGGTACTAAAGACGGTATTACTGCTACTCAAATGGATATTAAGGTTGACGGACTTTCTTACGAAGTTCTTCACCAAGCACTTATGCAAGCAAAAGCAGGTCGTGCTCACATCCTTGGCAAAATGATGGAGACTCTTTCTGAGCCACGTGAAGACTACAAACCACACGTACCTCGTATGGTTCAGCTTACAATCGAGGGTGAGTTTATCGGTGCGGTTATCGGGCCTGGCGGTAAGGTTATCCAAGAGATGCAGAAGACCACAGGTACTACTATTACTATCAGCGAAGTTGAGGGTAAGGGTATCGTGGATATCTTCGGAGCAGACAAGGCTGGCGTTGACGCAGCTATTGCACGTATCAAGGGTATTACAGCAGTGCCAGAGGTTGGTGCGGTGTATAACGGGAAAATCCGTTCAATCGTAGAATTTGGCGCATTTGTTGAGATACTTCCTGGCAAGGACGGCTTGTTGCACATCTCTGAGATATCTCACAGCCGCCTAGCTACAATGGCTGACAGTGGGTTGAAAGAGGGCGAAATGATTGATGTTAAGCTACTTATGGTAGATCCAAAGAATGGTAAGCTTAAACTATCTCGCAAGGCACTCCTTCCAAAGGAATAATTTGGGGGGTGTAGCACTTGATTTTTCTTGCAAATTTAAAAAAAGAGTAATATCTTTGTCATTACAATATGACAAGTGATAACGCCAAGAGAAGTCATAGTGCTAGCTTTACAAAAAAAGATTTGAAGAATAATTAAAATAATATAAACATAAATAACAAACTCTAAAAAACAATGAAAAATCTATTTAAATCAGGTTTTGCTCTTCTAGCAGCAGCTGTTTTGTTGCCATCTTGTGGTTGCTATACCTCTATGATGAAGACTCTAGACATCGAAGAAGCTATCACTTGTTCTCCTGAACTAGTAACACTTAAGGGCGACAACGCTATCACTACTGCTTCAGTAGCAGTTCCTGCAAAGGCGTTTAGCGAGTATGCAGTACTTAAGCTTACTCCAGTATTGGTTTATGACGGTGGCGAGTCTGCTGGCACTCCAGTATTCTTCCAAGGCGAGAGCGTTGAGGACAACTACCAAGTGATTCCTGCAAAAGAGGATGCAACAGTAACTGTTGAGATTTCTATTCCTTACACTGAGGAGATGCGCCTTTCTAAACTTATCTTCAGAGGTGAAGCTAAGTGTTTAAAGAATGGTAGCAAAATTTCGGAGTTCACAGCACTTCCAGACGAAATTAACGTAGCTTGGGGTGTTAGCGCACTACAAACTTTGGCTAACAACTATGCACAAGTAGCTATTGCTCCTGATGCACTTGAGAGAGTAACATATCTTAACCAAGACGCTAAGATTATGTTCCAAATCAACAGCTCTACAGTACGTTCTACGGAGTTGAACTCTGAGGAAATCGAAGCTCTTGAGCAATTTATCATTGCTAACAATGGTGATGCTAAGAAGACAGTAGGTGATGTTTATGCACAATCTTACGCTTCTCCTGACGGTCCATTGAACTACAATGACAATCTATCAACAAAACGTGGTGAGACTACTAAAAAGGCTCTTGAAACTCGTTTCAAAAAGAACGATGTACCAGCTGAGACATTTGATGTAAATGCAATGGGTGAGGACTGGGAAGGTTTCAAAGAATTGGTAGCTGCTTCTGATATCGAAGACAAGGCTCTTATTCTACAAGTTCTTTCAATGTATAGCGACCCACAGGTTCGTGATGCAGAGATTAAGAATATGACAGCTGCTTTCACAGTACTAGCTGAAAAGATTCTTCCAGAACTTCGTCGTTCGAAGATGAGTGTTAATGTACGTGTTGAGGGTTTGACAGACGACGAGCTTAAGGCTGCGGTTGCGACTGACATCAATTCTCTTACAGTTGAGGAGATGTTGTTCTCTGCAACTCTTTATTCAGACAATGCTACAAAACTTAAGATTTACACAGCGGCTGCTAACAAGTACAATGATTTCCGTGCTTGGAACAATATGGGTGTTGTGAATGCTTGGGAAGGCAATTATGATGACGCTAAGAGCAACTTCACTAAGGCAGCTGGCATTAACAATTCAAACGCACAAGTTGTGAACAACCTAGGTGTTGTAGCACTTGCAGAGGGTAACAAGGAAGAGGCTGCTAAGTATTTTGCTGCATCTTCTGCACCTGAGGCTAAGTACAACAAGGGTTTGGTAGAGTTGGCTAATGGTAATTATGCTAGTGCAATTTCTTCACTTGACGGATACAACAAGGGTTTGGCGCAATTGCTTAACGGTGATGTAGCGGCAGCTAAGGCTACTTTGGCAAACGAGACTTGTTGGGCATCTGATTATGTTAAGGCTGTTATTGCAGCTAACGAGGGTAATTCATCTTCATTCTACAGCAATTTGGAGTCATCTATCAGCAAGGGTGGATCTGATGTAGTAGCTTTGGCAGAGACTGAGGTAAACTTTATGGATTATTTTGAAGAAGCGGATTTCCAAGCTTTGGTAAAATAGTTTATATAGTTATATAGCTTATAATAGAAAGGGGTGCTTCTTACGGAGCACCCCTTTTTTTTAGGTTGTAGGTATTAGGTATTAGGTTGTAGGAGAGCCACACTAGAACAGACATAGGCTAGCCGCAACAGAAATTCGAAGAATTTACGCCCGCTGCTAGGCGGCGCCGCCCGCGCAAGGGCAGTGGCAGGCGGCTTAAAAGCGGCTTGCAGATGGATTAGAGCGGTTTGCGGTGGGGGGATAACATCCCCCAAATTCTCTGATAAGAGAATTTCCCCCCCAAAAAAATCCAAAGCTAGAACAGGCATACACCCGAAAGAACTTCCGCAAGAACAGAACCCCTTAAATGCAGCACGAGAAAATATCAAATCTTTTCCGAAAGTAGCAACAGATATAGTAAAGAGAGAGAGGACGAGAGCACCCCAATAAGTTGTGTCTCGTTTATACCGTATAGCAGATGTGGTGATTTCAGTGCGGTTTTGTCAAATACTGCATCATCCTCTCTTAAGGGTTGTCGTAATTATTAAATCCCCAAGAAAAAAGAATGGTACGGACTTAAACTATATCCACAATCGAGGCACTGGTACGCCTATACTAACAGACAAGCAAGCCCATACCATATAAATACAGTATAGACGTTGCACATAAGTCTCTTGTTAGTATCAAAAATTACCAGTTTTCGACTGCAAGATTTTACGCAAACGCAAAAAATAATATTTTAAACTCTTATGGGGTGGGAAACACCCCGACAGGTTTCTATCCGCAAAGATAGGAATTTTTTCTGAAAGTATGAAATTAGGTTAAAGGAGTAGCTCCTCCTCGGAGCCGCCAAGGGGCAACGCTTTTAGGGCGGTAGCAGAAGCGGTGCCACTGTCGGGTGGAGGCACCGCTCTGTTTTGCTCGTTCCTGCGCAAAACAGCTGGCTATACACAGCCTTATAGCCTTACAGTCCTACTCGGCACTACGTTAACAAAACACATAAGGGAGAGACTTCTAGATTTAGTGAAGTCTCTCCCTTATGTTATTCTAGAATTATGTCTGTTCTAGCTAAAGGATTTTGGGGCGGTGGGGGGAAATTCTCTTATCAGAGAAATTTTGGGGATGTTATCCCCCCACCGCTAACCGCTCTCATCCGTGTGAAAGCCGCCTGTGAGCCGCCTGCCATCGCCCCCCACGCGGGCGGCGCCGCCTAGCAGCGGGCGGAAATTCTTCGAATTTCTGTTGCTGCTAGCCTTTGTTTACTCTGCTGTAGCTCAGGCTATTAATCATTAATCACTAATAATTAATCATTATCTCCCTCGTACCACGACGCATACATCACATAATCATTGGCAATACGCTCAACAATATCACGACTCTGCTCAGGTGATATCTCCTTAACCTTCCTAGCTGGTACACCAGCATATATAGAATGAGGCTCCAAAACCGAATTAGATAACACCAAAGCATTAGCAGCGACTATCGTACCACTCCCCACAACTGCATTGTCCAATACAGTAGCATTTATCCCTATCAAACAATTGTCCTCAATAGTAGCACCGTGCACAACCGCATTATGACCCAATGACACATTGTCCCCAATAACCGTAACACTACGCTCATACAAAGTATGGATAACAGCCCCATCCTGTACGTTCACACGATTGCCCAAACGTATGCTATTTACATCACCTCGCAATGTAGCACCATACCATATAGAACACTCATCCCCCATCACAACATCCCCCAATACCGCACAATTCTCCGCCAAAAAACATCCCGTACCAATCTTCGGAGTCTTACCCCGTAAAGTTCTTATAATTGCCATAATTTATAATTTTTAAATTTCCCCATATATATAGTATCCTTATTTATTCTCTAAACCCTTAGCCTCGTCCCAAATCGCATCCATCTCAGCTAAACTCATATCACGCAAAGAAACACCCCGCTCACGAACCCTATCCTCTAAATAGGTAAAACGACTACTGAACTTCTTGTTAGTTCGCTCAAGTGCCGTTTCTGGGTCAATGCCATACAACCGTGCCGCATTAGTCAAAGCAAAAAAGACATCGCCAAACTCCGACTCTATCTTCTCCCGATTGCTATCCCCCTCACACATCTCAGCCTCCAACTCCGAAATCTCCTCCTTAACCTTGGCCCATACATCCTCACGCTTCTCCCAATCAAACCCCACAGATGCCGCCTTCTCCCCAATACGGGTAGCCTTAGGCAACGCAGGCATCGAACGTGGAACGCCACTAAGTAAACCCCCACTCTTTTTCTTCTTCTGCTTCAAAGCCTCCCAATTGCTCTTCACATCGTCAACACCACTCACCTCCGTAGTACTATATATATGGGGATGGCGATATATCAATTTCTCACACAAAGTCTCTATCACATCCCCAATATCGAAAGATTTCTCCTCTTCCGCTATCTTCGAATAGAAAACAATGTGCAAAAGCACATCGCCTAACTCCTCTTTTATGGCGTTTTTATCATTATTTAGGATAGAATCGACAAGTTCGAAGCATTCTTCTATCGTATTTGTACGCAAACTTAGCATCGTTTGCTCCCTGTCCCAAGGGCATTTTTCACGCAAATCTGCCATAATCTCTAAAAGTGAGGCAAAATTTTTTAAATTTTTTTTTGTCATATATCTCTTTGATTTAAAGTAAATTAATCTATGTGAAATGCAAAGGTACGAAAAAAAAGTGAAAAAAAGTTGCAAAAAAATTTGGTGGTTCCGAAAAAGTGCCATATATTTGCATCCGCTAAGAGAGACAAACGGTACACACCGCGAGACACTCAAAAGCAAAACAAAATAGCGGTTCGCCGAGATGGCAAACCCTGAAACGAAAAGAGTCGCTAACGACTCTTAACTTTTCTAAAGTTCATTAAAAGTATTTGAGGAAGCACCGTTTTAAGACAAACAACTTCTTGAAGATGAGAGTTTTAAAACAGTAAAAGTACAAGCAAATTTTTTAATTTTGATTCAAAATTAAAGTCTAGTTAATTCTTTTTAATAACAAGAGCCATTTGAAGTGATTAGCATCGCTTCAAAGAACAAACAAAAACATTTTACAATGGAGAGTTTGATCCTGGCTCAGGATGAACGCTAGCGGCAGGCTTAACACATGCAAGTCGAGGGGCAGCGAGTAGATTGCTTGCAATCTATGTCGGCGACCGGCGCACG
>JAWXTN010000064.1:0-7942 GCA_044433515.1 Rikenellaceae bacterium | reverse complement strand
CCACCGTATCGCACTACTACCACCTCACACCCCAAGCTTCGCCCTGCGTGAATTACTACCCGACAAATGGCAAGCCCAATAGCTCACATCACTGTCAATGCATCATCGTGGAGACGGTTACCATAAAATTAACTCTACCGTGAATACTAAGAAACAGTAATAATGTTTCGATAAAGAAGTTACGCCTCCATTTATTTAGGGAAATGGCGGAGTTTTTTAGAGTTGAGATAATTATTGAAGATAATTGCTTTTGTACCTGATTATTTACTTTCATAAGACTGAGTGGTTTTAGCCTTAAAGATAGTAAAAATCAGGGACATAAGCAAGAAAAATCACATTTATTTTATTGAAAATCAGATGGTTAAATTAAAATTTAACGGAGTATTGAATCACTAATCACTAATCACTAAAAAGGAACTACTCTATTAACAGCACAAAGCCAACTTCCTCACTCTCGCTCCACAAATACACCCTACTCAAGCTGTCAGCCTTAACCTCTAAGCCCAAATTACTATACGCTACACCCTCAACGCCATAGCTATCTGTCGTAACAAGTACACTCTGCCCAACAGTTAAATCGCCATCTATCGAAAGTGAATAGAAACTCTCACCGCTGCCGCTAGCAACCATATACTCGCTCCTAGATGAATTGACAACAATCTGATCAAGGGTCTTGTCATAAGCCCCCTTAGTCTCCCCCTTAACATAAACACAAGGCTCGCTAAGCGACATAAACGACTCCAAATACTCGCTATCCCCCTCCTCTGGGTTATTCTCCACCTTCGCATCCTCACAAGACGTAGCTAACAAAGAGCTAAACACCGCCAAACTTATTATATAAAATATCCTTTTCATTGTTCTATATTTTTTTTATTTTTTACTCTTACAATAGAGTGCCCTCTAAAAAAGGACACCCCCTAAATAATACATCTCCCTACTCTACACCACAGATAACCCTGCGGATAGTGTACTCTTCTGACCCACGTGTAACAACGCATATAACAGTCTTTTCTCCCTTCACAACAGTCAACACTCCACTAGAAACTGTGTAACCATTATAGTACCACTCAACCTCATCGCTATCATTAATATTAAGCGCACGTAGAGTAATCCTATCGCCAACCGTTTGCTCATAGCCACTAAGAAGTACCATAGGAATTGATGTTATCTCACCCAAAGTCGTGAAGCTATCACCATAGAGGACTGTCGTACTCTTATCGCTCGAAACTCCCGATACCGTAAAATCATAGGTGCTCTGAGGCAGCAGATTCACAATCGTAAAGCTAGGCTCATCGCTACCCTCTATATACTTATCACCATTTTCGTCAGTGTACTCCACTGCAAAGCTATCATAGCCCTGTGGCGACCAAGAAAGAGTAGCCTCCCTCTGACCAACTGCAATATCACAACTATTTTCTAGATAATCAGTAAGCGTTATATCGAACTGGTTCATACCCGAAACAATCACAACAAACTGAGAGTTAGAAACAAATCCATTATAAGTAGCTATCAACTCATAACGACCAGTCGAAAGTAACAAATATAAATAATCGCCATACTCATCAGTAGTCATACTATAAGTAGGAGTCGCTGCACGTGTAGAAACAGACTGCTGCGCACCCTCAACCGACATCGAAGTTTCACTAACGCTATACAACTCAATAGTTGCACCCGTAAGGACAGCTCCCTGGCTATCTGTAACTCTACCTGTTATGCCTCGCTTTATCGTAGGATTAAGTGTTACACTAGCCGACACGCTAGAATAGTTTGCTATTGTAGCGGTAATAGTAGCTATCTCATCGGCAAGGAAGATATACTCCCCATTTGCGTCAATGGTCATAATACTCTCATCCGAACTGCTCCAAACCACATCTGTATAGCTTGTATTGTCCGATGTAATAGTATAGCCCATTCTATACTTTACACCCACTACTGGGATAAAGTCATAAGTTGTATCGAGTTCGAGCTTAATGACACTCTCCTCCTCAGAAGTGCTCTGTGCCGTAAAGGTCATTGCACCTGAGTTATCGTCCGCAAAGGCTATATTATAGAGGTTATAAGGAAGTGAAACACCGTCCCAGCTCTGAGCCTTTGGAGAAGATGTCTCGCTCCACGCTGTATTACTATATTTCGACCATACATTGTCATTCGAAGGATAAGGAACATAATCCAAGTCGCTATCGCTACTAATAGTCCTATTGCCTGCTACGACAAATTTAAAACACTCGTGTGATGAGTTTCCATTTGGAGCATTATTATTCCAATAACTAGTAACATCACTAGACATATCTATATGCGTTATGAAAAGCCCACCACCAGGGATATAGGCATCCCACACATAGTCAGTCGTACGAGCCTCGATAAGGAAATACTCGCCATCCTCTTCGGTTGGAACCATATAAGAAACTCCATTTTGTAGAGGCTCAAGAGTGATATCCGAAGAGCCGCTAAATTCTGTTGGCTCAATCCATCCGATTAGCTGCATCTCAAAGGCATTAAAAATAGGCGGTGTATTACCGTCATTATTATAGTTGCCATAATCCATAATATCATAAGAGCCTGTACCATAAGAATAACCATTTGTATAACCAGTTGTGTCGTAGTGGTCATAAAGTCCAAAGACGTGACCAAACTCGTGGCAGAATGTACCGATACCTGCAATAGTAGTACCCATACTACCTCTAAGCTCAGCCGTACAAGCATAGCCTTTAAGAATCTTGCCGTCAAAAGTAGGGCTGCCATAGACCTCCCATTTGTGCGACCAGATACTGCTAGAGCTACCGCCCTGCGCTTCACAATAGCCTGCATAGTACACAAAGACGTTGTCGATTACACCATCGCCATCAACGTCATACTGCGTGAAGTCTACACCATCTGCATCTGCTAACTCAACTGCATCTTCAATCATCTGCTGAGGACGAATATCATAGCCCGACTGGTTGCCTCCATAATAAGACATAGAGTTGCTAAGGGTATAAGGACCATAAACATCAAAGTCGCCTATAAATTTACCCTTCGACGAAGCATAGTAATAATCTTTTGCACTACCTGTTGCACCCGACACGCTATATCCCTCCTCGTTAAGCTGATTCTCGAACGCCTGTTGTGGGTCAGAAATAGAGAACTTCACGTCAGAGAATTCCGCTAGGATTATTACAGATTTTATTACCCCCTCATTCGGGAAGCTAGACAGCGAAGTAGCTTTCTGTATAGTACTACTAGTGTACTGTGCCCTTTGTGCGTTAATAGGAGAGTTCGCTCTAAAGACGCTCATATCTGGAGCCTTAAGCGAGCTAAGGATTTGTTTCTCCTCTGTTGTACGAATAGCGTTTACACGAACATCTGTGATTTCGATATTCGAAGGGCTCTCGTAGCTAGCATAATAGTAGAAGCCGTCCTTTTCGACTATTGGATAGCCGTCAACTGTACTTCTATAATTAAAGTGTTCATCGCCGTGTAGGCGGATTGTAAGAGTTGTACCGTCAGCTTGAGTGACCGTAACATTACCACGGCGGGCAGGCGATGCGCTAGCATTAAGAGCTGAGGCAAAGATTGTCGCCGCAATCATAAGGCTTAGCATAGCCTTTGAAAATAGGTGTAGTTTTGATTTCATAAATTACTGTATGATTTTTTAAAACAATAGCATTTGTAAAACTATTTATGGTTTGATTATGTATGACAAAGTTATGTTTTTTTTATTAAAAACAACTTTTTAAGAGCACCTAATTTCTAGAACTTTTCAATAAAATTATTATCTTTGTCTGAAACTGAAGAAAATTAAGGAGAATAGGGTCTAAAACCTCTACTCAAAAAAAGGAAAACAAACTAACAATGAAAAAACTGAAGACTGTTGCATTTTGTGCAGCATTATTTTTGACGACTATGACACAGGCTCAAACCACATCCGTAAATTCGGCACCTGACTCTAGTAGCAGGGAACTGGGCGGCATCTGGGAATTCAAGGAAGCAAATTCTAATCTATGGAGCGAAGCGCAAGTGCCAGGAACTGTGCATATAGACTTACTCAGAGAGGGGCGTGTGCCCGAACCATACTATCGCCTCAACGAACATTATATGCAGTGGATAGATAAGTGTGACTGGGAATATCGTACAACTTTTGAAATTACCGCTGAGGAATTCGAAGCTCAAAATCTCACTATGCTGTTTAGAGGACTCGACACCTTCTGCGATGTCTATATCAATGACAAAATGGTGCTTGAAGCCAACAATATGTTCAGGGAGTGGAGTGTCGATTTGAAGGGCTGCGCTGTGGAGGGCACAAATGAAATGCGCCTCTATTTCCATTCGGCTATTAAAAAAGGTTTGGAGCTTTATTATGCCTATGGCTATGACCTGCCTGCTTCAAACGACCAGTCGCTAAACGGAGGGCTTCTCGAAAACGAGAGGGTGAGTATTCACGTTCGCAAAGCACCCTATCATTTCGGTTGGGACTGGGGACCTCGTTTTGTCACTTGTGGGGTATGGAAACCTATCTATATTGTAGCTCAGAGCGACACTAAGGTATCGGAGGTATATTATAACCAAAAGAGTGTAACGGCAAAGAGAGCGGAGATTTCTGTGGAGGCTGTTGTTAACTCTTTCGAGGATGACCAGAGGGTAACTTTGGAGGTCTATGATAGAGAGGCAGGGAAGGTTCTTGCCTCACAGATAGTAACGCTAGAGAGGGGCGACAATTCTCTTACTGTACCTTTGGTTATCAAGAATCCAGAGTTATGGTGGAGCAATGGTCTTGGCGAAGCTCATCTCTATGACTTGGCGTTTAATGTTATTAGAGGGGGCGAGGTTATAAGCACGCTAAGCAATAGGATTGGGGTACGCTCTCTTAGACTTGTGGATAAGAAGGACAAGGAGGGTTATAGTTTCTATTTTGAGCTTAACGGTGTGCCAGTCTTTATGAAGGGGGCGAACCATATCCCTAATGATTTATTTGTGGAGGGTATGACACGTGAGGTTTATGAGAAGGAGATAGAGGGTGCAGTGGCAGCTAATATGAATATGCTTAGAGTCTGGGGAGGCGGCATCTATGAGAATGATTATTTCTATGAGTTGTGCGATGAGCGTGGGATTCTGGTTTGGCAGGACTTTATGTTTGCTTGTTCTATGTATCCTGACAATGCGGAGTTTTATGAGAATGTGCGCTGTGAGGTTCGAGATAATATAAAGAGGCTGCGCAACCATCCTTCGATAGCTCTATGGTGTGGCAATAATGAGATTGACACGGCTTGGGCTGAGCATACAGAGAATGGCGGCTGGGGATGGCGCAAACGAGCACCAGAGGCTGAGGCAGAGAAGATGTGGAGAGCCTATGAAACGCTATTCAAGGAGATTATGCCCGAGGAGTTGGCTTTATATGGCTCTGGCGTTGACTATCGTCATTCGTCGCCTTGCACTACTGAGGAGGGGCTAAATTCTACTAACAGCACGCTTGGCGATGGGGATATCCACTATTGGGGCGTGTGGCATTCTAAAAAACCTTTTGAGGATTATCATAAGGTATTGGGTCGTTTTATGAGCGAGTACGGTTTTCAGTCGTTCCCAGAGATGCGCACTATTGAGCAGTATGCTCTACCTGAGGACTATGACATAGAGAGTGAGGTTATGCGTTCGCATCAGCGTAGCCCGATAGGTAATAGCACTATTTCTCAGTATATGGCTATGTATTATGATGTACCAGAGAATTTCGAGGATTATATCTATTTGCAGCAGGTATTACAGGGTGTGGGCATCCAGACGGCAATTGAGGCACATCGTCATAATATGCCACATACTATGGGCACTTTGTATTGGCAGATGAATGATTGTTGGCCAGTGGCATCTTGGAGTAGTATGGACTATTATCGCAGGTGGAAGGCGTTACATTATTATGCTAAGAAGGCTTTTGAGCCGCTTTTGATAACTGCTAAAGAGACGGACGGTTCTTTGAGGGTATCAATGGTTAGCGATAAGTTAAAGAGGCTTAAGGGTGTCGATTTTACGGTTACGGTTATGAATCCTAGCGGTGAGGTTCACAAGGAGATAACTATATGTAAGAATGTAGGGGCTAATTCGGTGACTGAGGTATTGGTGTGCCCTGTGGATGAGTTATATGGTTCTAGCAATAATTTTGTGGTACTACGGGCTGTGTTAGGCGGTGAGGAGATTGCCAGCAATGTATTTTATCCTACTCTTATAAAGGATATGGATTTGGGGGGTTTTGAGCCTGAGTTTAGCATTAGTCAGGTAGACAGCCATAGTGTGGAGTTACTTATTAGCTCAGAGGGTTTGGTTAAGAATTTGTGGGTCGATTTCTCTGAGACCGAGGGGTTCTTTAGTGACAACTATATGGATATTTTGCCTGGGGGTTCTGTTCGTATTGTTTTCACTTCTGCGGAAGTTCTGGACGTAGAGACACTTCGCAGCGAACTAACCCACAAACAGGTGTTTTAATGATTAATGATTAATATTTTGAGCACTAGCCATATAAGTTCTGAATCACAACCCTAGGCTAGCACCCTGCAACCGTGTGACTCGTCCTAAAAACTGTAAACTTTTTTTAAGACGAGTCACTTGGGTGCAGTGCCGCTAGCCTAGGTTTGTTCTAATGTAGCTCAAGCTATTAATCATTAATCACTAATCACTAGACTCCCTAGGGTCTCGATTAGAATATCAGAATTCAAACGCCCCTCAATGCCCCGAGAAGTCAAAATAGAATAGATATACTTCTCACGTATCTCCGTCTCAACATTTTTCAAGTCAGCACCGCTAAGCTCCGTAACCGTATCAGTATCAACTGTCCCGAGCCCCAAAAACTCCTCATAACGCTGCTGAACAACCATAAGCTTAGTAGTCTTCTTATGTTCAGAATTCGTAATCAGCATAACAGGCTTGTCAAAAATAAGGATATAAGACACCGCCAAGCTAGTATGCAATAACGCCCCCTCACTATATCGAACCAACTCCTCAGTCCTATACTTAAAAATCTTACGCCCCCCAAAACTATCCGATGTATAAGTAGCCTTAGGGTGAGCAGCTATAACTGTATCATACCCCAAATCCCTCTTTATAATATCGAAGAACCGATTAAGCTCCGCCCGATACAACTCAGCATCACCCAGCTTGCCAGGAAAATCACGCTTAAAGTCAGGATGCAACGGATAAAACTGATCTATAAAAACAACATAAGGCTCACTAGGAATATCCTCACTCCGTGGCGAATTCTCTATCACCTGACTACGCACCCAGTCGGGATGATTTATAAGCGTCTGAGTGCTCTTACGCCTAGAATCCGAACTAATACAATAGTCAAACTTCCGATTCATCTTACTCATCGCACAATAAACCTTAAAGGCAACATAAGAAAGCTCATCCCCCGCCTTAGATAATATATACTTCACAGTGTTCCACGAGAACGACAAACTCAAATTCTTTGAGCTATACAGTATCTTAGCATAGAGGTTAATCTTAATAGTAAAACACTTATTCTTTTTAAGGGTTTTAAGAATCCGACGTGACGACCACTTATACCACACCTCAACAATGAAAAGTGTCTCTTGCATATTCTGCTCCTTAACCGCACACTGAAACTCCCCTAGCGTAGAGAACTTCCTAAGATAAGGCTCACTGAGCTGGTCGCAAATCTCCATATCTATACTCAGCAGCGAAAGATCCCAAAACTCCACCTCAAAACCTGCCCTTTGCAGCTCCTCAATACAGAAAAGCTCCCTGCGCCTAATAGTCAAATTCTCGTTATCCAGTATAATTATTTTCTTTCTACTCATCGTTCACAATCTCGTTTAGTTATGGGGACTTCTAATAATTCCCCTTTTAGGTATAGGCGTTTAGACCGCACGCACTACAGCGTGCTACCAAGCCGTTTTGGTTCATTTTGAACCATCCTAACTATAAGGTTATCGAATATAACCTCCATATTTGTCCGTCTATT
>JAWXTN010000063.1:0-8407 GCA_044433515.1 Rikenellaceae bacterium | reverse complement strand
CAAATATACGAAATTTTAGCGAGATATGCAAATTATAATCAACTTATTTTCAATAAATTACACATTTAAATTTATGGGCATTTTGCGGGTCAGTGTGATTTTTTTTCGTGCGTTTGCCCTGTCAGCAGACGCTAGTACGTAGATGTCAGTTGCAATAAGAACTGGTGAGTCCTCTGTACCCTCTACTGCCGATTCAATCGCAAATGTCTTCTCGTATGCAGATACTGTTGACTCAACCGCCATTGTAGAAGCATTAAATACTGCGAACTGACTGAAAGATACCTTTATTGAATTGTCAGCTGGAATAGCCGCTGTCTCCTTCAATGTCAACTTCGCTACCGCACGCTTAAGTGTTACACTTGTAGATGTTGTGCCGTCTGTTGTGAATGATACACTTCCTGCCCAAGCCTCTACTGCTAGGTCAGCCACTAGTTTAACTGACTTTAGTGACTCAGTCTCGTAAACATCAGCACCGTTTACATCTGCCCAAAATACCGCTGTGTAATCTTGGTCGTCCAATAGAATTGCGCTGAATTGACCAGTGCTGCTAGTGCCCTCTGCTACAATAGCATCGCTAGAATCGTAAATCTCCATAAGGAAACGTGTAGCATCTGTTGATGCACGTGTAAGTTCGCCTTCAACCGATACGTTGAACGTTGTTGCTCCCTCAGCTACTGCCGATGAAAGAGTCGACTCCTGACAGCCCGTAAATAACGCTGCTGCACCCATTGTTAGGGCTAGTAATTGTTTTCTCATTTTTTTATTTGTTTTTAGTTAATGATTTGTTATTAGTTGTTTATATATTCGTTTTGAAATTAAAACCAAAAATTAATGTCGTCATCCCACTCTGTCTCTGTCGAAATGCCACCACCATACTCTCCCTCTAGACCTATGGTCAAAAAATCACCCGTAATCGTGCTGTGATACCCAACAGCATAATCGACCTGCACACCGCTGCACTTCGTTACGACTTCCCCCGACGGAGATAAAAACTCTATGGTAACAGAAGTGAACAACTCACCAGTCGCAAAGATATAATCCGATGCAAAATATAACTCGTCAGACTCCACTGAGTTTGTCCCTATATAACTATATCCCGTAAGTGCATCCGAAAGTGTCAAAGACGTGAGATTATACTCCGATGGCAAATATCCCTCATAAGAAATACGAGCTGTTAAATCCTCTACCATAGGCAATGAACTGTCCTTCTCCCTATAACTATTATACGTGTCAACGTCTCGTGCCACTAGGCTATACCTCGCAAATGGACGTGTCAGAGTAGTAGTAATAGTGCTGGCTAAGAACGAGTCCGAAGCATCAACTTCTGCCGCCACTACTGCCGCAAAACCGTCCTTGTAAGGAGTATTGGCAGTGTACTCGTCTGCCGATACTAAAGATACCTTGCTGCCGCTCGTAGTGCTATAATATACATCCTCCGAAAGTGAATTGCTATAATCCGCCCATAAAGATATAGAATAACTCCCCTCGAAGATATTAAGCTCAAAACTGTACTCGTCAGTATTGCCAGTAGGCTCTAACCAAGCTCGCTGCAATGACTCATAATCACTTGCCCTAGTGCTCGTAATAGATGCCATTACCCTTAGGCGCATATCATCCGCTTTGGTAGAAGAATACTCTGGTAAATCGCTAGAAGGCAAAGTTACAATGAACTGCTGTGTAAGTGCATAACTGTAATCTATGGAATTCAGTGTAATCGTAATTGTCTGGTCACCTCTGAAAATTACCGAACGAGAAATCCCAGTATAAGCATCATAATATGTGCCCGCCTTCTGCTCCATCCAACTCTTGAAATCAGAATAAGTAACAGTAGATTTAGTCTGAGAAGTTATCTCCTCCTCTAAATCTAACGGCTCACCACAATTCACAGCAGCCGCAAAAGTATAATGACCCGTCGGCAATGTCATACCGCCGATGTCGTCTATATCATCGTAATAATAATCGCCAATCATCTCACCAGATGAATCGAATACGTAAAAATTTAAGTCTCTCAAATTCACAGATTCACTGCCAGATACCGAAAACGCAAAATTAACATCGCCAATGTTCGTCAGTGGCGTGTGGTTCTCAGTGCACCCAATTAGTAAAATGGCAGTCAGTAGGCCGAATAATCTCTTGTGCATAAATTGTTCAATGTGTTTTGTGTGCCGTAATCCCCCCTCTCTCACATAATTTTATCTATACCACTGCGCACTCTGGATTTTAAAGCACGGCAAAGGTAAGGTAAACTTACCACAAAGTTATTACACTCGTGTTACGAAATTATTGCACTTTTTTTTAGGTTATTGTTATTTCTTAATGTTTACTTGTTTTTTGAAAGTGGCTAAGGTCTGCTGTTGCATTTTAGGGGCTCTCTGTCACTATAATTGTCATAGCGGAAGGCTGGCATCCCTAGTGCCATTCCTGCCGATATGCGACCCTCTATGCCTAGCTTGCGCTCTAGTTTGCCCCCTTTGCTTTTCGCTGCCGTGAGGACGAAACCTGTATATATTTGACTCACTCCTAGGCACTCCGCCATAAGTGACCCGTTCTGATAGGCTAAATTACAGTCCTCGGCTGCAAACCGCTGACCCTTGGGCGTGTGAATGAAAATCACAGCTCGTGTGCCCCGAAGAATAGGATCGCCACCACTCCGATGTGAGGCTATCATCTTCTTGAAACTAGGAACATACTTCCTGTATAGCCCCCCGATAAATGGCTTTAAAATAAACCTAAGAGGGGGAAAAGTCAATAGCTTATAGAGACCTATGAAATGATTCATAGTAAAGTCCTGAATCGTACGAAGATTCTCCTCACCAGTGACAATCGTATAGCTAATCTTCTGGGAGTTTGTAGCCGTTGGGGCAAGATGCGCCGCCTCTACAATCTTTGTTAGTAGCTCAGCTGGAACTTCGCTCTTAAGTAGCGCACGGTTGCTGCGCCTAGCCATTAGTAGCATTAAAAGTGACTCCTCTTTGGGATACAACGAGTAATCTACGCTATGAAGCGTAGAGGGCGGAAACTTAGAATGTGTTATTGCCATACTCCCGCAAACATCCACACAGTGAGCGCACGAGATGCAAAACTCGGGATGCTCGACCGTTGCTACCTTTTCGCCAAAAGAGAGCGTGCCAGAAGGACAGACCCTCACGCACTTACCGCAGCCGATACACTTAGCACTAGCAATATCTATACTTGTCATTGAAATTTTATATGAAACGTAATACAAAGTTAAAAAAAATAATTAAATTTAACACCGTAAACTGTTTTTATTCACACTAATTTTTTTTTTGATGCTAAAAGAACTGCTGCCTCGTAAATGGAAAATGCTCCTTGAGAGTGAACTCTCTGAGGACTACTTCGATAAGCTCGATAAATTCCTAGAACAAGAGTACGATAACTTTCAGATTTTTCCACCCAAAAATCAACTCTTTAGAGCACTGGAACTCTGTGCGCCCGAAGATGTGCGTGTCGTTATCGTTGGGCAAGACCCATATCACGGAGACGGCCAAGCTAATGGACTCAGCTTCTCGGTCGCTAGTGGCGTGAAAATTCCCCCGTCGCTGAGAAATATCTATAAGGCTCTGCCCAAAGAAAGTGGCGATAGCTCGCTAAGAGAGTCGGGAGATTTGGAAAGCTGGGCACGGCAAGGTGTGCTTATGCTTAATGCCGTGCTGAGTGTTAGAGCGCACTATCCTGCATCGCACGCCTCGAAAGGGTGGGAGAAATTCACTGATGCCATCCTAAAAGTAGTGGGCGAAAATCAAAGCCAAGTCGTCTATATGCTCTGGGGTGCTTATGCACAACAAAAGGCTAAAAACGTTGACAAAGATAAAAACCTAATACTAGAAAGCGTCCACCCATCGCCCCTCTCAGCATACAAAGGATGGTTCGATGCACACCATTTCGCAAAGGCTAATGAGTACCTCGGAAAATTTAATCGAAAAATTATTTGGTAAATCTATGCAAAAACGCTAATTTTGAATTTAGGAACGATTCTATAAACTAACAAAATAAACTGAATGAGAACTGATTACAAATTACTGTTGGGCGGTGCACTAGCTGCCCTGTCCTCTTGTGCAGGCGGCGAGGCTGATGCCCCTAAACGCCCAAACATCCTCTTTATCCTCAGCGATGACCATACTCGTGAGGGTATTAGTGCCTATGGCGGACGATTCGCCGAAATCGCCCCTACACCTAACATTGACGCTATTGCCGAAAATGGAGTGCTTATGGAAAATGTTATCTGTACAAACTCTATTTCGGGTCCCTCTCGTGCGTGTCTGCTTACTGGTAAATACAGCACTGAACACGGATTCTACCAAAATGAAGGAGGTATCATCTTCGATAGTACTCAACTACAATATCAGCACCTCCTCAAAGAGGCAGGATATAAGACCGCTCTTATAGGTAAATGGCATTTGTACTCTATGCCAACTGGCTTCGACCACTTTATGATTCATAACGACAAATCACAACAAGGTCTCTACTGGAACTCTACATATAACATCAACGGTGTAGATACAGTGGCTAATGGATACTCTACAACTATTACAGCGAATGCTGCCCTGGAGTGGCTAGATAAGAACGCTGTGGGAGACGAGCCTTTCGCTATGATGCTGCACTTCAAAGCTCCACACCGCCCGTGGGAACCTGATAGCTGCTATCAAAACCTGTTCGATGGCGTGGAAATGCCTTATCCCGAAACCTTTAATGACGATTATAAAACTCGTGAAACAACTCTCGGTGTGAATATGGCAACAGTCGAGAATCACTTGTCAAGACTCGACCTTAAACAAACTCCTCCCGAAGGTCTTAGCGGTATGGAACGCCTAGAGTGGCTGTGGTATGGCGGTAACGGTAATGGCGAATACTGGACTCCAGACGAAAACCTTACAGGCGAAGAACTTAAAAAATGGAAGTACCAAGGCTACGTGAAGGACTACCTAAGTTGTGTGCGCTCGGTTGATGACCAAGTGGGACGTGTTATCCAAATGCTAAAGGATAAGGGAGTCTATGAAAATACACTTATTATCTATATGGGCGACCAAGGCTTCTATATGGGAGAACACGGTATCTATGACAAACGTTGGATGTATGAAGAATCGCTAATTATGCCGTGTGTTATAAGCTATCCAAATGATGTGAAAGCTGGGCAGAAACTTAGCGAAATAGCCCTTAACGTCGATATAGCTCCTACTATTCTGGACTTCGCAGGTATAGAAGTGCCTAGCGAAATGCAGGGCGAAAGTATGAAAGCACTCCTAGAGGGCGATAAAACTGCTGCCGAAAATTGGAGAACCGCTGCATATTATCAGTACTTCGAATATCCTAAATGGCATAACGTTCAGCCTCACTTCGGTATCCGTACTGACCGCTATAAACTTATTCACTACTACTACAATATAGACACGTGGGAATTCTTTGATATGCAAAAAGACCCTAACGAACTTTCGAACCAGTACTCTAATCCAGAGTATAGCGAAATAATCGAAGGACTAAAAGTAGAACTTAAAGAACTGCAAGTGAAATATAATGACGATGTGTCGTTTGAAGCTCGTAGGGAATTGACAGATAGATATATGCTTATGTATGACGGTGGCGTGCCTGAGGGCGCTAAAGCTGAGCTTAAATAACGGCAATTTCTTTTAGATACAAGAAGCCTGCATCTCCAAAGCTAAAGGAGGTGCAGGCTTTGTTTTTTAGCCTTTAGAGGGAGTGTATCTTTGCTTTAGCTATTGTAGCCCTTACTCTATGCTCTCTAAGTGCATATCTCTAGTCATATATGACTATATACGTAGCCCTAGCGTGCAAAGCCAGCCATAAAGGTGAGCTTCTTTGGGTTCAGTCCCGAAAGCGATGCGTCTAGCTCAGGTACCAGGTGGCTGAACGTTGTGAAACTCTTTAGCTTTATAGCATTGAGAAATAACCCTCCATATTCTCGCCACGTGGCAAGATGCTCTATCGCTGCATCCTTGTCGGCATATCTCTCCACAACTGAGAAGTAGTGGCTGTCGCTACTCACTGTCCAGAAATGGGTCAGTGAACCGCTCTCTTTCGCTGTCTTTTCGGTTAGTACCTCCATCGAGTGGTGGAACTTCGCTATGTCTTCTATTTCGCCCTTTAGCATCCATATAATGTCGCTCGTATCGCTTGGCTTGTTCTCTGGGATGTCTTTTGTGAAACCGCCAAAAAACTCCAAATATTTAGGCTCTAAAGTGCTTAGTGCTGCCTTTAACTCGTCGCTTGGATTCCCGAAGATGGCTATCTTCTCCATAGTGGCACTCTTGGCTAGCTCATCACAATTTTTTACCCAGTCTTTGAGGTAAGCTAAAGCCGCTTCTGAGCTCTCAAAGCTCTCGATATTGCAGTAGCCCTTACAGTTTGGAGTGTGTGCCCACCAGCTAATCTTTGTGCCCTTATCTGCACGGCTCTTTTCTGTTAGTTCTGTGATTTTTGTTTTGAATTCTGCGAAGTGGAGAATCTTTCCTTTGACTGTCCACATAATTGTCTGTGATGTTTGCATTGTTTTTAAAAATGTGTGTGTTTTATGTATTGTGAAAATTTAGCGTGTAGGCTCTCCTTTGGGAGGTAGCTTCTGCTGCCTTTTGCTTTATAGTGGCTAGAGGAGTGGCTATTTTGTGACGATTGCCGAAGCAATGGAGCTTGTGGTTGTAGAGGTTACAAGGTTTGACGGCGTGCCATTTTTCCAAAGTGTGGCTATGGTTGTAGAACCGTCATAGATGTAGCCGCAGATATATACATCGCCATCCATCATTGTGATACCTGTGGCAACGCCTAGCTCGGCTTCGCTTAGCTCAATCATTTCGCTATCGAGCCAATAGACTGGTATCTGTCCGCCATCACCGCCAACGGTGTAGCCTGCTGCGTAGATAGTGCTGCCATCGGGGTATATGCAGTTGGCAACGCACTTGCCGTTGTCGGGACCAGAGGATAGAGTGTCTGCTACGCCATTGTGCCACACTAGGGCTGTGTCGCCCACATAGCCAGATATGTATATGTCGTTATCGTCTATGTAGATGCCAGTTGCAGAGCCTGTATCAGTCGTCGACTCGTTTAGAAATGCTACGCTTGTGCCAGTCCATAGGGCAGGGCTGGTAATGCCATATGGATTTGTTGTAGAACCTACGACATAGGCGGTGTTATTGTTGTCGTTTATCGCAATGCGGTGTACTATTGTGTTGCTGCTACTGCCTGTGAGGGTTGTGGAGCTTCCCCCTGATAGAACTACACCCGACCAAGGGGTTGTGTTGTAATTCGTGGCGGTGCAGTAGAGCGCAGGGGCTGCAAGGTATGTGTCGACCGCCACGCCATTTGCGCTATAACCTGCGCCATAATCTTCATATATCTCTGAACCAAACCAGCTCATACCACTCGACGTGCCACTGCTTCCCTCCACAGTGCCTGCATAGAAGGGTTGACCCTCCGAAACGGTGATGTCGTTAATGTAGATTGTCGAAGAAGCTGAGTCGAGAGTTATATACTCCTCTTCGTTTCTCCAGATAAGTCCTGTGACCCCGCTACTGCTGTTCTCTTGCCATCCCGAGATGTAGAGCGATGGAGTTACCGTAACCTCGCAATAGGTCTTTACTTCGCCCATAATGGCGTAGATTTTTGCTGAGCCGTAGCCTGTGGCTCTCACATTGCCGCTCGTGTCGACCATAATGATATTTTGGTCTGTTGAGCCCCATTCTAGAATCTCGCCCAGCGCATTGTTTTTGACCGTTGCGCTAAGTGTTGTGGTGTCGCCCGTAGCTAGGGTTATGGAACTCTCGCTAAGCTGAATTTTGATGTCAGTTTTGATTGTGCTCTCCTCGCAACTCGATGTCGAGATTATGCCCACAAGGCAGAAGAACGTTAGAAAGTGAATTGTTTTAAACATTGCCTTAAAATTTTTAAATTGTCCAAACTCTGTAAACTTAAAAGATATAGTCCCTTTTGTGAGACCCTATTTTTTGATGTTTTACGTTTTGGAAATTAATATTGCAATGTTTATACCACGTTTGAGTGTGTGGCTGTCTTGTTGTTATCTCAGTACTATATTTATAATGGATTTTCTTCCTAGTCTATGGTTTAGCTCGTTTATTATAAATAGTTTTCGTGTGGCTATGTCAGCCCTTACAGATGGAGACTTGAAGTGAACGTAGACTACGCCACTGCGTATGTACATATCTTCGGTAGTGTCGGCTACGTAGTCGCCAACGATTTCTCTCCACAGTTCTAGGGCTCTGCCCTCGGCATTGCCTTGGTTGAGTCTGCGCTGCGCAAAGAATGCTTCGAATGCTTCGCCTATGGATATGGGGTCGGTACGTTTCATACTAAAATCTATTGTGAGAGTTCTCTGTCTGTCTGTCTGCCTGTCTGTCTGTCTGTCTGTCTGTCTGCCTGT
>JAWXTN010000062.1:0-8420 GCA_044433515.1 Rikenellaceae bacterium | reverse complement strand
GCCTACCGCTTCCAAGGCTTGAAGGTGAGCGAGGCTGACGGTAAGTATGTCTTTAATGGGTCTGCCGAGATAGAGTTCTACTACTTGTGGTACATTAACCCTTCGACAAACTATGTGGTGTGTATCTATGGCGTGGACGAGTACTATATGACCACCTCTGAAGTGGCTGTTGTGGAGGTTACAACTCCTGCAACAAACTACGGTGCGAAGCCTAGCTACGCAGAACAAAGTGGACTTATCCGTAACTTCGATAGCTATGGTATGCCTCGTACACTCAAAGAGAAGATGTTGTCAGAGGGTGTGTCGTTCTCTAAGGCGCAAACAACTACTGAAAAGCTAACGCTTAGCCTTCCTGTTCAGTTTTCGAACAATAAGAAGGCGTATAGATAAAATTTAGGGCTAAGGCTCGTGGAACTATGCGGAAATGAGCATAGATTATTTTCTGGTTCTCAGAGAATAATTTATGCTCGTTTTTATTGTTGCAGAAATAAATTAATTGTGTATCTTTGCTGTGTTATGCACATAATTAATCGTTCGATATTACTCAAATTAGGGTGGCGGCTTAGGGCTATTGATAGGTTTAAGGCGCAACCTCTCGCTGTGCAGGCTGAGCAGTTCAAGCTCGTGAGTAGTAATGAGAATGAGTATCTCGCTGGATTTGGAAAGATAACAAGCTATGAGGATTTCAGAGCGAAAGTTCCAGTGGTAGAATATGACGAAATCTCTCCCTCTATCGAACGTGTGAGGGCAGGTGAAAGAGATTTGATGTGGACTGGCTCGCCAGTGCGCTGGGCTGCTAAAAGTTCGGGCACGACTGCTGCGGTTAGTAAATTTATCCCCATAACAAAACGTTACCTGAATAATTGCCACTATCGTGGTGGCAGGGATACGGTAGCTCTGTTTATAAATAATTTCCCCGAATCAAAGGCTCTTACTGGGCGTGCACTGACCCTTGGCGGTAGTGCTGCTATCGAAAGAGAGGGAGGCTTGAAGGTAGGAGACCTATCGGCTATACTCATAGAAAATACCCCTCCGCCTACATCGTGGATTCGTGAGCCTAAAACCTCGATTGCACTGATTGCAGACTTCGAAGAAAAGGTCGACGCTATATGCCGCTCTACGGCTAAAAAGAATATGACCTCGTTTGCAGGTGTGCCGTCGTGGAATTTGATACTTATGCAACACCTTCTGGACTATACAGGTAAAAGCAATATACACGAGGTGTGGCCAAATATGAGTCTCTTTGTGCACGGAGGTATAGCATTTGCACCCTATCGGGATGAATATAAAAAGATTTTCCCAGGCGAACAAATGCACTATATGGAGACCTATAATGCTTCGGAAGGGTTCTTCGCATTGCAGGACGACCTAAGTGATACCTCTATGCTGCTGATGCTAGACTATGAGATATTTTATGAGTTCCTGCCTATGTCGTCGCTCTTTGACCACTCGACTATCGTGCCACTAGAGGGTGTGCAGCTGGGTGTGAACTATGCTATGATTATCACTACCTCAAATGGGCTGTGGCGTTATATGATTGGCGATACAGTAGAGTTTACTTCGCTTAATCCATATAAGATTCGAATAACTGGACGAACGAAGAGTTTTATTAATGCCTTTGGCGAGGAGGTAATCGTCGATAATGCAGTTAATGCAGTGAAGGCTGCAAGTGATACAACAGGTGCGCTGGTAAGGGAATTTACTGCCGCTCCTATCTTTATGGAAGGTAAAGAGAAGGGCGCACACGAGTGGGTTGTGGAATGTATAATTGACGAGGATAAGAAGGGGTTATTTGCCGAAGTGCTAGATAAAACGTTGCAGGAGGTTAACTCTGATTATGCCGCTAAACGTTATAACTGTGCGACACTTAATCCTCCTAAAGTTCACTTCGCTCCCGAAGGTACATTCACAAAATGGATGCAGAGCAGAGGTAAGCTAGGCGGACAAAATAAAGTCCCTAGGCTTAGCGGTGAACGTACCTATGTGGAACAGCTCCTCGAATTTATTGATTGCTAGAACTTCCCTTTAAAATATATGGTTAAAACTTCGACCTCAAAGGTTGCTACCCCTATGATGGGGATTCTTCTGTCGCTTAGCATTTGTCACTGTTGTAATGATGCGCTTCAGGCGGTTGTTAACTCGCTCTATCCGATTATAAAAAATGACTTGGCTCTTAACTTTGCGCAAATCGGGCTTGTGACACTTTGTTATCAGATGTCGGCATCTGTATTGCAGCCTCTTGTGGGCTTCTTTTTTGATAAGAGACCTAGTCCTTGGACTCTTACTCTGGCGGCGTGCTTTACCTTTACAGGATTGGCTTTTTTGGCGTTTGCTTCGTCGTTTCTGACTGTTGCCCTTTCTGTTATGCTTATCGGGGCAGGTTCTTCGATTGTGCATCCTGAGGCCTCTCGTATGACCTCGCTTGCTTCGGCAGGGCGCAAGGGATTGGCGCAGTCTATATTTCAGGTGGGAGGGAATTTAGGTAGCTCTATTGGGCCTTTGCTTGCGGCATTTGTTATTGCCCCCTATGGCAGGGAGAATACTATTTTGGTGGCTACGCTCGCCTTTGTGGGTATTGGCTTTAGCCTCTATATCGGGCGTTGGTATAAGGCACAGCTTATTGCTAGTGGGAGATATGGGGTAGCGAAGACTACTAAAAAAGTTCTGCATAAGGGCGATGAGGGGTGGGTCGATAGACCTTACTCTAATAGGCGTACCTATTTCTATATCGGGATACTCCTTGTCCTTATATTCTCGAAATATGTCTATATGGCTAGTATTAGCTCATACTTTACATTCTATACAATTGAGAAGTTCGCCCTGAGCGTTCAACAGTCGCAGTATGCGCTCTTTGTGTTCGTTTTTGCTACGGCTCTGGGAACACTTCTTGGAGGACCTATCGGCGATAAGATTGGACGTAAGTATGTGATATGGTTCTCGATTCTGGGGGCTGCTCCATTTGCCTTAGCACTGCCGTACTTGAGTTTGGGATGGGCTCTCGTTGCTGCCTTTGGTTCTGGTTTTATGCTGTCGTCTGCCTTTCCTGCTATTGTTATTATGGCGCAAGAGCTGCTGCCTAATCGAATCGGTATGATTTCGGGGCTATTCTTTGGGCTAGCGTTTGGTATTGCAGGTATTGCGGCTGCCTATTGGGGTGTTTTTATTGAGCACTATGGCGTGGAGGCGGTCTTTGCTACTTCGGGGTATGTCACGCTGTTGGGGCTTGTGGCTGTTTTCTTGCCTAGGCGTTAATTTCCTTGTAAGCCTTAAAATATAAAGGTCTCTCTTAAAGGGAATTTTTAGAAGTCCCCTTAAATCAGTATGACTTAAGAGAGACCTCTGTTCGTGTAGTCTAGAGGTTGAGTCTAGGGGCTTATAGCTGATAGAGCCACTCGATAAGCGAAGATTGCCACTCTTTGGCATAGCGGAAACTCTCGCTCATTCCCCAGCCGTGTGCGCCAGTTGGGTAGATGTGCATTGAGGCAGGTATGCCGTGCTCTTTTAGAGCGGTGTAATAGTATAGTGAGCTCTTTGCGGGGACTGTCTTGTCGTCGTCCGATAGGACAATGAAGGTCGGAGGTGTTGACTCGCTTACACGTCTATCCATTGAGTATTCTCTCTTTTGTGACTCAGTGGCATTCTCTCCGAGTAGGAGTTTGAAACTGCCCGAATGGGTTGCATCTGCTTCGCTGCTTATCACGGGGTAGAGAAGTACTGTAAAGTCGGGAGCTGCACCTTTAGGGGCTAGATTCGAGGCAGTAGCGGCTAAGTGTCCTCCTGCTGACGAACCCATAATCCCTACGCTGTCAGCCGAAAAACCATATTTCTCAGAGCGTTCACGCATAAGTTCGATAGCTCTGAGGGCATCCTCTAGTGGCACTTCCTTATTGGCGTTTGGCATTCTGTATTTTAGAACCGAAGCGGTTATGCCCTTTTGGGCTAGCATTCTGGCTATCTCTAGACCCTCGTGGCGTAGTGCTACCATAGAGTAGCCGCCGCCTGGGCAAATAACGACAGCCTGACCAGTGGCACAGCTAGGCTCTGCTGCAAAGATGTACATCTCTGCGCAGGTTACGTTACCGATTTTGTTTGGAGCGTCAAGTGTTTCCTCGCCAGTGAGGTAGTTTGAATGAGGGGCTGTGGTGTTGTCCCATATCACTACGGTCTCGGTTTGGCAGTAGTCTTTCTCTGGTGTGTTTTGCCCCTGTGCTGAGATTGTTAGTGAGCAGGCAAGGAGTGAGAATAGAAATCTTTTGTTCATTGTTTTATAGGGTTTAAAAGTATATAATTCTTTATGTAATAGATAATAATTCAACTGTGAAGATTAGGGTTGAGCCGCCTGGAATATCGCCATTTGTGCGGATGCCATAGCCTAGTGGGGCAGGGATGAATATCTCCCATTTGTCGCCCACTCGCATAAGTTGCAGGGCGATTTGCCACCCTTCGATAACGTCTCTTAGGCGGAATGCTTCGGGATATCCGCCACTGAGTGTTGTGTCGAAGATATGCCCCGAAATTAAACGCCCCTCGTAATGCACGCTCACCACATCTCCAGGCGTAGGGGTACGCCCCCCAGGGTCTGAGCTTGAGGATATTATGCGGTATGAAACTCCGCTTTCGAGGTTTATAATATCCTCCTGTCTGCGTACTGTATTTAGGAATTGACGATTTTCTTGTGAGTATTCTTTTTTTGCCTTTTTTGCCATACTTTAATTTTTAAGGGAGCTAGCTCCTTTTTTTCGATAATTTATTGTTGAAACCACGGGTGTACACTACTTGTGAAACCAACTCCAAAATTACAAAATTTTTTAATACTTTCAAATAATTGTTTTATAGGAAGTTGTTTTCTAGAATATTTGTATTTAAGGCGATTTTTTTTGTTTTTTGATATATTGTTAGTACCTTTATAGTAAGTGGGTGGGTGTTGTGGTGATGCTATACTCTGACTGTTAGATATTTGCGTTGTTTTATCTGAAATGTTGAGATGAAAAATTTTGCGTTATTATTGTTGCTTTTGTGCTTTGGGCAAAATCTTTTTGCTCAAAATGCTGCGACTACGTCTGCGAGCGACGAGCGTAGGGTAGAGGGAACTGAGGTGCAGAATTTGCAGCTTGTCTTCTCTGTGTTGGATAGCTACGAAAATGGGGATGAGGTGCTTAGTGAGCTAAGGGAACTTTCTTCTATGGAGGGCATCTGCTTTACAAAGGTGGTTATTAAATCATACACCTCGCCAGAGGGTGGTATAGCCTATAATAAGTCACTTGCTGAGAAACGCTCAAATAAAACTCTCGCTTTGTTGGCAACTGAGATTGAAATCCCTATGGATAACCTCTATATCGAAAATTATGCTACAAACTGGGAACTCCTTAAGGATTATGTCCGAGAGTCTGACCTCTCTAGTAGCGAAAAGGATGCTGTTATAAAAATTATCGAAAATTATCCCGAAGAAGAGTGGGGGTATAAAACTAAAGGCGATAGATGGAAATCACTCATTGCCACTCGAAATAACAGATTTGTAGGGATTAACCACGGACATACTTATAGATATATGCTTGACAACTTGTACCCCAAGATGAGGGTTAGTGATATTGTGATATCTTATACTCTACCACTCGATGAAGATACCACTGAGGCTGATGCAAATCAAGCGCAAGGGGCTGCCGCACAAGAGGCTCAGGAGCAGACAGATGTGGTTGAGGAAGAAGTTGTGGCAGAGGAAATTATCGTTGCGGAGGTGGAGACAATCGAGAGACCTCGCTTCGCTATTAAGACAAATTTGCTGATGCTAGGTTTTGGTGTTGCAAACATCGGGGCTGAGGTCTCTGTTGGGCAGCATAGCTCAATCGAACTTCCGTTTATTTATAGTCCTTATACAATTAAAAACGACTATAAACTCAGATTCCTTGCACTTCAGCCAGCATATAGATATTGGCTCGCTCAGGGTCATAGGGGGCATTATTTCGGTGCTAACCTAGGAGTGGCGTGGTATAATGTTGCTACAAACGACACTAAACGTTACCAAAGTAATAATCCACTCTTCTCGGCTGGACTTAGCTACGGTTATAGAGTCCACTTCTGTCGAAACTGGGCTGCTGAGTTCGAAATCGGAGGAGGTTATGCCTCGTCGAGCTATGATGTATATTATAACTTCGACAATGGAGCTTTGATGGATACTGACTATATGTCTTACTGGGGCATTACAAAAGTAGGTATCTCATTAGTGTACACCTTTAACTTTGTGAAAGATGAGAAACGTTAGAAATATTTTGATTTTTGGCTTTGTGTCTCTCCTTCTCAGTAGTTGTGACACAGTTTATGAGTTCCCAGGAAGTGATGCTATCGACCCTACGTCGATAAGTTGTCGAATTATGCTCACCGAAGATTTGAGTGATGAAGTCTATGTCGATATAGACTCTAAGAGTGAGGAGTCTCGTTATATCCGTTGTAAAATCTCGATTTATAATTATGACGATGCCCTCTCAACCTCTACCCCTGTAATACACGATGTTTTCTATCCGCCTATTCCAGAGGACGATATCCTTACAATTGATAGAACTTATGACTTGCAGGCTCGTGAATACAAGATTGCTGTGTGGATTGACGGTGTTGCCACTGAGGAGGATATAGATAATTATTACCATACGGAGAGCTTGGCGGCTGTTGAGATTATGATGCCTTATGCAGGGGATATCTATAATAAAGATGCTATTGCGGCACGTGATACGATTGACCTTACTGGCTTTCAGTACTCTTGGACTGGTGATTATTTGAAAGTTTTGGAAACATATCACCCATTTGGTCAGTATGAAATTATTACGACAGACCTTATAAAAGCACTCTCTAGGGCTGACCTCTCGATTGAGGAGATAAAGACAAAGGTAAGTTATTCGGGCTATATGCCTTCGATATATAACATTGTGGAGGGGCGTTTGACTGATGCTGTTTTGGGTGTGAGTTATGATGCTCAGATTGTGGCACTTTCGGATAGTACGGCACACATTACTACGGACTTTGTTATGGTCAACGGCTCTAGCACGGAGGTCTCTGTGCAGTTGGAATTTTATGATAGTGAGGGGATATCCCTTAATACTGCATCTATTAGCGGTATTCCTATCGAGAAACACGCCAAAACTACGATTTATGGCGAGTTCTTGACTGTGAGCAGTAATTCGGGTATTACTGTTGACAATGAGTATGAGGGTGAGATTAATATTTACCTCGACTAAGGGGCGGGGAGAGTGAGTTTCCTTGGGTTTAAAGAATAGATATGACAGTTATGAAAAGATATTTTTTGTATATAGCAGTGGTTATTTTGGCATTGGCTTGTCAGAATAATGGTTCGAGTGTCTTGGATGAGGATTTGGTTACTCTTTCTTTGGATCTATCTTATAGGGTAGATGTAGAGAGTAGGGCTGAGTCTGAGGATGTGGCGTTGCGTTATGTTGTGGAGGCTTATGTGGTGGGTGAGGACAATTGTTTTGAGCGTCAGATTTCTACTTCTTCTAGTGTAGATCTTAGTTTGTTGAAGGGTCTTAGCTATGATGTTTTGGTGTGGGCTGACTATGTTTCGGTTTCGGGGGATGGTTTTTCGGACAATATGTATTACGATACATCTGAGGGGTTGAAAAAGGTGGCTACTACTGGTGAGGGTCGGGCTGACAATTCGGCTGTGAGTTTGGCGGATGCTTTTAGTGGTGTTTGTACTACTGAGGTATTGGAGTCGGATTTTAGCTTTGATGTATATTTGTCTCGTCCGTTGGCTAAGTTGGAGGTTTATAATTCTGCGGAGGTGACTTGTAGTGGTATGATAACTTCTGTTTATGCTGCGCCTTATGAGGTTTATAATGTATTGACTGGTGAGGTTTCTGTGGCTTCGGAGGATGAATATGTCACTCGAACATATAGCTTTGAGTATAGTGAGTCTAGTGGTGGGGAGTTGTTGTATGAGGATTATTTCTTTGTGGAGGAGTCTGGCGAGGGTGAGTTGCAGTTTTTGATTTCTTATACGTCGGGGAGTGACAATATTAATGCTTTGAATTCTCTTATGGGGGTATCTCCTTTGTTATCGGAGGGTCGTGAGGTTGTTGTTGAGATACGTCGTAATGTTATAACTAAAGTCACGGGAAGTATTATTAATGATTAGTGATTAATGATTAATGGGGGGCTAGCTTAATTGTGAAAAAGTGAATTGTGGAAAAGTGAATTGTAAATGCCTAATCCCTAACCTCTAATCCCTAACCTCTAATCCCTAATCCCTAACCTCTAATCCCTAACCTCTAATCCCTAACCTCTAATCCCTAACCTCTAATCCCTAACCTCTAATCCCTGATCCCTAACACCTACAACCTAACACCTACAACCTAACACCTACAACCTAACACCTACAACCTAACACCTACAACCTAACACCTACAACCTAA
>JAWXTN010000061.1:0-8517 GCA_044433515.1 Rikenellaceae bacterium | reverse complement strand
ATTAATCCTAACTTAAAGAAAAATCACAATATTGTCAATGAACTTATTCTATATGGCTCAAAGGCCGCCTAATTTCCCCAAAAATTTAACGGAGTATTGAATCATTAACAAACGTTAATCATTGAACGAAGTCCAAAATCTCACGTGCCAACATAACAGCGTCACTAGAAGCCTTAGTCTCATAAGCCGTCTTATCCGCCGCCCAATCTCTCTCTATGTCATAATAGGTCTCGCCAATAGGCAACACCTCATTCTCCTCTATATAATTAAAGAACCGAGCCCACCGCTTAGCATACAAGTCTGCCATTACCCCAGAATACATCCTAAAGGCACTATCGTGCATTTCCTCATCATTTGCAACCACCTCACTGCCCCACGACGAAATCATAGTTCGAGCACCATATCTAAGCCAATCACGCTGCCAAGGGTTTCTACCCACACTCATAGCCTCCTCTATATAATTTCCAACCATACTCTGAGGCTGCGAATTTAGTAAATTATCAGCAAGTAACATAGCATATAGGAAATTATTAGTGAGAGTTTTTAGTTCCTCCCTATCAGCTGAGTTAAAGGCATCTGTAATTTTAGCCAATATTTCATAGCCATAATTCGACAAAACAGCAAGGGCAACCTCCACAACGTCACTCTCGAAATTCGCTCTATTGTTTACCTCGCCCGAAGCATTTACCATAAGGCGTAGAGCATCTTTAAGCTCCTCTGTGTCGTAGAACACCTTCGTTGTACCGTCGCTCGTAACTCTCGGCACTACAAGTGCTGGACGAGCCGCAAAAACACTCTGAGTCGCACCTCTCCTTTCTGAGGAATACCCAGGCGAATAGAGCGTACTAGAGAGTTTTCTCCACGCCTCCTTTAGCTTTGCGCTACTAACACCATACCTAGCCTCCGCATAGCCATCCACCCACTCTGATGTAGTGATTTGATCCTCTCTCCAAGGCAACTCAAAGAGTAGCTCAAAGAGTATATCATTACCCCTCACACCGTCATTTGTTGTTCCTACACCGACCATCGAAAATGAAGCCCCGCTCTCACATGCAAGGTAATACCCCCCGACAATACGGCTTATATTTCCATACATCGAGCCTCTGCCCTCGAAATCTATCTTCGCAGAGTATATCCAGCTATGCCCCAGAAAACCATTTCTGCGAGCGAGTCTACTGCTCTTATCTCCCCACTGAGGCAGTGCATCACACCACTTGTCTAGTACCACAACTCCTCCTCTAGGGATATAGTCTATTAGCTCATCTGTGGGGCTATCCTCCCACGCTCCCACAACCCAGCTTGCCCCCTGCACCGCATTTTGTATCGAAGCATAAATAGCCTCTCCTTCCTCTCTAGTCTGTGGCTTTTGAAGTGTTATAGCATCTTCGAGAGGGTTTACCAGATAGTAGTTTGCCTCTCCATAGACTCTAGTCAGTTCTTTGTAATAGAGTTCAGCGATTTTGCGGTAGCTCTCAGAAGTAGGATTCAAAACCATAGGTCTAGAGATTCCTTTCCAGTATGCCCTCTGCTGTGTAGTATCACTTGGCAATAGACCGTTGTAGCCCATAAGAACAGGCTCCATACCCCACTCTCTACACTCGCTCACCGCATACGCTCCAACCTTTGCCCTTGAAGCCGTAAAATCGCTCGATACAGGACCTCCCCAGCCCTCTATCTTACCTTCTAGCCACCAGCCCTCGTATGCTGGATGTGGAAGGAAGCGTTGTATATCTTCTATGCTATACCCTGCCTTTTGTAGGGTCGCTCTCCACACCTCGCTAAGTCCCGTAGTGATAAGCGGCATATTAATGCCGTGCAGAGCCATATAGTCTATCTCCTGCTGCCAACGCTTTTCGTTCCAATAGGCTGACGAGTGGCTAGCCGATGGCGCATCTAGATAATATCGCAGCAGTAGTTCGGTAGAATACCTCACCTCTTTTTCGACCTTCGGGAGGTAGTTTAGCTGAGGAGTAGGATTCTCACGTGTCACCTGCACACCTGCGTAGTATTTCAAATACCAGTTCAGCCCCACGGCTACACTTATCCAGTTATTCCCCTCGATTAAGATTTTACCTCTCTTTGTGCTAAGTGTAAAGAAATCTTCGGGGCTTTCTGCATCAGATATCTCAAAGAGAAATTTTTTAGATGCCCCCTTCTCGATTCTCTCCACTAGCCCCTCTACGGGACTCTGAGCTAGAACCCCACTGACGGCAACGCTACACATCACACACACACAACACATCAAAACTCGAAGCATTCTCATTTCTCTAAAATTATTTATTAAACTTTAATATCGCAATTTTTAATTCTTTGGCTCTAGCTTTGGCTCTAGCTTTGGCTCTAGCTTTGGCTCTAGCTTTGGCTCTAGCTTTTGGATTTTATGGCGGTGGGGGGAAATTCTCTTATCAGAGAATTTTGGGGGATGTTATCCCCCCACCGCAAACCGCTCTAATCCGTATGAAAGCCGCCTGTGAGCCGCCTGCCATCGCCCTAACGCCGGGCGGGCGGTCCTTCCCAGGACTTGGGTGCAGTGCCGCTAGCCTTTGGTTGTTCTCCCTTTCTAAGCTAGAACCCCATTAATCATTAATCACTAATCATTAAACCAGAGCCCCATTAATCATTAATCACTAATCATTAAAGAAGCCTACTGTCCTCCAAACCCTCTAGCTATCTGCTCAGCAAACTGGTCAACACCCTTCTGTATCTTCTTACCAATAAGCATCTTGTACATTGCGCTAAGCTCTATATCCACCACAACCCGAAGACGTGTCTCATAAGGAGCAGTAGCCTTCAACTGTAACCACATACCAAAAGGCATAGGAGAATCAGCCGTGAATATCTTAACCGTATAAACCCCATCCGCTGGACGACTCTGTGCCTCCATAGCCTCCCTGTCCATATACAAAGTCATACTCATACCCTGCGCCTTAAACGAACAACTGTCCTTTGTAGCACTCCAATCCTCCACCTTCTCCCTAAGCATAGGGCTAAGACTCTCAAAGTTCCCAAGAGTCTCATACATAAACGCCGCCGGAGCCTTAGCAGTGTGCTGCTTACTTTCACATTTCATATTTCGTAAATATAATTTTTCTTATGTTTTAAAAATTCAAAACCCCTTCCAAAACCCCTTCCAAAATTCCTTCCCGAATTATCGACCCCACTGAGACGGGTTCTCCCTCCACTCCTTCAAAGTCTCTACCTCACTCGAAGAAACATATTCAGCCTCAACCGCACACTCTATAAGCGTAGGATAATCCGATAATGTTGTGAGCTCCACGCCAGCCTTCACAAAATTCTCTTGAGCCAAAGGGAAAGCATAAGTAAAGATTGCCACCATTCCAACAACCTCACACCCCGCTGCCCTAAGAGCCTCAACAGCCGCAAGTGAACTCCCACCAGTAGATATCAAATCCTCTACCACTACAACCCTCTGCCCCTTTTCAAAATAACCCTCCACCTGATTAGTCAATCCGTGAGCCTTAGCCGAAGAACGAACATAGATAAAAGGCTTCCCAAGAATCTCAGCAGCACCTGCCCCCCAAGCAATAGCTCCAGTAGCCACACCTGCCACAACATCGACCTCTGGATACCTCTCAGCTATAACCTTCGCAAAGCCCGCATATACCATTTTTCGCTCCCTAGGGAATGACAAAACAGTGCGATTATCACAGTAGATTGGCGAGTGCCAACCACTTGCCCAAGTGAAAGGATTTGCAGGGTTCAATTTTATTGCGTTAATTTGCAGTAGTGAACTAGCTATTGTCTTTTTCATAGAATATTTATTATTAATTATTTATATAATTTAGAAGCTTGTTTTACAACTTACAAAGATAACAAAAAATATAGATATGAGCAAAACAATTATAGAAGCAGGCGGAGGACTTATCCTTAACGAGAGCGAAGAGGTACTAATGATTTACCGTCGTGGCTTTTGGGATTTGCCAAAAGGCAAGCTAGACGAAGGCGAGAGTATCGAAGAGTGTGCCGTGAGGGAAGTGAGAGAGGAATGTGGACTAAGCGACGTATGGATAGGCAGGAAACTCTGTACTACAACACACTTCTACGAGCTTAACTCTAAAGAAATTGAGAAGCACACCCACTGGTACCTGATGCTAGCACCAGGCTCTCAGCCCCTAGTTCCACAGACAGAAGAAGATATCGAACGGAGCGAATGGGTAAGCGAAAAGCGAGCAAAAGAACTACTAGAGGAAAGCTACCCGACAATAAGGGAGGTCTTTATAGCGTTTAGTGACTACTATAAAAAATAGATGAAAAACTCCATAAAGGTCGAGGGGGCAAGAGTCCATAACCTCAAGAACATAAATGTAGAGATACCCCGTGATACACTATGTGTTATCACGGGTCTTTCTGGTTCGGGCAAGAGTTCCCTTGCTTTTGACACGATATATGCCGAGGGTCAACGTCGCTATCTCGAAACCCTTAGCAGTTATTCTCGACAATTTATGGGAGTGCTCGAACGCCCAGACGTAGATAAAATCACAGGGCTTTCGCCAGTCATTGCCATCGAGCAAAAAACTACTTCGAAGAATCCACGCTCTACCGTAGGCACTATTACGGAGGTCTATGACTATTTGCGCCTACTCTTTGCGAAGGCTTCGACTGCCTATTCAACGGCTACTGGCGAAAAGATGGTAAGTTATAGCGACGAGGAGATTGTCGGAAGTATAGAGAAGCTATACCGTGGCTGCAAGATAGCCGTTCTCGCTCCTATTGTAAAGGGGCGCAAGGGGCACTATCGTGAAACTTTCGAGCAGCTTCGTTCCAAGGGTTTTCTGTATAGCCGTATAGATGGCGAAATTCGAGAGATGACCCCAGGTCTTCAACTTGACAGATACAATCGCCACAATGTCGAACTGGTTATAGACCGACTAGTGGTGAGCAGCAGTTCAAGCGAGCGTATAGCCAAGAGCGTAGGGGATGCCTTTACCTATGGCAAGGGTACAATTGCAGTTGCGACCATAGGGGCAGAGAGTGACGATATTCGTTATTATTCTCGTTCGCTTATGTGCCCTACCACAGGGCTAGCTTATCAAGAGCCACAGCCTGCAACCTTTTCGTTCAATTCGCCTTTTGGGGCGTGTCCTCACTGTTCGGGTTTGGGCTGGGAGAGGGTCTTTGACCGCAGCAAGATTATAGGGGATATGTCACTGAGCATTGAGCGAGGGGCAATCGAGCCTCTCAAGAAGATGGGCAAAACATCGCTTGTCTATGCCAAAATCGAAGCGGTAGCAAAGCTATATGGCTATACTATGTCGACACCACTAGATGAGTGGGACGACGAAGCGATAGCGTCACTACTGAACGGTGAGCCACAGATTATACACGTCAAGGCACAGAGCGGAATGACCTATAACACGACGTGGGAAGGTGTAATGGCGTATATCGAGAAGAATGCCGAAGAGGAGGGAGGCTCACGCAAGGGGGCGAAGTGGAGAGAGCAGTTTGTAGAAAAGCGCAAGTGTTCAATCTGCGGAGGCACACGCCTAAAGCAGGAGAGTCTAGCCTTTAAAATCGGAGAGAAAAACATAGCCGAGCTTTCACTTTTGAGTATTGAGAGGTTAAAGGAGTGGACAGAGACCATAGAGACTACGCTCACGAATAAGGAGTCGCTTATAGCGCACGAAATATTATTGGAGATTTCGGCACGCTTAGGCTTTTTGATAGATGTAGGGCTAGGATATCTATCCCTTAGTCGTTCGTCGGGCACTCTTAGCGGTGGCGAGAGTCAGCGCATACGCCTTGCTACGCAGGTAGGCAGCAAGCTTGTTAATGTCCTTTATATACTTGACGAGCCTAGCATTGGGCTACACCCTCGTGACAATATACGCCTTATAGACTCACTCGGGGCACTGCGTGATGCAGGCAATTCGGTTATCGTTGTTGAGCACGACTCCCTGATGATACGTATGGCAGACTACATCGTCGACGTTGGACCACTAGCAGGCAGGCGAGGGGGTGAGATTGTATCGCAGGGCACTATTGACAAGCTTCTAAAGACTAACTCCCTGACGGCACAGTACCTCAGAGGCGATAAAAAGATAGAGCCGCCAACAGAGAGGCGCACAGGCAGCGGCAAGACCCTAACCCTTAGGGGCTGTACAGGCAATAACCTAAAGGATGTAACTTTGAATCTACCACTCGGGACACTGACAGCCATATCGGGCGTGAGCGGTTCGGGCAAGAGCACCCTTGTAAACCAGACCCTCAGACCGATACTTAGCCGTGAGTTCTTCAATAGCTACGATATACCTTTGGACTACGAGAGTATCGAAGGTGTAGAACACCTCGACAAAGTAATAGTAGTAGACCAGTCGCAGATTAACCGTTCTCCACGTTCGAATCCAGCGACGTATAGCGGACTTTTCACAGACATACGCAATCTCTTTGAGATGACCCCCGATGCTCAGGTGCGAGGCTTTACTGCACGTCGTTTTAGCTTCAATGTCAAGGGTGGGCGTTGCGAGCAGTGCAAGGGCGCAGGTGTTGAGACGATAGAGATGAATTTTTTGCCCGATGTATTTGTACGCTGTAAGGTGTGCGACGGTCATAGGTATAACCCCGACACGCTAGCCGTTAAGTTTAGGGGTAAGAATATAGACGACGTACTTTCTATGACAGTAAATCAAGCCTCAGAGTTCTTCGCAGCCCACCCAGCCATTCATACGAAGCTAAAGGCTATGCAGGATGTAGGGCTAGGGTATCTAGGAATAGGACAGCCCTGCACAACACTTAGTGGTGGCGAGCGTCAGCGATTGAAGCTCTCCTCAGAGCTAGCTAAGCGAGACACAGGCAGCACTCTTTATATCCTTGACGAGCCTACCACAGGTCTACATTTCGAGGATGTAAAGGTTCTTATCGAAGCACTTCAAAAGCTAGTCGACAGAGGCAATACGGTGGTTGTAATCGAGCATAACACCGATGTTATTAACTGCGCCGACTATGTGATAGATATGGGCCCCGAAGGGGGCGAGAGGGGCGGCAGCATAGTGGCAGTAGGAACACCCGAGGAGCTTAAAGAGCTACCAGAGAGTGCCACAGGAAAATATTTATAGATTTTAAAAATATAGACACATAAAATTATATGACAAACTTTAGCGACTTTCGCCCCATAAAGGCAAAGGTATATATCGAGACTTATGGCTGCCAGATGAATGTAGGTGACAGCGAGATTGTGGCATCACTTCTTAAAAAGGCGCACTACGACATAACAAAGGAGGTAAAAGAGGCGAGTGTTGTACTGATAAACACTTGCGCCATACGGGACAATGCCGAGCAGAAGATTTTCGGGCGGCTGAGCGAGTATCGCAGTGCAAAGCATAAGGGGCTGACCGTTGGCGTTATCGGCTGTATGGCTGAGCGACTTGGCAGCTCACTCTTTGAGAAGGCAGATTTGGTTGTAGGGCCTGACGGCTACCGTATGCTACCACAGCTCTTAGACCAGGCTCGCACAGGTATCAAGGGTATTAACACTGAACTTTCGATAACCGAAACTTACAGCGAGATAGAGCCAGTGCGCTATGACAGCAATGGCATATCTGCCTTTGTGAGCATTATGCGAGGGTGTAATAACTTCTGTACCTATTGTGTTGTGCCTTATACACGAGGCAGGGAGCGTTCTAGGGAGTCGGCAACGATTCTTTCCGAAGTTCAGAAGCTAGTGGATAGCGGTTATAAGGAGGTTACGCTACTGGGTCAGAATGTCAATTCGTATAGGGATGGCGATATGACCTTTGCGGAGCTAATGGATAGAGTGGCTGACCTTTCACCGGAGCTACGTGTACGTTTTGCCACCTCACATCCTAAGGATTTGAGTGACGAGCTTATCGAGGTTATGGCATCACGTCCAAATATTGCCCGCAGTGTTCATTTGCCAGTGCAGAGCGGCAGCGACAATATGCTTCGAGCGATGAACCGCAAATATACAATCGAGTGGTATATGGGGCGTTTACGTGCCATTAGAGAGGCGATGCCCGACTGTACGATTACAACCGATATTATAGCAGGTTTTTGTGGCGAGAGCGAGGAGGATCACCGCTCGACAGTAGAGCTTATGAAGGAGGTTCGTTATGACTTTGCTTATATGTTTGCATACTCTGACCGCCCCAATACGGTAGCCAATAAGACGATGACGGACGATGTAGCCAAAGAGGACAAGATACGCCGTCTGAGCGAGATTATAGAGACACAGAACACCCTATCGCTAGAGAGTAATAAGCGAGATATAGGCAAGGTCTTCACAGTTCTTGTAGAGGGTCGTTCAAAGCGCAGCGAGGAACAGTTAGTAGGTCGCAGCTCACAGAACAAAGTCATAATTTTCGACAGAGTAGAGGGAATAAATCCAGGCGACTATGTCGATGTAAGGGTAAGTTCAGTATCCTCTGCAACACTCAAAGGCGAGAGGGTATAACCCCTCCGCTTTCTCCCTTCTCCCCTCTCCCTTCTCCCTTCTCCCTTCTCCCTTCTCCCTTCTCCCTTCTCCCTTCTCCCTTCTCCCTT
>JAWXTN010000060.1:0-9066 GCA_044433515.1 Rikenellaceae bacterium | reverse complement strand
CCGTATCGCACTACTACCACCTCACACCCCAAGCTTCGCCCTGCGTGAATTACTACCCGACAAATGGCAAGCCCAATAGCTCACATCACTGTCAATGCATCATCGTGGAGACGGTTACGTTGTAGGAGAACCACACTAGAAAACCCTAGGCTAACGGCAACAGAAATTCGAAGAATTTCCGCCCACCGCTAGTCTAGGGTTGTTCTACAAGGGTTCTTATTTCTGCCTGTTTTAACATATTAGGCTATAGCCCCATTCACAATTCACAATTCACAATTAAGTTAGAACCCATTAATCATTAATCACTAATCATTAATCTAGTGTCCTGCTTTAGTGTTTAGGAAGTCTTTGACGATATGTCCCCAAGGCTTTATCATATCGTCGCCCCAGCCGCCATAAGGGCTGCCGTCGGACTCTATCATTGAGCAGGTCTCGTCTTTTGAGGATATGGAATAGCCTATCCAGCTAATCTTACGCTCGTCCATCCACTCTACCCAAGCTGCCCACTCAGTCTCGCTGATTGCGCCATCGCCACTAGACTCCATACCGCCACACTCCGACACGAAGATAGGAAGTCCTGCATCTACCGACATCTGGGCATTGTCACGTGCATACTGCGTATGGGTCGCTGCATAGAAATGGAAGACATACATAAAGTTATCATAACCTGTCAGAGGGCTAGCGATAACATCCGTACCGAGCGTACTCCACTTTGGAGTACCCACCAAAATCAAAGCCTCACTGTCCCCTGCCCTAATGATATCCATAACCTCGACACTATAAGCCTTAATCTCCTCCCAGCTATACTCTGTGCCCGAAGTATTATGCGGCTCATTCCATATCTCATAAATCACATTCTTCACACCCTTATACTTCGCTACCATTTCTGTGAAGAACTCCTTAGCAGCATCCAACTGTATGCCGTGGCTATGCCAGTCGATAATGACATACACACCACAAGCAATCGCTGCATCCACAACCTTCACTACACACTCTACCGCCAAATCCTTGTCATCTAAGTATGCACCCGAAGGCTCTATGCCCATAGCAGCACGGATAACCTCCGCATCCCAGTCATAAACCAAAGTCTCAACCGTAGATACCTGCCAAAAATGCGACCACCAATTGTGCCAAGCAAAACTCACTCCGTGAAGTACTACCTCCTCACCCAGCTCATTGACCAACTGATTGCCCTCTACCCTCAAAGCTAATATCCCCTCAGGTATAGTTGTCGTCGTATCTTCCACGACTGTCGTATCGCCTACTACCGTAGTATCTCCTACTACTGTTGTATCGCCCACTACTGTTGTGTCGCCTACGACTGTTGTGTCACCCGTAGAGGTCGTATCGCCCGTAGCGGTTGTGTCTGTTACCTCTGGGTTATCTGGGTCTTCATCATCTGGAACTATCGGTTCCGTCTCGCACGCTACCGAAATGCCTAGCATTATAGCGAGCAGTAAAAGAAAAATCTTCTTCATATCTTTTTTTTAGGTTTTAGGTATTAGGGGCTAGGTATTAGGGGTTGGTGTCTGCGGAATCTTCGATTCCTTTTTTGGTGTCTTTCTGACACCAACCCCCTCCTACTGCTACACAGCCTCGTATCCGTGTGCTATTTTTGCTCTTATCCGTGTGAAAGCCGCCTGTCATCGCCCTAACGCCGGGCGGGCGGTCTCTCCCGAGACACGGTTGCAGTGCCCCTAGCCTATGGGTTACTCTACAACGTTACTCTATTGTAGCTCAGCCCATTAATCATTAATCACTAATCATTAATCACTAGCCTAGTTTCCCGCTTTTGCATTCAAAAAGTCCTTAACCATCTTTCCCCAAGGCTTTATCATATCATCAGTCCAACTGCCATAATAATTGCCATCAGTCGTAATCATAGAACAAGTCTCGTCCTTAGCAGAAATACTCCAAGCTACCCAGCTAATGCTACGCTCATCCATCCACTCAACCCAAGCATTCCACTCCGTCTCGTTAATGTCACCATCGCCCGAAGAATACATACTACCACACTCCGATACGAAAATCGGTAGACCAGCATCAACAGACTCCTGTGCACTATCACGACGATCCTGTGTATGCGAAGCTGCATAGAAATGGAACACATACATAATATTCTCATATCCCACAAGTGGATCAGCGATTACATCATCGCCAAGCGTGCTCCACTTAGGAGTACCCACCAAAATCAATGCGTCAGGCTCAATAGCACGGATAACACCGATAACCTCCTCAGAATAAGCCTTAATCTCTGCCCAAGTATATTCCGAATCATCACTATGTGGCTCATTCCATATCTCATAGATAACATTCTTCACACCCTTGTACTTAGTAGCCATATCACCAAAGAACTCCTTAGCAGCCTCCAACTGTATGCCGTGACAATGCCAGTCAATAATAACATAGATATCATTTGCAACAGCAGCCTCGACAACAGTGTTAACCTTCGTAAGAGCAGTAGCAGCATCATCCAAATAGCCCCCATCTGCCTCAACACCCATAGCCGCACGAACAATCTCTGCATCCCAGTCCTGAGCCAAAGTCTTCACAGTTCGTGAGTCCCAAAATTGACCCCACCAATTGTGCCACCCAAAACTCACACCGTGCAAAACAACAGGCTCGCCTGCCTCATTCACCAACTGGTTACCATTAACGCTAAGAGCCGATAGCTCCACCGCCTCAGGCTCAGGTCCAGTTGTAGTAGTGTCCCCTACCTCTGGATCTTCAGGATTTTCAGGGTCAACTCCATCATCATTTGTGCTACAAGCTACAGCTGCCACTAGCCAGCTAGACATCAGTAATAAAAATAGTTTTTTCATAATTTTGTTAGTTTTTTGTTAGTTATTTCTTTTAATTGTCTAATTATTTTCTTTTAAAGTCGTCTGCATTATAAAGATTGCATCACCGTGCATATACCAAGGCGACTCAGGCATCTTAAACGAAGCGAAATCCTCAGCCCGACACTCATCCGTGTACTCCCCCGTCAAAGGGTTAAACCAGCAGTAAAGTATCGCTCCCTCTGCCACATCCCGAAGTTTATAGGTCTCAGCTTTACGGCTACCCCTAGGCAGATAAAATACGTAAAGCCCCCTATCGTCTGTCATACAATAGCCGCTGCTATTAAACTTTGGCTCTGGGCGCAAGGTCTCATAGGAATACTTCTCAAAAAATTCGCTCATATAGCGGTAGTACTGAGTCTTTGGGCGATACTCACTCACCCCTGCCTCGAACCAGTCATAAATCATAATATGCCACGCCATACCCTGCCAATAGTAAGTCGAATAAGCCCCCGCAAAGAGTGCAGCATAATTCCTCCCCAGACAAGTCTCAGCATCGTCATAATTGCCATTGTCATAAATCAAATAGTCGGAGCGTTCATAGCCCCCATTTTCGATATTGACACAAGGTTTATCGGGATGCCTACGCCCAAGCTCCAGCATATTTGGATAGTAGCGATAATCCCAATCCTGTTTCACAATAAAGTCTACCTTATCGGGGTAAGCCCCACAGTAGCGATAGTCGTGAACCGTCAATAGCCGACCATACGAGTCAAGCCCCCTAAGCCTATCTATACGCTCTGTTACAAAATCGGCTGTCACCCTCTGGTAGCCGAGCGCCTCCTTCGAGATATCCCACACAACATTTGGGAACGCCTGATAACGCTTAACAACATAATCGAAGTAGCGGTTACCCTCTATGCCCGTTAGCTCTGGCCAAGCGATATGGTCGCTCCAAACATAAATCATCAAATGCGACACAATATCTCGCTCATAGAGCTTATATATTGTGCGGTCGAGCTTCTCGAAGAATTCTACATTCAAGCCGCTATAATCTGGCTCACTATTACTTCCCAAAAACGGAAACATCTCCTCTCTACCCCCAAAGTTATAGTGTGGCAAATCCTCAAAGCGTTCGTCTTTTTTCCACTCCAAATCATAGGCATAGACATTCATAACAACGTAATTGAATCGCTCCCTCTCTATTTTAGAGAGTACCCCATCGAGCTGAGGCGTTCCACTCTCTGAGCCATAGTCAAGGGCAAACAAGAAATCTGCCTCAAAACCCATCAAAAAGAAGCCTTCACCACTCTCACGTGCAAACTTTCCTGGATTCTCTTTGCTTACGACTACGCCCCCTTTAAGCCCCAAATACGGGGTGCTGCTCACTGTTACTTTGCCGCTCTGAGCCTTGAAGTTCTTATCCGCACTAGAGATTTGATAGCTCCACTCCCCTGGTTCATTACCTGAGAAGCGCACAACCCACTCCCTCGCCCCATTATAAAAGGCAGGGATAGATTGACTCTCGCCGCAGGGCGAAAGAAAATTAGCCATAAGCTCCACCTCGAAAGGGTTCTCTACTTCCCCTCGTGCCTCTATGGTAATATCCACGACCTCATAAAGCTCAGCTGTTATCTTCTTTGAGGACTTCACACTTCGAAGTTGCGCCATAGCACTCCCTCCCACAGCCACCAGAAGGATGGCTGTGCAGATAAGGAGTTGTAGTCTGTTTTTCATATACTTTTTTCGATAATGAAATTAGGCCTCTACTTTCCATAAAGGGTATTGAGTCTTTCGAGCATATCGGCGTACATAACATCACGGCGGAGTGTCATCTCTGCCGAGCGGTTATCTACTTCGGTTTTGGCAATTGACCACGTGCTGCAAGGGTCAGAGTAGTTCCACGCCGAATTCTCTGCTGCGTCTATATAGTAGTTTGGTCGCTCCTCTGGGAACGGTTTTACGAAATAGCCCCCAAGGTTATACTGCAACGGGTTGTCTAGATTGTCATTGTCGATAAAGTACATAATTGTAGGGGTGTCGCCGATTCTAAAATACCTAGCCCACTCCTTCGACCAGCAGGCATCTGTGATATGCTGCCCTAGTGCGCCATAGGCTTGGAGGGTTACCATAAACTCCGTTGGATATGTGCCATCGAACATACCGTTATAGCCCCAGTTATTCTCTAGTAGCCACAAATTATTGAACCTCTCGTCTGCAAATAACTTCTCTCTATATCCCGACGAGTCGTTCCAGTTATTCTCACCGCAAGTGTCGGTATCATAAGGGCTCTTCATCTCCGTACCTATGGTCATTAGGCGTACTTTGTCGACAAGCTCTGGGCGAGCGGTCAGTGCTGTATAGGCTGCGCTGATAGTGCCCCACGCTGCGATATATAGCGGCTCGTCGCTCTCATCTGCAATCGAGCCTATAAGCCCTAGAGTAGATGCCTCCGATGCCGTATAAACGAGCATTTCCAAATCATCGGGGTGAGGATACCCCATTTCTACAAACTTATACCCCTCTGTGAAGTAGTCCGTTCTATATGCGTCGATAACGAGCTGCGTAGCCTCAACGCCATAGCCCCCTGGCCAGTCGATAATAATCGCTTTGAGGTCGAACATCGTAGCATAATAGAATAGGTGCGCCATTGACTGTCTATCGTCTGGGTCACCGTTGTCTATGTTTATATCTGTCGAGACAATTAGTCGAGGCTTCGATGTCGACTCTGGGGCTTCTACCCCCTGCTGTGTGGCTTTCCACTCTGTCGTAACATCTCCATTTGTAGTTGTGATAACAACCGAAATTTCTCTATCGACTGTATAGCTACTCTCTAACACCTCCACCACAAGGGTCGTATCGGTGTCGATACTAAGCGTTGCCGAGACCCCATCGCTCATTGAAGTTATACCCCACGGCACATTAGCCTCAACGCTCACGCTATAACTCTCGCCACTCGCAGGCACTCCCTCAGAGGGTATCTCTGGTGTAGTGGCTACAATCTTCAGAATTGAGGTCACCGCATCGTCTGGCTCATCGTTTGGATTATCATTAGGGTCTTCTTGTGGATCTTCGTTTGGATCTTCTATCTCTGAGGATGTGTCACAAGCTGTAAAGAGCAGCGCAAATGCCGCTAGCAGCAAAAATTTTCTATACTTCATTTCTTTTCTTTGTTCTTTGTTTTCGAGATATAGGGCAGAGACATTCTTCAGGAGCTCTTTCCCCTACGCTCAAGAAAACGGTGATTAAAATTTGTTAGTTTGTTGTTTTATAGCGTATTTATTTCATAGGGACTACATATCATAGGACACATTTGCACCCTAGAGCATATCTAGAGTCCTACGAATATCACAAGGCATAACCCTGCAAGGGTATGCCTACAAAGTGTTACGCCCCTATTACTTCAGATAGAGTCTTTGGAGCTTTTTGAGCATATCGTCGTACATAACGTCACGACGAAGGGTCATTTGAGCTGAGCGAGCCTCGACTTCGGCTTTAGCCTCAGACCACGAGCTGCAAGGGTCTGAGTAGTTCCACGTCGAATTTGGAGCTGCGTCAATGTAGTAGTTTGGATGAGCCTCTGGATATGGCTTCACGAAGTAGCCCCCAAGGTTATACTCTAGAGGATTATCCAAATTGTTGTTATCCACTAGATACATAATCGTAGGGGTGTCGCCCACTCTAAAGTAGTGCGCCCAATCTCTCGACCAGCAGGCATCTGTGATATGCTGACCCAGTGCGCCATAGTTTTGGAGCGTTATCATAAATTCGGTAGGTCTCGTACCCTCGAACATACCATTGTAGCCCCAGTTATTCTCTAGCCACCAAATCGAAGCAAACCTCTCGTCATTAAAGAGAGCCTCACGGTGTCCGTCCGTGTCGTTCCAGTTTCTCACACCGCACTCCTCCGAGTCAAAAGGACTTTTAAATTCTGTGCCTATTGTCATAATTCTGAGTTTATTCACGAGTTCTGGGCGAGCCTCTAGTGCTGTGCGCACTGCTGCTACGTGTCCCCACACTGCAATATATAGTGGGTCTTCGCCCTCGTCTGCAATCTTGCCGATGATTCCCTTCTCGGCTGCCTCCTGGTGTGTATAGATTAGCTTTGAGAGAGAGTCTGGATGTGGGTATTTCATTTGAATGAAGTTATACGCCTCTGTAAAGTAGTCTTTGCGATAAGCGTCTATTACAAGCTCGGTAGCCTCCACACCTTCGGCGTTAGGTCTGTCGATAATTATTGCACGGATATCTAACTCGTCTGCATATAGGAACAAGTGCGCCATTGACTGTCTGTCGTCTGGGTCGCCCTTGTCAATGTTAATATCGGTTGTGATAACCACACGTGGTTTCACTTCGGCTTCGCTCTTTTTAGGGGTTGTTTTGACTACAAAGATAGCTTCGCTCTCTAAGAACCACGGTGAGGCAGGCATCGAGAAGTCAGCAAAGCTCTCTACTGTAACTTCTGGTGTAAACTCGCCCGTATGGGTATTAAACCAGCAGTATGTAAGTGAGCCACGTGACACATCTCTAAGTTTCCACACCTCAGCCTTACGGCTATCCTTTGGCAGGTAGTAGACATAGAGACCCTCGCCATCGGTTAGGCAGTAGCCGCTGCTATTAAACTTTGGAGCAGGCGTAAGTTTAGAGTAAGGATATTTCTCGAAGAACTCGCTCATATATTTGTAGTACTCCAGTTTAGGGGTATATTTCGAAACGCCCTCTTTGAACCAGTCGTAAATTATAATGTTCCACGACACGCCTTCCCAATAGTGGGTAGCATACGCCCCTGCGAAGATAGCCTCGTAGTTTCTTCTTAGACACGCTCCTGCATCGTAGTAGTTGCCATTGCCATAGATTACGTAGTCTGCCATCTCGTAGCCTCCGTGCTCGATATTCACGCTAGGTTTATCGGTATATTTTTCGTGAAGTCTGAGCATATTTGGATAGTACTGCAAGTCCCAGTCTTGTTTAACGATAATATCGACATTTTCGGGATGAGCGTTGCAGTATCTAAAGTCGTGCACAGTAAGGAGTCTTTTGTATGAGTCCAGTTTGCGGACTCTCTCGATTCTTTCGGTTATAAAGTCCATACCCACACGGTTATATCCCATAGCCTCTTTCGAGATATCCCACACGAGGTTCGGGAACGCTTGATACCTTTTCACAACGTAGTCGAAGTAGCGGTTACCCTCTGGACTATCTAGCTCTGGCCACGCCACTTTTTTGCTCCATACGTAAATCATTAGGTGCGCCACGATATCTCTATCGCCTAGCTTTGTGATAACACGGTCTAGCTTTTTGAAGAACTCTACATTTAGCGCACTATAATCTGGCTCTGAGTTCGAGCCCAAAAAAGGGAACATATCCTCTTTGCCACCGAACATATACTGAGGGATTTCTTTAAGTCTCTCCTCCTGCTCCCATTTGATATCGTAGCCATAGACATTCATAACCATATAATTGAACCGATTGCGCTGCACTTCGTCTAGCATAGCGTCTAGTTCAGGCGTATCGGTTTCGTTATGATAGTTTAGGGCGTATAGGAAGTCACACTCGAAGCCCATCATAAAATAGTCGTCACCGTTATGGTGTGAGAATTTCTGAGGGTTTTCTTTATTAATGCCCACAGCACCTTTATGGTTCTTATATGGCTCTGGGCTAACTGTTACAGTGCCTTTCTTTGCTGATAGAGCCTTCTCGTCGCTCGTTGTGGTGTAGTTCCATACTCCTGGCTCGTCGGCTGAGAATCTGATAACCCAGTTGCCGTCACCATTGTAGAATGCGGGGATAGATTGTGTCTCGCCACTAGGCTTTACGAAGTCGGCTGTTAGTTCTACTTCGAATGGCGTGTCGGTTTTGAGCTTAGCGTTAAGCACGATGTCGATGACTTCGTACTTTTGGCTTTCGATTTTTTTGGATGATTTCTCTTGACGCACCTGCGCACTCAGTGTAGGAGTGAGCATCAGGGTCAGGATGAATACTACTAAAGTCTTCAGGCAATAGTGTCTCATAAAATTTGTTAGTCTTTAAAGTTTATATTTTGTTAGTTTTCTTTTTTCACGCATTTTTTTGGGGAAACTTATGGTGCAGCGGTATTATGACAAACACACTTAAGCCCCTCTCCCCTATGTACAAAGGTAGTAAACTTAATAATTATAACCAAATGTGTAGAAGTAAAAATATTTTTTAGGTATAGAAATCCCTTTATCTAAAGGGAAAGAGAAAGGTTTGAGGGAAGATAAAATAAAAAAAGATACGATTTTCTTTGGTTCTTTAAAATTATTTA
>JAWXTN010000059.1:0-9425 GCA_044433515.1 Rikenellaceae bacterium | reverse complement strand
CAGTAAAATCGCGCCTGCTCTTCAATATCAAAAATCATTGCCATAACCTTAAATCGTTTTTTCCGACAAAGGTACAACCCTGCCAAACTTCTGTCAATACGTCATCGCGGAGACGGTTACTGACAGGTTGTCCAGAAGCATTTATCAAGAGCTCACGAGGACATATAAACAGCGAGAGCGCAACCTTTTCTTCTGGTTACACTCTCGCTATATAATTTGTTTTACTGTGGCTCTCCCCTAAGTCTCAAACCCCTAAAACCTACAAGCTAATACCTAAAACCTACCGCTCTAGAGATTCGTTTCCAAAAAGCCGATTAGCTCGTCGCCACTCAAATTCTTAGCAGCGATAACGCCCTCAGGGCTAATCAAGAAATTAGCAGGAATCATACTCACACCATAAAGCGCAAGAGGCTGCGACTCCCAAACCTTAAGGTCAGAGATATGAATAAAATTTTCCACTCCAACTTCTACAATAGCCTGTTCCCATTCCTGCTTTACTGCATCTAGAGAATAGCAAATAACCTTAAGCCCTTTATCCTTATAGGCAGCATAGAGCGGTTTTAGCACCTGCATTTCTCTACGAGAAACCCCATTCCAGCCAGCCCAGAAGCTCAGATAGACCCAGCTATCATCTCGCACGAAAGAAGCCAAAGAGAGAGTGTCGCCCTCAAAACTTGGAGAACTAAAATCCATATAAGGCTGCCCAACCGCAGTACGCTTAAGTGTAGAGAGAAGCCTTTGAAGGTTCTGCACATAGAAAGTAGAATGAAGCTCACTATCTAAAATTCCCAAATACTCGGAAAGCTCCCCCTCATCCATAAAACGAGAAATAGAACAATCGAGAGCATAAGCAGAAACAACACTAGAAGGGTTCTCACGAACAAACCCCTTGGCAAGGTTGAGATAGTCATCGAGTTGTGTAATACCTTTCGAACGGTGCTTAAGCGTATCATTCAAATCATTGGTATGGCTACCCGCTATGCTCAGATTTCTCATATTCTGACTCTTTCCTTCAATTGAGATATCAGAGTTTTCGAGAAAAAACATAGTAATAGTCCTATCCTCGCTATCGTTAAGCGAAGCCATAACAGGATAATCCACTGCCCCAACGAATTCGAACTGCCCGTTATGACAAGCAACCGAATCAATCTTAAAGACACTTACGCCATCGCTATAACATAGCTTTACCGAATTAGTCTTTAGCCCTTCGATATTCCCCTTTACAGTAAAGGATTTAGAACCGCAGCCCACCAGAGCCAGAGCCAGAGCCAGAACAAGAAGCAATTTGTAATTCATAATTCTACGTTTTTATAAGGGGACTTCTAATAATTGTACAGTCTATCTCCTACGTCCACGAGAAGAAGAGTTACGTCCAGAGCCTTTTCTACCGCCCCTACGTCTCTTATCTTCTTCGGCGAGTGGGAAACCTACATCACGTCCACGACTCTTATCTGTACGACGTGTCACCGATTTACCTTTACCATCACGGCTACGAGCCCTCTCTCTACGAGAAGAGCCACCCTCTGCTGCATCGTATTTTTTACCACCAGATTTTCTACCTTTTTTACCGCTATCGCTTTTTGATTCTTTAGTAATTTCTGCAATCTTCGCACCATCAGCCGAAGCATTAAGAGCCTTAACAACGTTATTAGCCTGTGAGTATGGCACTGTGGCAAATGTATAGCTATCCATAACCGAGATATCGTCAATATCGTGATCAGATAGTCTGCACTCACTCTTTAGGAGTTTAACAATACCACGAGGATTAAACCCGTCATCGCTTCCCAGTGCGATAAAGATACGAGCCTTTCCCTTCTTATCAACGCTGATTGAGCGAATTTCTGGATAATTACTCTCGCTCAGCTCATTTTTAAAAGCAAGACGTAAAAGAGCCGCAAGTGCGATTTCAGGGTCGTGCGTACCGAGCAAATCAAACGCCATAGGCAGCGATTCTGAATAGTTTTCCGAAGCTATGATTTCTTCGAGCTCGTCCTTGATTCTAGTTCTTTTAACCGACACCACATCTGCCGAACTAGGGATTTGCTCCTTTGTAATTTCAGCCTTTAATTTTTTCTTCAAAAAGCCAAATTGACGAGCCTCCGAAGGTGAGATAAAGGTAATAGCAGTACCCTCATTACCAGCACGGCCAGTACGCCCGATACGGTGAACATAACTTTCGTTATCTTGAGGCAGAGAGTAGTTCACCACGTGCGTGAGGTTATTAATATCAATACCACGAGCAGCCACGTCAGTAGCCACTAGGACGTTAGAGAGCTTTTGTTTAAATTTGTGAAGGATTTTTTCACGCTGCGCCTGCGAAATATCTCCGTGCAGACCTTCGGCAGAATATCCTCTTTGGTTTAGTTTATGAACTATCTCGTCAACGCCGACCTTTGTCCTCGAAAAGACGATACCATAGAAATCAGCCTCAACGTCTATAATACGAGTAAGAGCTTCGAACTTATCGCTCTCTCTTACCTCGAAGTAAATTTGGTTTGTCAAATCAGTAGTGAGATGTTGAGCCTCGACCTTAAGGGTTTCTGGTTCACTCATATATAGGTGCACTAGCGATCTGATTCTCTCTGGCATTGTAGCCGAAAAGAGCATCGTACGCTTAGTTTCTGGCATCTCAGCCATAATAAGCTCAATATCTTCGATAAAGCCCATATTTAGCATTTCGTCGGCCTCGTCAAGCACCAAGAATTTTAGTTCGCTAAGATTTAGTGTCTTGCGTTTGATATGGTCTAGAATACGTCCAGGCGTACCTACTACAATATCTGCACCTTTCTTAAGCCTGCGCAGCTGCTCCTCGATTGAAGCACCTCCGTAGATGGGTGTAATAGATAGTTCGTCATAATTAAATGACTGCAACTCTTGTGTGACTTGCAGAGCTAGTTCACGAGTAGGCACAAGGATAAGTGCCTGAGGAATTGTTCTTTGAGGGGATAATATCTGGAGAATAGGCAGACCAAAAGCTGCTGTTTTGCCAGTACCAGTTTGTGCTTGGGCAATAAAGTCTTGTGTAGAGCTCAGTGCAAATGGAATTGTAAGCGATTGAATTTCTGATGGTTTTTCGAAACCTTTTTTTGTGATTGCCTCTAGCAATCTTTCGTCTAATCCTAAATGTTGGAAGTTGTTGTTATTCATCAAATTTATTTAAAGGGGAAGTAATATTCTCATCCCGAGGTAAGCCGACAAAGGTACACAATTTTAGCCAATAACACAAACTATAACTAAAATAACTTAAGCAGGTGTTAGGTTGTAGGTATTAGATGTTAGGGGGGGGGAGGTATATCGCCTTGTTAACCGCCCCCCCTTTTTTGCTAGTCTTTTAGTCTTAATAACTGCCAGTCATCACCCATTGCAGGTGAAACCATATATCCTGGATCTTGCGGTTTGCCAAGTATAGCTGTTGCTTTCTTAACACCTACTGTTGTGCGGTCGATAAGTTCTGCCATCGTTAAATCGCCATCTGCATCTTGAATTGCCTTAATCAAGAAGTATGTATAATAGCCGTGTTTCTTATCGTCGTAAACACTTGAAGTCTGGTCACCACTACTAGAGCTAATAACAATGGTATTACCTTGCGGTACACCTGATTTAGGGGCTACACGCACACCCTTTTGAGCGATGAGTGGAGCTGAAGATTTATAACCACCACTAAAACAAGCATCAAGAAAAACATAAGCACCCCGAACATAGTTGGTCGCCAATTTTGCGTAAAGATCATCCAAGGCTATACCTAAGCGTATATTACGACCTGTGATATCGACGGGAATTAGATATGGTACTTTTGTCTTTTCGTCATTGTTCCCGTGACCAGAATAGTAGAAGAATAATTCTGCATCTGGGTTACTTGCCGCTATGTTCACCAGCCAATCTAACTGTTCGTGCATCATACCAGCAGTCGCATTAGGGATAAGTTTAATATGATCTTCTGGAATACCAAATGTACGCAAGCAATACTCCTTAAAAACAATGGCATCATTAATAGCATAAGGAACATTTATTTCAGCATTAGCACCTGTCATAGAATAGTCTTCATTGCCTATAATTAGAGCATAACGATTAGGCTTTTGAATACCAATAGGCACATTGTTAAGCAGCTCACTTCTATAACTTAATTTAATTTCATTAAGATCAACCTTACGGCGTGTAATGTCACCTTCAACCCTCATCGATGAAGATGCACTCAGATACTCACCAACTTTCACTTTCAAGGCTTCATTAACGAAGCTTATCCGTAAAGACTCCTCTGCGCTAAACAGCACAGCAATTGAGTCCTTATCAAAACGCTTGTTTACCACAAAACTATAATCAAGTTTAATTGCATCACCCGCTGCGAGTGTATCAATAACACGCTCCGAAACATCCTGAGCAAAAACATTTTCAGGCAGTTGGAAAGCAACCCTTACGTTCGTAGCGGCAACAGCTCCTCTGTTTTGCACTACTACCGACAGTTTGCCATCGTCGCCCAGAGAAATTGCCGAGCCCTTACCTGCAAAAAATTGGTAATCCGAAAGCACCAATCTTGGCATTTCATACTCTTGAGTATTAATTACCAGTTCAGCAGGATCGGCATCAAAACCATTACCCTCGAAGACATAGAAATTAAACTTAGCAAGTTCTGTTGGGATATTCTTATCCACAATATAACGAAGTGTATAAGTTTTTGTTTCACCTGGCATAAGATGACCGCCATCAATCTCACGAGGTCCATCCAAGAAACGGTCTAACCCCTTATCTTCAGCTAGCCTAATACGAAGATTATACGCTTCACCACGACCATCATTCGTAACATCAAATGTAAAGGCAATAGTTTCTCCTGCATCTATTAAGTTATTATCATTATCATCTTCGATTGTTTTTAGTGTTGTTTTAAGTCGTGCAGGTGCAGTAGGGACTGGTGTATCATTATTACCAACGCTTGAGTTTTGATTACCCATAGCCCTTTTAGTCTTATTGTATGCCAAAAGCCTAGCGTTGAACATTGAGTAGTCACCACCCTCCTCAATAATTGAGTTAAGAACAGTTGCCTCATCTGTCATATCCATATTGGCATATATGCCTACCATACCTACCATAAATTGCTTCGAGGTCGGGTTTTGTTGTAGTATGTCGGTGAATTGATCTCTAGCGTCACGCAGATATGGCATAGCCTCCTGCTTTTTAATGGCATACTCTGTATTGTCAGCAATATTATTTGCTGAATTAACAATATCGGATGCTATATTATAGTTGGTACGCGCTATACCCGCATAAACTTCCGCAGAAGGAGAAATTGCATAAATTCGTTTATACACATCTAGCGCCTCACGATTGCGCCCTTGACTTTCCATCATCCTAGCTTTGATAGGAAGAATCTTCATATCATTAGGATCAATTGCCGTAATTTTATCAATGGTAGCAAGTAGATTTGTCATATTCTTTGTGGAAATATAAACATTAACTAGGCTATAAAGGAAATCCACAGAAACTGGGAATTTAACAATTGCTTGTTTCAGGATTTGTTCTTGTGCAACATAGTTTTCTTTAGCAGCATATATCATATTAAGATAAACGTAAATATCCTTAAGACTCTCCTCAGAGCCCGTTCCGAGAAACTCTTGGAAATAAATTATAGCATCGTCATATTTACCTAGATTATAGGCAGTCACACCAGCATAATGCAGAATCTTAGCATATCGCTCATCCCGTTGAAGATAGTCACTCCTAAATACAGGCAACTTTGGTATGTCAATATAGGCAGAAACAAAATTCAGAGCTTTAGCATTGTTGTGCTGCTCAGAGAAATAGACACCACCTGCAAGCAAGTTAGGATATATAACTTTCAATTTTTGAGCAATTTGATCAGCATATTTTTTTGCAGCATCGCTCTTAAGAATCTTTTCATAACTACTGTACGCCGAATACAAATTATCGTACATCATAGATTTTGCCCCCCCCGAATCTCTCTCGCTCTCAAACAAACTATACTGTTGAGCAGCCCTAGAAAAAAGAGCATCTACATTCTCCTGTGCATTAATTTTACCTACCTGCACTACTATAAGTGCAAGTAGGGTTAAAAAATATTTCTTTTTCATTTTCTTCATCGACTTTTAAAGGGAATCTCTTACTGTTCGAAAGCATCTACAACAACAAATTCAACGGAGATACGCCTATGCTCTGCACCTACTTTGTCAGAAACCTCAACATTAATCTGGAATTGAGTACGAGTTGATGCAAGCGAAGGTATTTGTTTTTCAATAGCATCTCTAAGTCCCTGTCCACGCACAAACGCCAAGTGGTCATTTGTTGTAATACCTGATTTTTTGGTAAGCGTAAGGCTATTGAGTTCTTTATTTGAATAGTATGGCTCATCTTCGAACTCACCATAAGCACCGCTGTAATATAGTTTACCACGGATAGGTGAAGCATCTGCCGAACCAGTAATAGTTACCTTCACACGTTTACCCTCTTGAAGATATTTAGCAAAATCGTTATCAAATGCTTGTTTAATGATTCCAACCATTGCCATAGCAGCTGGCGATTTTTCAATGATATATCCACCCGAAGGGAAGTCTTCTGTTGTGGAGTACTCTTTTTCTACTTTGTAATCATAAGAAATTTTGTAGTTAAGAATCTTTTCTCCATCAGCATTCACGTCTGGCACCACCTCTGTTTTAACATTAATTTCGGTCTTGTCTGTAAGGAGTTTATCTTCTTTATTTCTGTTAACAACTTCTTCTTTAATACTTTCAAGCACCACTTCCTCTTGCTTAACTTGCTCTATAAGCTCGATTGGCACAAAGTCCATTTCACTTTCCATAGCGACCATAGTTGTACGACCGATATTATCGTAGATGTAAGTCTTACCAGTAGTTTCATTAAGAACTTCAACATAGACAAGTTCAAATTCGTCACTGTCATTCAATGTGAAAACCGCATTGCTGAACGACATCTTACCCTCTGCCAGCTCACTAGCATCATTCTTGCTCATTCCTAACTCAATTGTTCCTAACTCGTCACCAAGCGACACACCTAGCATACCTGTTTGGGCATCATAATCACCCACAAATGGGTTAGCCATTGAAAGTCTATCACCTGCCAGATTAGTTGCTACTTCTTGCGAGAAAAGCTGCATCTGAGCTGTTCTATTCTCTTCACTTGTACGTATCTTAAAATCTTCAAATGACTCACCCTCTGCCATTTGCGACCACTCATTCATTAGGTTGTCAACCTCCGATTTAAGAATTTTGCCATATAGTGGGTCGAGCCCATTTGCATCAAAGAATTCAAAACCTCTTCTGTGTACAACACATAAGAAAAGCTTTTGCATACTAGAGTTTTCAACAAAACGAGCAGACAAAACTTCCGTAGGTTCTTCGATAGATATAACCAACTTAAGGTTCTTAAGATTAATTATCTCAACGGAGATATCATTCTTCACGAAGCTGAGATATTTATTGTCGTGATTAAAGAATGGAGCCTTAAGTTCTGCATCTTCTACTTCGATCACTTGAAGCAACTCCCATACCCTTGAATCATAGATTACAATTTTACCATCCTTTTCGGTGATTGCTATTTGAGAACCATCGCTGCTGAATGCACAACCAGTCACCTCGCTTGAAAAAAGAATTTCCTTAACGACTTTATGTGTCTCAAAATTCCACACCATCAGCTTATTGTTCACAATGCCCACAATAAAATAAAGGTTGGGACTGATTGCCAGATTTTCAACAGCTGCTCCTGCATCAAAAAAGGCAGTCGGTAGGACTTTTCTTGCTTTCGAGTTAATATCTTTAGTGCTATATATTTTGATTTTGCCGTCAGATTGTGATGTTGCAAAGAATCTTGCATCTGGACTGAAACACATAGAGCTATGACTAACTTTAGCACGACGTTCATCACTAGTTGGTTTAATAGATACCGTGAAATCTTCTGCTTTATTGTATCTCCAAAAATAATATCTCATTTTTTCATCAACAGACGCAATATAACTAGCAGCTGGGTTAATACATATCTCTTTGGCTTTATTATGATAACCTAGAGGAGCGGCACGGTATGCAAAAAGAGAATCGCAATCTCCTAGGTATGCAAATCTGAAACTTGCGTTATCGGAGCTTTTGATTACATTAGGCATCAGCAAACTTGAGATATAGGATAGTTGCCCAAAAGTTGGAGTAGATGCGATAAATGCAAGTAGTGAAATAAATAGTAAGAGTTTTTTTCTCATAATATTTGGGTTTTAAATGGTTATTTGTTAGTTTTATTCAACAAGGAAGAATTTATGTTCTGTCACCCTTTCGGATACAGGTATTCGATATGCCCACTCAATTACACTTTTAAAATTCATTTCACCAGTGTATGGAATAGAGCTAACGGTGGCAACAAACAGCAAGTTATTTTTGTGTACGACACCTCCAGAGTTAGAATCTTTATAGACAAGGTAGTCTATGGTTTTGTTTATCGGGAAACTATACTCCGTATCGGCTTGCAATAAATCATTAACCTCAATAGAATTCGGGAAGAGTAAATCGCCTTTATCGTCATCAAACCAGAATATTTTAAGGTGCGCTGTTCGATTATGTATTTTAACTTTAAAGCTAAGTGGTTCGTTATTTTTAATCACTGCATTTATCTTGCTGACCTCAATTGCAAATTCGGGGTCTACTTTTGTATCATCTTCGATGACATCACAACTAATCGTAGCAACAACAAACATCACCTCGCGTTTTTTATCATACTCTCTTGTTATCTTTTGTTTGGTAATACGCACCATACCATTTATTGACACAGCACTTAGTTGGTTGGTTGACTCAAAAAAGTTAGTGTTATTGTCTTGGGCTACTTGCCCAAAAAGGCTCCAAACATTTTCTACCACACCTGCTCTACGCAACGCCTCCTTTTTTGCCTCCATAATTGCACGCTCTTCAGCTTGTTTCGGTGTAATTTCTGAGCTGACTTCCCATCTGCCAACAACATTTCTTACCTTATGGATTTCTTGGGCGTGCAATAGCTCAGAGCTAAAAAGCAAAGAAACCAAGATAATAAAAAGACTCTTAAATTTCATAATAGTATATATTTTCATTTTTCTTGTGTACAAATTTATATAATTCTTAGAGACCCCCATTAGGGAATTCCCGTTTAATCCCCAATAGTTTTAAAGTCGTCTTCACTAAAAATTTCATCAAATTCCCTAACCAAATTACTCTCCTTTTGCCTCATCACATCTCTCGTAATTCTAACGGCTTCTTTGGTATCAAAAGCAAATCCAATATTGTATCTGATTATATTTGATTCTATTTTATACATATTGACCACCTCAACGTAACCGTCTCCACGATGATGCATTGACAGTGATGTGAGCTATTGGGCTTGCCATTTGTCGGGTAGTAATTCACGCAGGGCGAAGCTTGGGGTGTGAGGTGGTAGTAGTGCGATAC
>JAWXTN010000058.1:0-9667 GCA_044433515.1 Rikenellaceae bacterium | reverse complement strand
ATTTTGAGGTTCGGTTTTTGGGGGTTGGTGTCTGCGGAATCTTCGATTCCTTTTTTGGTGTCATTCTGACACCAACCCCCCGCTAGCTCTACACAGCCTCTCATCCGTTTTTCATCCGTTTCTCATCCGTTTTTCATCCGTTTTTCATCCGTGTGAAAGCCGCCTGCCATCGCCCTAACGCCGGGCTGGCGGTCTCTCCCGAGACACGGTTGCAGTGCCGAAAAGCCTAGGAAAATATAGAAACAGAACAAATAATAACAGATACTTATTCCACTATAATTATCGCTTGTCCCGTTTTAGGTTTTAGGTTTTAGGTTGTAGGGGTTAGATGTTAGGTATTAGACGTTAGGTTGTAGGGGTCACTGCTGTGGTTCTTCTGCAATCTAACCCCTACAACCTAACACCTAAAACCTAATACCTAAAAAAAAGGGGGCAAAAGCCCCCCTAAATATTAATGATTAATCACTAATCATTAATTTATTGTTACTGTTAAGTTGTACTGCCCCTCATTGTTGCTGATAAATGCCCCACCAGCATACAATCGTACAGTGAACATTATATAGTTCGTGCCATTAGGCAAATGCAACTCAGACACTGGAATGTCTATCTCTACATCATCAAACTCAGTGCTCACGTATCCAGGAGTAATATTTGCCTGAGCAGATACCTGACCGTCACCACTGCAATACTGACCATTGAAATCCTTCAAAGGCACTCCCTGAGTGTTGTAAAAATATGCCACTAAACTAACATTGTCATTCAGACAGTTATAGGTCTCAAAATCGACATAAATCGTTAAAGTCTCTCCATCGTGAGAAAATGCTACCTCGTTTACAACTCCAGTGCGCTGCGCTGACGCACTAATAGGAAACAATACAAGCATCAGAACGCCTAATGCTATGCTCTTAATTAATCTCTTACTCATAATAATAACGTTTTTTTTAATGAATAATAATAACCCAGAAAGGGTCTCTCTATATAATATTAGGGAAATTTATAGAACTTCCCATAATTTACTCTCCCACAAAGTTATAGATAAGATTCCACAAAAACAAATCATAAATTATAAAATCTATTTTTTTCTACTCGTGTGTTATTTATATCTATATTATTGTGTATATTTGTAGGGGAGTTCTAATAACTGGCTTTATTTTGATTTTTGATTATAAGGCTTTAGATTTGGATTTTTTAGAATGCGAGCGTAGGGGTTCCTACGGTGCATTTTAAAAAATTCGAAGATGAAGTCTTAGAATCAAAAAGCATTAAAGTCCAGTTTTTAGAAGTTCCCTATAGTTATATTCCCAACCGAATTATAATAGTTAATCTAAATATCTAAAAAAAGTATGAATGAGCAACAAAACCTTAACTCACTACCCGAAAACGCATACCGTGAGCTAAAACCAGGCGAAGAATACAAACCTATTCTAGCCGACAAAACTAAACCAAAAGAAGTAACCCCCTACTCAGTAGGTATGGGTATCGTAATGGCTATCCTCTTCTCTGCCGCTGCCGCATACCTGGGGCTAAAGGTAGGACAAGTCTTCGAAGCAGCTATCCCTATCGCTATTATCGCAATAGGTATGAGTAGCGCAATGGGCAAAAAAGGAATGCTGGGACAAAACGTAATCATTCAGTCAATAGGTGCCTGCTCAGGCTGTGTAGTAGCTGGTGCTATCTTTACACTCCCTGCGCTATATATTCTAGGGCTAGAGGCTGAATTCTATCAAGTCTTCCTTTCGTCACTCTTTGGCGGAATGCTCGGTATTCTTCTAATTATTCCATTCCGTAAATACTTCGTCAAGGATATGCACGGGAAATACCCATTCCCCGAAGCTACCGCTACAACAGAAGTGCTAGTGTCGGGCGAAAAAGGCGGCTCGCAAGCTATTGTTCTAGCTATCTCTGGGCTTGTAGGTGGTGCGTACGACTTTATGGTCGGCACATTCGGAGCGTGGGCGGAGAGTATCTCTACGACGATGACTAGCTGGGGTAGCTCTATTGCCGAAAAATATAAGGTTGTGTTCGGTGTGAACACCAGTGCTGCGGTGCTAGGTATGGGCTACATCATAGGTCTTAAATACGCTATGATTATTACTGCTGGCTCGTGTCTAGTGTGGTTCTTAGTAGTGCCGCTTATAGGCTACGCTTCGCCCGAAGCAGCAGCTATGAGTGCAGTGGAAATATTCTCAAAATATGGCAAACCTCTAGGTATCGGTGCTATCGCTATGGCAGGGCTTATAGGTATCATCCGTCAAGGAGGTATCATTAAACAAGCAGCAGGGCTAGCAGTCTCTGAATTCAAAGGTAAAAAAGGTGGCGCAAAGAATGATAGTCGCACACAAAAGGATATAAATATGAAACTCATTATGATACTACTAGTGTCGGTGCTTCTATCTGTATTTATCTTCTTCCAGTTCGGACTCTTGGGTAACTTCGTGCAGTCTATAACGGCTCTTCTTATCGTCTTTATAATATCGTTCTTGTTTACGACTGTGGCAGCGAATGCTATTGCGATTGTAGGCTCTAACCCTGTTTCGGGTATGACCCTTATGACGCTTATCCTTAGCTCGCTTATACTTGTGAGCGTAGGGCTTAGTGGCACTGCAGGTATGACAGCTGCGCTAATCATAGGGGGCGTTGTTTGTACTGCCCTGTCAATGGCTGGTGGCTTTATTACTGACCTAAAGATTGGTTATTGGATAGGTACGACTCCTAAGAAACAAGAGGCGTGGAAATTTATCGGCACATTCGTGTCGGCTGCAACTGTGGGCGGTGTTATTATGATTCTAAACAAGACCTACGGCTTTACTGACGGTGCACTAGCCGCTCCACAAGCTAATGCTATGGCTGAGGTTATTCGTCCGCTTATGTCGGGCGGAGACTCTCCGTGGATTTTGTACTTTTGTGGAGCTATGTTAGCTCTTGTCCTTACCCTTATCGGTGTGCCTGCACTTGCGTTCGCTCTGGGTATGTTTATCCCAATGGAGCTTAACGCTCCTCTAGTAGTCGGTGGACTTATCAGCTGGTATGTAACTACTCGCTCTAAGGATAAAGACCTTAATAAAGCACGTCTCGACCGTGGTACTCTTATCGCTTCGGGCTTTATCGCAGGTGGCGCACTTATGGGCGTTGTGAGTGCTATTATTAAGTTTACGGGTGCTGAGTGGACATTTAGCGAGTGGGCAGGTAGCAGTAGCTCTGAGTTCTTGGCTCTTATTATGTATATCGCTATTATCGTTTACTTCGCTGCGCACACACTAAAAGCTAAGAAAGAAAACTAGAATATTCATACAAAAAGGGGAGCATAATGTAACTCCCCTTTAAAAAACATATAAAGATTATGGAACTTAAAGAGAGATTTCTAAAATACGTGTCGTTCGACACCCAAAGTGACGAGAGCAGCGAGAGCTTCCCTTCGACAGATAAACAACTCGTGCTTCTCAATTATCTAGCAGAGGAGATGCGCCAAATCGGGCTGAGCGATGTCACAACCGATAAGTATGGCTATACTATGGGCACGATTCCTGCCTCTGAGGGTATGGAAGGCTGCCCTGTGGTAGGTTTTATATCGCACGTAGATACAGCTCCCGATATGAGTGGTAAGGACGTAAAGCCTCAGTTTATCGAGAACTACGACGGTAGTGATATTAAGCTAAACGACGAGTGGACTATGAAGGTGAGTGACTATCCAGAACTTAGCGAGTTTATAGGTCACACGCTTATTCATACCGACGGCACTACGCTACTTGGAGCGGATAACAAAGCAGGCGTAGCGGAGATTATGACAGCTGCCGAGTATCTTCTAAATCACCCAGAGGTGAAGCACCCTAAAATCCGTATCGGTTTTACTCCCGACGAGGAGATTGGTAGAGGTGTCGACTTCTTCGATGTGGCTAGCTTTGGGGCAGATTTCGCCTATACGGTAGATGGCGGTATCGAAGGCGAGATGGAGTATGAAAACTTCAATGGCGCAAGTGCTAAGGTTATAGTCAAAGGCTTTAATGTACACCCTGGCTACGCTAAGAACAAGATGTTGAACGCCATTGAGATTGCCACAGAGCTACACTCTATGATGCCAGCGACCGAGCGTCCACAACACACCGAAGGTTATGAGGGTTTTTATCATCCTGTTTCTATCTCGGGCACTGTCGAGGGTGCAGAGCTTAGCTATATCATCCGTGACCACGACACTGAGAAGTTCGAGGAGAAAAAGAGTTGGATAACGAGCTGTGTGGAACTCCTTAATAAAAAGTATGGCGAAGGGGTCGTTACGCTAATCCTTAAAGACCAGTACTACAATATGAAAAAGATGGTCGAGCCACATCCTGAAATTATCGCAAAAGCGGTCGAGGCTATGAAAATGGCAGATGTAGAGCCTATTATCCGCCCAATTCGTGGCGGTACTGATGGCGCACGTCTTTCGTTTATGGGTCTTCCTTGTCCTAACCTTTTTACTGGGGGTATGAATTTCCACTCACGCTTTGAGTACTGTTCTTTAAATACAATGCACAAGAGTGTGGAGGTTATCATAAATATAGCTCAGCTCTGGGGTAAATAAACACAAGAGAGAATGATGCTCTCTACCTCCTAAGGAAGTGTATATAGCGGCAAAGCAGAGGCGTAAAAAGGCTTTACTTTGTCGCTATTATTTTTTGAGCTATTTTATGCCTTTCAAATCCCGATATTTTTAATAACTTTGCACGGGAAAATATACCGAGTTTATTCTTCGGGGAAGAAATAATATAAAATCTATATCTTATAATAAACTATGAAAGCACTAACACAAACAAGCCTTGATTTACCTCGTCACACAAATACATATATCGGAAAGGTAAGAGATGTATATACAATTGGAGAAGATATTCTTGCAATGGTCGTAAGCGATAGAGTTTCGGCATTTGATGTTGTACTGCCTAAGGGCATACCGCACAAGGGGCAGGTACTAAACCAAATTGCATCGAAGTTCCTTGATGCTACCCAGGATATTTGTCCGAACTGGAAAATCGCTACTCCTGACCCACAGGTTACAGTAGGTAAGAGATGTGAGCCTTTCGCTGTTGAGATGATTGTTAGAGGATATTTGACTGGCAGCTCTTGGAGGGATTATCAGAACGGCGCTAGAGAGATTTGCGGTGTGGTTATACCAGATGGTATGCAGGAGCACCAGAAGTTCGCTGAGCCTATCCTTACTCCTACGACTAAGGCGGAGATAGGTTTGCACGACCAGAATATCTCACGTGAGGAAATCTTGGCACAGGGGATTGTTAGCGAGAAGGATTATGCACGATTGGAGGAATACTCATTGAAGCTCTTTGCACGTGGTCAAGAGATGGCATCTGAGCGTGGTCTTATCCTTGTGGACACTAAGTATGAGTTTGGTAAGATTGGCGACGAGATTATCCTTATTGACGAGATACATACGCCTGACTCTTCTAGATATTTTTACAAGGAGGGTTATGAGGAACTATTCGCAAAGGGCGAGCAGCAGAGACAGCTTAGTAAGGAGTTTCTTCGTGAGTGGCTTATGGAGAATAATTTCCAGGGCAGAGAGGGTGATGTTATGCCTGAGTTGACTGATGAGTTTGTGGAGAGCGTTTCTAAGAGATATATCGAGCTTTACGAGAATATTGTTGGCGAGAAGTTTGTTGCTGCTGACACGGATAATATCGAGGAGAGAATCGAGAATAACGTAAAGAACCTACTGGCTCGACTATAAGTTCACTTTAAAAACAATAAACCAGATGAAAAAGATTTTTTGTAGCCTTGTTTTGAGTGTTGTGGCATTGTTCATTGTGACGGCTTGTTCGCAGACTCCTAAGGATTCGGTTGTTACGCTTGAGACTTCGCTTGGTGTTATAACTCTTAAGCTTTATAATGACACGCCTTTGCATCGGGATAACTTTATGAAGCGTGTTACGGATGGGGATTATGACAGTGTGATTTTCCATAGGGTTATTGAGGATTTTGTGATTCAGTCGGGTGATACTACTTCTAAGAATGCTGAGCCTTCGGTTGTTTATGGTGATGTGGAGAATGAGGAGTTGATTCCAAATGAGATACGTCCTAACCATATCCACCGCAAGGGGGTGTTGGCGGCGGCTCGTAGTGGTAATGATTCTAATCCTGAGCGGAAGTCTAGTTGTTTTCAGTTTTATTTTGTGAAGGGTAAGGTTTATAGTTTGGAGGAGCTTACGGAATTGGCAGCGAAGGTTGCTGAGAGTCGTCATAAGGAGTTTTTCATCCTTGGTAATCCTAAATTTAAGGAAGTGCCTTTTGGGCTTACTGACGAGCAGATAGAGACTTATACGACTGTTGGGGGGATACCATTTCTTGATGGCGAGTACACGGTTTTTGGGGAGATTTTGGAGGGTATGGATGTTCTTGAGAGGATTATTTCGGTTGAGACTGATTATTATGATCGTCCGACTGAGGATATTTTAATACTTAAGGCAACCCTTCGTTAGGAGTAGTAAATACAAAAGCAGAACAACCTAGGCTAGCAGCCCTGCACCCAAGTCCTGGGAAGGACTGCCAGCCCGGCGTGAGGGCGATGGCAGGCGGCTCACACACGGCTCACACACGGCTCACACACGGCTCACACACGGATGAGAGCGGTTAGCGGTGGGGGGAATTTTATTCCCCTAGATTCTCTGATAAGAGAATCTTCCCCCTCCCCCCGCCATAAAATCCAAAGCTAGAACACACTTAATTCCAGAACAACATAAGGGAGAGACTTCACTAAATCTAGAAGTTTCTCCCTTATCTGTTTTGTTAGCGTAGTGCTGAGTAATGCTGAGTAGTACTAAGAGACTAAGAGACTAAGAGGCTAAGAGGCTGAGAGGCTGAGAGGCTGAGAGGCTGAGAGGCTGAGAGGCTGAGAGGCTGAGAGGCTGTGTAGAGCTAGCTGTTTTGCGAAGGAACGAGCAAAACAGAGCGGTGCCGCCACCCCACAGTGGCACCGCTTCTACTTCGTCACGAAGCGATACCCCTTGGCGGCTCCGAGGAGGAGCTACTTCTTTTAGAGGTGTTAGGGGTATATATAGAGCGAGAGCGTAACCTTTTCTTTTGGTTACGCTCTTGCTATATTGTTTTTTTCGCTTTGGCTTCTTGCGGAAGTTTTTTCGGGTGGATGTCTGCTTTAGCTTTGGATTTTGGGGCGGTGGGTGGGGGGTTCTCTTGTCAGAGAATCTGGGGAATGAAATTCCCCCCACCGTGGGGCCGCTTTCATCCGTGTGTGAGCCGTATGAGAGCCGCCTGCCATCGTCCTTACGCCGGACGGGCGGACCTTTGCGGTCGGCGAAATTCTATCTAATTTCTCTTCGGGCTAGCCTAGGTTGTTGCCTCCTTATATGGGGCTAGCCTAGGTTGTTTACTCTATAGTTTCGTCCGTGAGATATCTGTTCCTATCCGAACTGTTGCGGTTAATCATCTCGCCAATGAACCCCGCCAAAAATAACTGCACACCAATAACAAGCGACGTAATAGCCAAATAAAACAAAGGCTGGTCAGTAACCGCTCTAAATGCCGCTCCTTGCCCCTGTAAAACGAGCTTCGCAATGATTAGGTATAATGTAATACCTCCGCCAATTAAGAACATTAGAGAGCCTATTCCGCCAAAAATATACATAGGCCTACGCCCAAAACGTGTCATAAAAGTAACACTGATAAGGTCGATATAACCCTTAATCATACGCTCCCACCCAAATTTAGAAACACCATACTTACGAGGATAATGCTCCACAACCTTCTCTGCAATCTTCTTAAAACCTGCCTGCTTAGCCAAAATAGGAATGTAACGGTGCATCTCCCCATAAACCTCAATGCTCTTGACAACCTTGCCCCGATATGCCTTAAGCCCACAATTAAAGTCGTGCAACTTTATGCCGCTAACACACCGAGCCGTAGCATTAAAGAATTTACTAGGCAAAGTCTTGCCAATAGGATCTTTACGAACACCCTTCCAGCCGCTAACAAGGTCGTAGCCGTCGTTTGTAATCATAGAATATAGTGCAGGTATCTCGTCAGGAGAATCCTGAAGGTCAGCGTCCATAGTCATCACAACCTTGCCACGTGTCATCTCAAAACCCACATACAGTGCCGCTGACTTGCCATAATTGCGCCTAAAACGTACAGCACGAATCTCGTTATAGGTCTTCTTTAACTCCTCGATAATAGACCACGAAGTGTCCGTAGAGCCGTCGTCTATAAAGATAAGTTCATAAGAAAGTTTCTCATTTTTTGCCACTCTATCTATCCAAGCGGTAAGCTCACCGAGCGATTCTTCTTCATTGTATAGTGGAATTACAAGCGAAAGGTCTAGCATAATTGTTCTATTGAAATTGTTGCAATTTTCTTTTCTGAAAATATTTGTCTCTAAATGTTGTTGTTCTTAAGGAGGGGGAATAAGTAGGGGAGTGGGGTGGTCTTACCTCAACACTGCCTCGCCTTGGCGTATAATCTCTGGGCTATCTTCGCCAGTGCAGTCGACAATAGTCGAAGGAATATTCTCGCCAATGCCGCCGTCAATAACGAAGTCGACCATTGGATAGTTTTCTTCTATTAGCGAAGGGTCGGTTAGATATTCTTCTTCGTGCTCGTTTATGTGGTCGACAGAGGTTGTGACAATTGGGCAGCCTAGTTCACGAATAATAGCTAGTGCTATTGAGTTGTCGGGGATTCTAACACCTATCGACGAGCGACCTTCGAGTACTTTTTCGGGTGCTCTTTTCGAGGCGTTGAGAATAAATGTAAATGCGCCAGGCAGATTTTTACGAATAGTGCTAAATGTTATATCGTTAATTTTAGCGTACGAAGCTATCGAGGTGATATCTGAGCAGGCGATAGCCATATCCTTAACTTTTTTGCCGTGTTTAATGGCTTGAAGTTTTTCGATTGCTTTTGGAGATTTGATAGAGCATCCAATAGCATAGACTGTGTCGGTAGGGTAGACCATAACTGCGCCAGCGGCAAGTTTTTTTACCACATCTCGAACTACACGTTCGTTAATATTTTCGTTGTAGAGCTTAATTAGCATATCGTTTTACTAAGGTTTGTTATCTTTAGTATCTTTTTTTAGTATTTCTCATTCCTTTTTTTTGTGAGTGGAATATCAGCCCACGAAAAGTCACGAGTGGTTATTTTAGTTAGTTTATTATCTTATCTTTAGGTTCAAAGTTTGTCTTTAACTCTCACTACAAAGGTATAAAATTTATGGATAGGAGGGCATAAAAACGGATAATAATTTCAAAAAAAGTTAATTTTTTTTGTAAAAAGTTTTGCAGAATAAAAAAACTGTTGTATATTTGCACTCACAAAACGGGGGAGACTGGCAAGGCAACGAGCCTTTCAAACTCAAAAAACGGTGTGGTAGTTCAGCTTGGTTAGAATGCCTGCCTGTCACGCAGGAGGTCGCGGGTTCGAGTCCCGTCCATACCGCAAAGAGGAGTTAATCGAAAGATTAGCTCCTTTTTTGTGAGAATCCCCTTTCGGTTGCCTTCTTTTAAACTTCGCTTTTCGAATTTCGTTTTATGGGTCAGGCGGAAATTGGGGTGGAGCGTTAAAATTATGTTTGTTTTAGGTTCGGATTTTGAGGTTCGGTTTTTGGGGGTTGGTGTCTGCGGAATCTTCGATTCCTTTTTTGGTGTCATTCTGACACCAACCCCCCGCT
>JAWXTN010000057.1:0-10111 GCA_044433515.1 Rikenellaceae bacterium | reverse complement strand
AATTATTTATTTAATTTTGTAGTGCGGAGCAGTTGTCTAAAAAGAAAGGAAGTTGTGCTAGCACAATTATTTAGTAATTCTCCGTGGTTTTAGAACCTTTTTTTAAGTAATCGATCGGCACAGCCATCTGTAACGTGTAACCTATACTCTTGTTGCAAACATTTAAAATAGCGATGTTATGTGGGAGCATTTCTATTTTACAGGTCACATCTTAGCGTTAACAGAATGGCGTGCCGATTTCTTTTTTAGGTGTTAGGTATTAGGTGTTAGGGGACAGATATTGGGCGTTTGAGGGATTAGGGATTAGGGATTAGGGGGTAGGCTTACATAATGATTAATGATTAATGATTAATGCCTAAAACCTAAAACCTACAACCTAAAACCTAGAACCTAAAGAGTAACGAGAATGGCACGCTTGCTAGACTCTCTAAGACGATAACGATTGTCTATCCTACGACCCACAAGCCATATAATGTCACCCCCACTCTCTAATACTCCCTGACGTTCTTTGTCGAGTAAAGATACCTTAGAGTCTATCAAAAAGTCACTGACCTTCTTATGACAAGGCATCCCCAAAGGCATAAAATAATCTCCCTGACCCCAACGACGCAATCGCAAAGGAAACTCCAAAGAATCGGCACACAACAACGCCTGATGCGAAGGAGTCTCTAAACTCTTAATGTCGCAAACATCTAACCACTCAATAGAAGGGTCATCGGCACCGATAAAACGCTCCTCAAAGACCTCACTCACACGTGGACGAACAATAAGACTCTCCCTATCCAAAAGTGCGAAATAGGACGAACTATAAAAACGCTTGCCACTATGGCTAGCACGTGAAATGTCCGATATAACCTCCCCACTAAAGCCATAGGGGCGCAACAACTCATAGAGTATAAACTCCCACTCACTATACCCCCGCAACCGCTCCATATCAAGAGCATCGCCATCGAACAACTCCCCCCTCAATACCGCAATCTGTGAATCCACAAACCGCTGAGCCATACTCAACCGCTCAATATTGCCCCCCATCATCTCCCTAAAACTACTAGAAGAACTCTCAAAACGTGGCAATATATCTATACGCAAACGTGACCGCAAATAATCAGTACTCAAATTAGAACTATCAGTCTTATACTCCACACCCTCCTGCACAGCATAATACTCTATCCAATCCCGAGAGGCAAAAAGTAAAGGACGTATGATACGACCACGTGTAAGACCGATACCCGTCAACCCACGAAGCCCTGTGCCTCGCATCAAATTTATAAAGAAGGTCTCCACCGTATCACCACTATTGTGAGCGATGGCTATCTTCGCACATCCACACTCCTCTGCCACCTCGTCAAACCAGTCGTAACGCAGCCTACGAGCTGTCATCTGAATACTCTCTCCACTCTGAAGACTCTCCGCCTTTGTGTCAAAATAAACAGTCTTAAGCTCCAAACCCATATTCTCACAGTGGCGCACAACCATAGAAGTCTCTGCATCACACTCCCCTGGGCGAAGCCTAAAATTACAATGAGCCACAACTATGCGCTCGACACCCACATAGTCACACATAAGATTCAAAAGGGTCATCGAGTCGACACCTCCGCTAACGCAAACAAGCACCCTATCGCTAGGAGCTATAAGGCTATGCCTCTCTACAAATTCTCTGAAAGCTTTTTTCATTTTCTCGGAGGGAGTTCTACTTTCTCCCTGAATTTAATTTTTATAAATCACTTCTATATTAGCCCAAATCCATTAAGGAATATAAGAGCTATCGCCAAAGGAGCGATATAACGCACTATAAAGATAAAGATAGGATATATCCATCTGGAATACTTCCCATCGCTCGTAAAGGTGCTACGCAGCTTCTTAGGGCTCATAATCCAGCCTGCATAAACAACAACCAACAGCCCACACAGCGGCATCAAAACATTAGCTGACAAATAGTCAAACAAATCAAAACAGTAGCTAGAAAGGGCACACACAACTATAAGCCCTGCCTCAAGAAGTGTAGTGATAAGTGCCGCCCTCTTTCGAGAGACCTTAAGCTGCTCTATCATAGTGGTAACAAGCAGCTCGTGGATAGAAATAGCTGAAGTCAGTGCCGCAATAGAGAGCATAGCAAAGAACAGTGCCGAAAGGACTCCTCCAAATGGCATCTGCGCAAAGACCGAAGGGAGTGTCAGAAAGACAAGCTCAGGGCCCTGCCCAGCCTCAAGTCCAAAGGTAAAGACCGCAGGGAAAATAATCAAACCCGAGAGTATAGCCACCGAAGTATCTATTATCGAAGAGGTAGCCTTACTAGCAAACATATTCTCACCTCGACTAGTGTACGACCCATAGGTTATCATAACCCCCATACCAATAGAGAGAGTGAAGAAGACCTGCCCCAGTGCATCGACAAAGGTTTGCCCCGTCACCTTGCTCCAATCGGGATTAAAGAGGAAATCAATACCTCTATCCCAGCCCTCCAGAGTCATAGAATTAATGCACAAAAGCACAAGCATTACAAATAACGAAGGCATCAAAATCTTACTCCACTGCTCTATCCCCCTGTCAATACCTCGTCTAACAATAAGTGCGCTGACAACTATAAATGCCAGAGCATAAGCAATAGGCTCCCAAGTCGAAGAGGTAAAGTCCGTAAAGACCGCAGAGATTTGTTCAACACTCTGCCCCTCGAAACCGACAAAGATACTTTGGGTCAAAAACTTAAAGACCCACCCTGCCACTACACAATAGTAACCCAAGAGTATCAGCCCGATTATAACCGATATATATCCTATGGATGTCCATCCCGTTTTTTTCTTACCCTCTAAACGTCTAAACGCCCGCATAGGACCTGCCCCAGCAGCCTGCCCAATAGAGAACTCAGAAAGTATAATAGGAAGCCCAATGAGAAAGACCAGAGCTATATATATAATAAAGAAAGCTCCACCGCCATTCTGCCCTGCCAGATAGGGAAAACGCCACACATTACCCAGTCCCACTGCCGAACCAGCCACAGCCATCATCACTCCAAAACGGCTATTAAAATTACCTCTACCTGTCTGTTTCATAGTTTTTCCAAATTTAAAGGGTACATCCTTTTGCTGTATTCCAAGTATTTTTCGTACCTTCGCTCGAATATTTATTGAATTTCTTATAGAATCCCCTATCTAAATAAAAATGAATTTTACACCGCAAAGATATAAAATTAAAGACCAAAAAGGAATCCCTTTTTTAAATATAGAAGAAATTAGCCTCTCTCTCGAAGTCAAACCTAGCGAGACAGAGGTACGTGAGGTTATAGCAAAATCTATGTCAAAGTCTCGTTTGAGTATGCACGAGACTGCTGTTTTATTGAACTGCCCCGATAATATGCGTGCGGATGTTTTAGAGGCTGCAAGTTCTCTTAAGGAGCGAATCTATGGCAATCGTATTGTGCTATTTGCACCGCTCTATGTCGGGAATCACTGTTCGAATCTCTGTGACTACTGTTCATTTGCTGCCGACAATAAACTCTCTGTGCGCAAGACCCTCACTAAAGAGCAGCTCCTAGGCGAGATTGACGCACTAGCAGCCGAGGGGCATAAACGCCTTATACTCGTCTATGGCGAGCACAGGATATATTCAGCAGAGTTTATTGCACAGAACGTCAGAGAGGTTTACAAAACCGAAAAGATACGACGAGTGAATATTAATGCTGCGCCACTAGGGGTTGAGGGTTTTAGAGTTGTGGGGAAGGCAGGCATCGGCACATATCAGGTCTTTCAGGAGACCTACAACCCTGAGATTTATGCCAAACATCATAGGGGAGGGAAGAAGGCAGACTACGACTTCCGCCTAACTGCATTTGACAGGGCTATGGAGGCAGGTATCGACGACGTAGGACTTGGAGTACTCTTTGGGCTAAATCCTAACTGGAAAGAGGAGATTCTAGCCCTTATACGCCATACAAACCACTTGGAGAGCTGCTTTGGTGTAGGACCTCACACCATTTCATTTCCGAGGATGACCCCTGCCCTAGGAGCTAGCGAGGCAGAAGCCCCGATTGCTGACGAAGATTTTATCTTCGCTATTGCGGTTTTGCGCCTAGCAGTACCCTACACTGGGCTGATACTCACAGCAAGAGAGAGCCCAGAGCTAAGAGACAGAGCCATAAAATATGGAGTGTCGCAAATTGATGGTGGCACAAAGCTAGAAATCGGAGGATATAGCGAGACCTCTGGCGAAGATACAGAGCTAGGGGGAGCGCAGTTTTCACTAACCGATAACCGCTCACTGGGCGAGATAATCGAGGGGCTAGTGAGTCGGGAGCAGCTGCCTTCGTTCTGCACGGCCTGTTACCGTATGGGGCGTACTGGCGAACACTTTATGGAGTTCAGCACCGAAGGGCACATAAAAGAGCTATGCACCCCTAATGCAATCCTTACGCTGAGCGAATATCTAGAGGACTTTGCAAGCGAAGAAACCAAGGCGAAAGGCTACGGCCTCATCGAGCGAGAACTCGCCAAAATGAAGAACCCAAATCCCACAACGAAAAAACTCGAAAGAATCAAAAATGGGGAGAGAGACCTCTACTTTTAGAATTATTTTTCGAAAAGTAAAAATATTTATAGCAAAAGTATATACATATTTTAAGAAAAATTATTACATTTGTCGCTTAAAGGGCAAAGTGTAACGCCCTTACAGACCAGCTAATTAATTGTAAATTAACAAGATAAATCAAAGAAAATATGGCTTCATTGCAGACTTTACGCAACAAAGGCGGTTTAATTGTAGCGATTGTTATCGCTATTGCACTTCTGTCTTTTGTACTTGGTGACCTACTCACATCTGGCAGCACTCTATTTGGGAGCGGTCAAAATGTAGGAGAAATTAACGGCACCAAAATCTCAGCTCAACAGTATCAGGAACAAGTAACTACTCTTTCGGAGGTTCTTAAAGTTACCTCGGGCGCACAAACACTTACCAACGAACAGAGCCAAATGGTGCAGAGCCAAGCTTGGGAACAACTAGTTCTTCGCTACGCTACGACTCCTGCTCTTGCAGATGCAGGTATCGCAGTTGGTCTTAACGAAATGGCTGAGCTAATCTCTGGCCGCTATGTTTCACCAATGGTTCAGCAGTTCTTTGCAAATCCAGCTGACGGTCAATTCGACGCTGGTCTTCTTCGTCAATTCCTTGCGAATATGGAGCAAGACCCATCGGGTAGCCTACAACTATTCTGGACAAACCTTCAAAGCGACGTTCACAGCGAAGCTCTTATGAACAAGTTCAAAGTTGTTGTAGACAAAGGTAGCTACGTAACTAACGCTCAGGCTCAGTTTATCGCAAACCTCGAAGGCGCAAAGTTTAACGTTAGCTTCGTAGCAGAAGAACTCACTTCAATCGCTGATAGCACCGTTACTGTAACTGACGCAGAAATTAGAGAATACTTTAAGAACAATAGCGCATCTATGCAACGCCCTGAGACTCGTAATATCGAGTACGTTGTATTTAACGCACTCCCTTCAAGAGCTGACTATGCAGCAGCAGCTAAATATATGGCAGGTCTTAAAGAAGAGTTCGAAACTACAACTGACGTTAAACAATTCGTAAGCCTTAACGGTCAGGAGGCTATGGACACTCGCTACTATAAAGAAGGTCAACTATCGGGCGACCTTGGCACTTTCGCTTTCTCGGCAGGTGCAGACGAAATCTATGCTCCTGAAATGAGTGCTGACCAATACGTTATCGCTCGTATCTCTGACAAGAAGGTTCTTCCAGATAGCGTAAACTTCTCGCACATTCTTCTAGACCCATCGAGCATCGCTCTTGCAGATAGCCTTAGAGGCGTTATCGCAGCCGCTCCAGCTAAGTTCGGTGAGCTAGCACTAGAGTTCTCTATGGATCAAACAGTAGCGCAAAACGAAGGCGTTATCGGAACTGTTGACCCACAAGCTCTTTTCGCTGACTTCTCTACACCTCTTATGGCTATGAAAAAGGGCGAAGTAAAAGTTATCTCTCTTCCAGGCTCACTACACGTAGTTAAGGTTAACGACGTGAAGGGCGAGAGCGAAAAGGTACAAGTAGCTACAATCAAATACACAGTAGAGGCTAGCGAGGACACTCGTGCAGCTTCATTCAACGAGGCAGCTAGCTTCATAACAAAAGCTAAGAAACAAGGTCTTGTAGCATCTGCTAACGAGTCTGAACTTTCTATTCGTACGGCTAACCTATCTCCAACCGCTAAAGAGCTTCAAGGCTACGAAAACTCTAGAGAGGTTGTACGTTGGACTTATAACAACGAAGTAGGCGCAATCAGCGACGTTATGGAATTCGGCAACTCATTTATCGTGAGCACTGTTTCTAAAATCACAAACAAAGGTCTTTCAAAGGTTGAGGACGAGTCGGCTAATATCGCTCGCATCCTTAGAACTGAAAAGAAAGGAAATATGATTGCAGAGAAAATGAACGGCTCTGTTGAGCAAGTAGCATCGTCGCTTGGCAAAGAGGTTGCAACTGGTGAGGATATTACCTTCACTACGTATGTAGCTCCTGGTGTAGGTTTCGATATCGCATTTGCAGGTGGTGTAACATCTCTTAAGGAGGGTGTGACATCTAAGCCGATTATCGGCAAAACAGCAGTTTATGTTGTTAAAGCAGAGGAAGTAGTTAGCAGCCCTGTCTCTAGCGAGATGATTAAGGAGCGACTCACTGCCGAACTTCAACAAAGTGCCTTCTATAAGGCTTATCAAACTCTGGTCGAGAAAAGCAGCATTAACGACGAAAGATATAAGTTCTTTTAATAGAGAACATATTTTGGGGCGCTAATAATTAGTGCCCCTTTTTTATAACCTTTTTAGAAGTTCCCTTAAGAAACTTTAAGGAGTTTTAAAGGTCAGCTCACTATAAGGTCATTACGGCTTTTAGGGGTGAGGGACACCTACAAGATAAAACTTCTGAATTTTATTAACTATATATTTTAAATCCAAAGAAGCAATGAGTAATCTTCGTTTTAAGATGGTAGAGGCTGCCATTTCTCGCAAAGCCCTCGCAGTTAATCCTCCAGAACTACGCCCAGCACAGTATTTCGGACAGAAGGTCTTTAATACTGAAAAAATGCGTAAGTATCTTCCTAAAGCTATTTTTGAACAGGTACAATATATTATCCAGAACCACACATCACTTAGCCGTGAGGTGGCTGATGCAGTTGCGATAGGTATGAAACAATGGGCTATGGAGAACGGTGCTACACACTATACTCACTGGTTCCAACCACTTACTGGCGGTACTGCTGAAAAGCACGATGCTTTTATCGAGCACGACGGACACGGTGGCGTTGTAGAGGAGTTCACAGGTAAGCTTCTTATGCAACAAGAGGGTGACGCTTCGTCGTTCCCAAATGGCGGCACACGTTCAACATTTGAGGCACGTGGATATTCAGCTTGGGATGTAACTTCTCCAGCATTTATTGTAGACGCTACACTTTGTATCCCTACAATCTTCATTTCGTATACTGGTGAGGCTCTTGACTTCAAGACTCCACTTCTAAAATCTATCGAAGCGGTAGACAAAGCTGCAACAGCGGTATGTCAACTTTTCGATGAGAAGGTAACAAAGGTAACAGCATTTTTGGGTTGGGAACAAGAGTATTTCCTTGTAGACGAAGGGCTATATGCAGCACGTCCAGACCTAGTGCTTACAGGTCGCACACTTATGGGTCACGAGAGCTCGAAGAACCAGCAGCTCGAAGACCACTATTTCGGTTCAATCCCTACACGTGTAGCGGCATATATGCGTGATTTGGAGTACGCTTGTTGGGAGCTTGGCATCCCTGCAAAGACTCGTCACAACGAGGTAGCTCCTAGCCAGTTTGAAATCGCTCCAGTATTCGAGGAAGCAAACTTGGCAAATGACCACAACCTTCTTTTAATGTCTGTTATGAAGAAGTTGGCTCGTAAACATTCGTTCCGCCTAATCCTTCACGAAAAACCATTCGCAGGCATCAACGGTTCGGGCAAGCACAACAACTGGTCGCTTGGCACATCTACTGGCGTGAACCTTTACTCACCTGGTAAGACCGACAGCCAAAACCTTCAGTTCCTTACGTTCCTTGTGAACACTCTTGTGGCAGTACACCGTCATAATGGGCTATTGAAGGCATCTATTAGTAGTGCGACTAATGCACATCGTCTAGGAGCAAATGAAGCTCCTCCAGCGATTATTTCGGTATTCCTAGGCCGTCAGCTATCGGCAGTACTAGACCACTTGGCTGACGAAGGACAAGACGACACTATCGTTATGGACGACAAGCAACGTTTCTTGACAGGTATCGCACACATTCCTGAGCTATTTATCGACAATACGGATAGAAACCGTACATCTCCGTTTGCCTTTACTGGTAACCGTTTTGAGTTCCGTGCAGTGGGTTCTATGGCAAACTGTGGGGGCACACTAAGTGTTATCAACTCGGCAGTAGCTGAGCAGCTTGTACGCTTCAAGGCGGAGCTTGACGGTCTTATGGAGAATGGCAAGACTTTTGAGGGTGCTACAATTGAGCTTCTTAAGAAGTATATCAAAGAGAGCCGTCCAGTACATTTCGATGGCAATGGATATAGCGATGAGTGGAAAGTGGAGGCAGAGAAGCGTGGTTTGGACTGTGAAAGTTCTGTGCCACTTATCTTCGATAGAATGTTGAGCGAAACATCTGTTCAGCTTTACGAAGATATGGGTATTATGAGCAAGTGTGAGCTACACGCTCGTGCGGAGGTTGCTTGGGACACATACACTAAGAAAATTCAGATTGAGGCACGTGTAATGGGTGATTTGGCTATGAACCATATCCTTCCAGTGGCTTCACGTTATCAGGCGCACCTTCTTGACAAGGTAGATAAGGTTATGCGTTTGTATAAGACGGCTGAGGTTGTTGAGCAGATAGCAGGTCGTGATATGATGCTTATCGAGAAGATTTCTGCGCATATCAATGGAATTAGAGTGGGTGTAACAGAAATGGTTGACGCACGCAAGGCGGCCAATAAGCTAGAGGTTGAGCGTGAGAAAGCGATAGCATACCACGATATTGTGGCTCCAAAATTGGAGGAAATTAGAGTACACATCGACAAGTTGGAACTCATTGTTGACAATGAGATGTGGCCACTTCCAAAATACAGAGAGCTACTATTTATGAGGTAAGACCTTACGGAGGGCTAGAGAAAAATAGCCCAGACGAAACAAAAGAGTAAAATCTAGAGGTCGCCTAACGGGAGTTACGGGGACCTCTTTTTTTAGGCGTACTGGGAAGTATGCTGCAAATAAACCACACAAAAAACAATTAAAAAAAAGAAAGAAATGAGAAAGAGATTTGCAATTGCTGCGGCGGCTTTGGTCGCTATGGTTATGGTTGGGTGTTTACCTGAGGGTGATTCTAGCTATTCGTATGAGGGGACTTATGTCTATATGCCTTATATCTATATGGAGGACACTACTTTTGTGTCGGATTTGTATGATGACCCAGATGATTTGAAGTATTATTTGGACACTACTGCTGCACGTTATTTTTTGAATAGGGATTTATATTTTGCGGAGACTTTCAGCGTTACAGGCGACAGTTATGTCGATGCAGATACCCAGATGTACAATTTGGTGATTGTACCTTTCAAGGATGCACTACCAGAGGTACAGGCACTGGATTACAGCGATGTATTTGCGGGTGTAGACTCGGTATATTGCGGTAATGTGACTGTTACTTATCAGATTAAGAATGTTAGCACTGGTGTAACAATTGTTCGTGACACCATCACTAATTACGAGATTCTTCTTAATGATTAATGATTAGCATTTGTTAATGATTAATGTTTTGGGGGGCTTTTGCCCCCTTTTTTTTGGTATTAGGTATTAGGTATTAGGTATTAGGTTGTAGATTGTAGATTGTAGGTTGTAGGTTGTAGGTTGTAGGTTGTAGGTTGTAGGTGTAAGGTTTTAGGGGCTAGGTTATAGGAGAAACACAGTAGAACAACACTAGGCTAGCAGCCATTAATCATTAATCATTCAATACTCCGTTAAATTTTTGGGGAAATTAGGCGGCCTTTGAGCCATATAGAATAAGTTCATTGACAATATTGTGATTTTTCTTTAAGTTAGGATTAATGCCAAA
>JAWXTN010000056.1:7485-10206 GCA_044433515.1 Rikenellaceae bacterium | reverse complement strand
CCAAACAAGCGAGATATTAGCATTAAGCGGAAGCGAAATGTTGGCGGCTGGTCGGATAAACATTTGATTGCTATGATGGGAATGGAGGTTGATTAATTTTTTTTCGTGCGTTTGCCCTGCCCATAGCACATAAAAAAGGGAAGAGCCCTTAAAACCCTCCCCCCTCTAATGCCTCCGTTCCCAAAAAAAACTACTCGACTGCGAGCGTTACCTCTGCGCCCTTAAGCAGCGGAGAAGTAAACCGAACTCGCACATCACCAGTAGACCCCGTAGAACGTACATAAGAAACAATGCGACCATAGAATACCCTGTGTACATTGTCATTATAACTGCTCATATCGGCAATGTCACCTGCCTCAAGCCCCAAAAACTCACCTGCAACGCCCTCAACCGTGCAAGTTACCTCGTTGTCCGCTAGTCGTACAACTCGACCCTCGTCGTCGACTACCTCAACTGTGAGAATAGCAAGTGCTCCGCCTACCGCCAACGTCTCACTGTCAGTGGTCACTCGTAGCGCATAAGGACGACCTGTCGTCTCAATAGAAAAATCAGACAACACACTTCCCGACATATCACACCCCTCTGCCGTCAATACTCCAGGCGAAAATGGTACGTCCCAACCGATAATGCCAGTCTCCTCATTGAAAGGAGTTAAAGACTCTATCTCCTTGCCATTAAGAAGCAAACGTGCCTGAGGCGCATTAGTGTAACACACAACACGCACAATCTCTCCTTCCTCATAGTTCCATACATCCCAAGCATCCATCGAATATGGAGTGTTAGCCCCCTTAACCTTAGGATTTGGTATGTAACTACCCACATAGGTCACAGGCTCGTCAAGCCACAATGATGAACGGAAATAACCTCGTGGCTTAATCTGGCTAGCTACATCCACAAGTCCATTCTTCGAGCCACGTGATGGCCAAACACCTGCCTCTCCCAAATAATCCGCACCAGTCCATAGATACTGCGCAAAGATGTAATCCAAATCTCGTACATACTTCCAAGACTTATATGATGCCCCATTCTCACTGCCATATATAACACGCTTGGGATACTTCTCGTGGTCAAGGGCATAACGACTCTCTGTGTAGTTATATCCCACAACATCCAAATTAGAAGGATAATCAGTCTCATTTGACATAACAACACCTGCAAGTGCAGCAGTCACAGGACGAGACGTGTCCTCACTACGTACACACTCTGCAAGTCGCCCAGAGATACGACCCAAATCCATAGCATCTGGTGCACTAGGATTATAGCCCCCATACATCGGCTGAGATATCTTGCTGCCATCCAAAATAGGATGTGAATATGGATCGTTAGGATAGTCTATCTCATTGCCTATACTCCACATAAAAATAGAAGGGTGATTGCGGTTGCGACGTACCATATCCTTTACATCTCGCTCACACCACTCCGCAAAGAAGTCATTATTGCCCTGATATCCAGCAGTCTTATTATTCCAGCCGTCCATCCACTTGCGTTTGGCATATACCCACTCGTCAAATGCCTCGTCCTTTACAAGTAAACCTATCTCATCGCATATCTGATAAACAATAGGCGCTTGTGGATTGTGACTCATACGAATGCTGTTAACCCCAAGCTCCTTAAGTGCTCGTAGGCGACGCTGCCATACCTCGTCGGGAACTGCTACACCAAATACACCTGCATCCTGATGCAAACAAACACCCTTGATGTTCATCCACTCACCGTTAAGGGCAAAACCATTGTTTGGATCAAAAGTAAGCTCCCTAAGACCTGCCGCTGTCTCAGTGTAATCCACAACCTTGCCCCCTCGCTTTACCTCACAACAAAGTGTGTAAAGATATGGAGTGTCTAAATCCCATCGCTGTACATCCTTAACTGTTAGATTCATAGTATAAGACTTTTCGCCTTTGAAACCGCTTAGCGCCTTTGTAGACTTCGAAGCCACTGTCTTGCCCTCTGTGTCCTTTAAACTCACTGATATGCTAAGTGCATCACTCGTGCCTGTGGTATTGTCAAGGGTTACATCTACTGCCACAGTGGCTTTGGTGCCCTCGAACTTCTCCGCACGGTAGCTCAAACCCCACTGACCGATATGTACCTCCTGAGCCGAAACTACCCATACGTCACGATAGATGCCAGAACCCGTGTACCAGCGACAATCATCCTTCAGAGAACGATCTACCCGTACCGATAAAACATTCTCACCCTCTAAATTCAAATAAGGAGTCATATCGTACATAAACGATACAAAACCACTGGGACGGCTACCGAGTAAATGACCGTTGAGATAAACCTCGCTGCGGTTATATACACCCTCGAAATAGATATATTGCAGAGGGCTGTCGTTATTAATCGTAAAGGTCTTGCGGTACCAGCCGATGCCAGCAGGTAGATATCCGCTACAACTAGATAGAGTAGTGGATAACTCACCCTTTATAGACCAGTCGTGTGGTATGGCTACACCCTCCCACTTTGTGTCGTCAAATTTAATGTTCTTCGCCGCTGGATCGTCCTGCAACGAAAAGACCCATCCGTCGGTGAACTTCTCAGCATTGCCGAAACTCACCTGAGAATGAGCTGCGCTCTGTGCTGAAAAAAGTAGGACTAAAAATAACCCTAAAAGTGTGTTTAGTTTTTGCATAGGTTTTTTGATGTGTTATTGTGTGTTAAATATTATGTGTGTTAAATTAAAGGGGGGGGGGCTAAAGTTTGATTTGCCCCCCCCTCTCG
>JAWXTN010000056.1:0-7475 GCA_044433515.1 Rikenellaceae bacterium | reverse complement strand
CTCTCTCTCTCTCTCTCTCTCTCTCTCTCTCTCTCTCTCTCTCTCTCTCTCTCTCTCTCTCTCTAGTTTCTAATGCTCTTTAACTATGCGGATGGCGTTGAGTATTGGCTGTGACTCTATCTCGCCAAAACTAACGGTTAAACCCTCGCCCCTGCTCACCGTAACGACGTACTTCTTAATAACTGCTCGCTCTGAACCGTACTCCTTGGCTAGATTCAAATTATTCTCGACACGTGTGCCATTGATGTCAATCGAGAAACTGCGGTCTATTAGCTTTGTGTCTATCGCTGTGTTGCCAAGGTTGTAGGCTAGCGCCTCACGCTTCTTGTCGGTGAGTAGCTCCGATAGATACAAATATACCGCATAGCTGCCGTCTGGTACATCTGCCTTGAATGCCTCAATGCCGACACGCTGCGTCTGGAAGATAGGCTCGTGGTCAGTGCCAAAGACCTGAATCTCGCTAGAAGGTAGCAGCCCATTCCCCGTCTTAGTAACACCCATCTCGCCGCCTACATAACCCCAACTTCCTGGAGTGTATGCCTGCTCTGGTATCCAGCATAGCTCGGCTGTCTCGTCCTCGAAATATCGCTGAGAACCTAGCATAACGCTCATCTCTGAGAAATTGTTCTTAACATTTATACACTTGAAGTTGCAACGGTACTGGTCTCTATGAACTCGCCCGTCGCCCTCGATAACTGCCTCGATAACATTCTCTCCATCTGTGAAGTCTATCGAAAGGTTCGCTATCTTATCCTTGACTGCGTACGTGCCTACACTCTTGCCGTTATGGATAACCTCTACACTCTCTGCATTGGTATATATCTTAAGCGGCTGTGTCGCTGTCTTGCCGTCTGCGCTTGCGCCTGCTCGTGTAGTCCAAGGCTTCGTGACGATATGCACAACGGGCTCGCTCTTTAGAAGTGCCTGATAATAGAAATACAAATCTTTGCGAACTCTGTCCGTACCCACTAGACCCTTGTTGTTGACGTGAGGAACAGCATCCCTGCGACCCTCTGAGAAAAAGTCATTATAATTCCACACCGTTGACCCTACAATGAAATCACGCTTCAAAATCTCTGGCACATAGTGCTCGTGGAATACATTGCCATACTCACAAGTGAAGTCAAAACGAAGTGGATTAAAGGTGTGTAGACGTGGGTCAAGGTCTGCTCCATACTCCGTAAGGAAAATTGACTGCTCTGGGAATTCCCTATGCGTCTTTTCTAGTGCCTCCTCGAATTGTGTTAGTTCGCCGCCATACCAGCCGCTATACAGATTTAGCCCGATAACCATTGGAAGATCCATAATGCCCGACTCCTTGTATAGCTCATAGCCATAATGCACAGGAAGCATAGTGTAACGTGTAGGGTCTATCTCACGGATTATATTCTCTATCTCGCTAGCTATGTCATAGACCGCATCTAGATAGGTTTGGCGTGCGACTTTGTCCTTCGAATCATAAGGAGGGCGCAGCAGAACCTCGTTCATATATGCCCAGATAACAAGCGATGGAGAGTTATAGCCCTGATAAACCATCTCTAGAGTCTGGTCAAGGCAATTTTGCTTGAACTCGTCGCTAAGTGTGATGAGGTCTACAATTGGAACTTCTACCGATGTGAGTAGTCCGAGCTGGTCGCACTTCTGCATAACAGTAGGGTCTTGTGGATAGTGTGCCACTCGTAGGAAATTGCTGCCCATCCCCTTGATAAGCTCTATATCTCGAACGTGCATCTCGTCTCTTAGGGCGTTGCCTTTGTGGTGGTAGTCCTGGTGACGGTTTGTGCCCATAAGCTTGCGATATGTGCCATTGAGAGTGAAGCCAGTGTTCGGGTCAAACGAGAACTCACGCACACCGATGTTGTTCACAATGCAGTCAATCTCCTTGCCCGAAGCATCATAAAGACGGCTATATACTGTGTATAAATATGGATTGTCTATATCCCAACGTGTCACATCCTTAAGCTTAAGTGTGCTCTCGTATGCTATGTTCTCTGTATTCGCCTTGAGTTTTACTTTCTCTTTTGCTGTGGCTACGGTCTTGCCGCTGTTGTCTATAATCTCTGTTTCGAGGGTCAGCTTCTTAAGCTCGTCTGAAGAGTTCGAAAGATAGGTCTTAGCTCGCAGCTGCGCAGTTGTCGCTTGTATGTCGAAAGGAGTTAGATAAACACCGCAAGAGGCGTGGTGCGTAAGTGATATAGAGGTCTCAGGGGTATAGACAAGGTATAGGTCACGGTAGATGCCGCCATAGAAGGTGAAGTCTGCCGATAGAGGTGGAATGTTTACGTCGTGTTTGTTATCCACGCATATAGCCATAAGGTTCTCCCCCTCTGTTACAAAGTCCGTAATGTCGAATGTGAAAGCTGAGTAGCCTCCCTTGTGGTTGCCTGCAAACTCTCCGTTGATATACACGTCTGTCTCTTGGTTCGCTCCCTCAAAGTAGAGATATACCCTTTGGTTCTCCACAAGGGATTCTACCTTTATGTTTCGACGATACCAACCCTTGGCTCTGAAATAGCCGTTGGTCTCGTCGTCGGTGTCGATGTTGTTCCAAGTGTGTGGAATGGAAAGTATCTCCCACTCAGAGGCATCAAAGTTAGCCTGAGAGGCATCACCTTGGAATTTTGAAAATTGCCAGCCGTCGTTAATTGTCTGCTTTACACGTTGGCTAAATGCAGAGGTAGAGATAAATAACAGCAAAAATAGGGCTGTTAAAAATTTGGTTAGGTTTGTCATAGTTTTTTTGTTTTGGATTATATCGTTTTTGAGAAGGTTATGTAATCCCCCTTTTACTCTAAAGAAATACACGTTTGCTCTAAACAAAGTTAGGGTTTTTGTGTGAGAGTTCAAAATAAAAATAGCCTTTTTTGTGTGGAAAAGTTTAGTTATATTTGTGGTGGTTTTTAAAATTTAACAAAAAATATTATGGCAAATTTATTTTCAGTAAAGGACAAAGTAATCGTTATCACGGGAGCGACTGGCGTGCTAGGCAGGTCGATGGTTTTGCACTTTGCAGCGGAGGGGGCAAAGGTTGTTCTCCTTGCCCGTAACCAAGAAATTGGAGAGGGGCTAGTGGGTGCGGTGAAGGCTGAGGGCGGTGAGGCTCTCTTTCTTCGCACAGATGTATTGAACAGAGAACTTTTGGAGGAGAACTATAAGGCAGTTATGGATAGATACGGGCGTGTGGATGTCCTTATTAATGCAGCAGGAGGGAATATGGCAGGGGCTACGATTCCACCCGATAAAACATTCTTCGATTTGGATGTTGAGGCGGTGAGGGGGGTTGTGGACTTGAACCTCTTCGGGACGGTTCTCCCTACTATGATTTTTGCAGAAGCTATGGTAAAGCAGAAGAGTGGCTCGATTATCAATGTCGCTTCGGAGGCGGCTCTGCGCCCACTCTCACGTGTGGCAGGCTATGGCGTTGCTAAGGCGGCTATTGTGAACTTCACTAAGTATATGTGTGGGGAATTGGCAGCTAAATTCGGTGCAGGGCTAAGGGTTAATGCTATTGCCCCTGGGTTCTTCCTCACGGAGCAGAATAGAGAGCTGCTGACAAATCCTGATGGTAGCCTTACACCTCGTGCCGAGAAGATTATCGAACATACACCGTTTGGGCGTTTTGGCGAGCCTGAGGAGTTGCTTGGTGCTTTGCAGTGGCTCTCTAGTGAGGCTTCGTCGTTTGTCTCTGGTACGGTTACGGTTGTTGACGGAGGGTTTGATGCCTTTTCGATTTAGTTTTTCACAGATTTAAAAACGAGTAAAATATTATGATAACAATGACTCAATCGTGGAGATGGTATGGTCCTAGTGACCCTATCTCTCTTTCGTTTATTCGCCAGGCTGGAGCTACTGATATTGTTACGGCACTGCATCATATACCCAATGGGGAGGTGTGGAGCGTTGAGGAGATTTTGAAGCGTCAGCGAGAGGTTAGTGATGCAGGTTTGAAGTGGAGCGTTGTCGAGAGTGTCCCTGTGCACGAGCATATAAAGACCCAGAGCGGAGATTATAAGCTCTATATCGAGAATTATAAGCAGAGCATAAGAAACCTTGCGGAGTGTGGCATACACTGTGTGACCTATAACTTTATGCCAGTTCTGGATTGGACTCGCACGGATTTGAGTTATGAGATGAGCGATGGTTCTCGTGCACTACGTTTCGAGAGGGCGGCTTTTATGGCGTTTGACCTCTATATTTTGGGGCGTGCCGAGGCGGCTATGCAGTATAGCGAGGAGGATAAGGCAATAGCTAAGGCTCGCTATGAGGAGATGAGCGAGGGGGATAGAGAACTCTTGGTTCGAAATATAATAGCTGGACTTCCAGGCTCAGAGGAGAGCTTTACTTTGGAGCAGTTCAAGGGGGAGCTTGATAGATATAGAGATATAGATAGAGAGAGGCTGCGAGGGAATCTACTCTATTTTTTGGGTGAGGTTTTGCCAGTGTGCGAGGAGGTAGGCTCAGTTATGGTTGTTCATCCTGACGACCCTCCGTATTCGATTCTGGGTCTTCCACGTGTCGTTTCTACGGCTGAGGATTTTAGGCTTTTGGTTGAAGCGTTTCCTTGTAAGAGTAATGGACTGTGCTTTTGTACGGGGTCGTTCGGTGTGAGGGCGGATAATGAGCTTGTGGATATTTTGGAGGAGTTCGCAGATAGAGTCGGGTTTGTTCATTTCCGTAGCACACGTCGTGATGAGCTAGGGAATTTCTATGAGGCAAACCACTTGGATGGAGATGTCGATATGTACGGTGTTATGAAGGCTCTTGTGGAGATTCAGCAGCGCAGGGGTGTGTCTATACCAGTTCGCCCTGACCACGGGCATCAGATGTGCGACGATTTGGGTCGTCACTCTAATCCTGGGTATTCGTATTATGGACGTATGAGGGGTTTGGCTGAGCTTCGGGGGCTTGAGCGGGGGATCTGTTTAATGATTAATGATTAGTGATTAATGATTAATGGGGTTGAGCTACACTAGGCTAGGGGCACTGCACCCAAGTTCTGGGAAGGACTGAAGGCAATGGTAGGCGGCTCGCAGTGGATTAGAGAGGTTTGCGGTGAGGGGATAATATCCCCACAAATTCTCTGATAAGAGAATCCCCCCCGCCATAAAATCCTTTAGCTATAAACAACATAAGGGAGAGACTTCTATAATCGAGAAGTTTCTCCCTTATATGGCTAGTGTATTACTGAGTAATGCTGAGTAGCGCTGAATAGGATTGAATGTGGTTATTTTTGCTCTGCGCAGGGTGTCGGTGGCAACAACTGAAAACGTACCGTAACCCTCTGACTTAGCGAAATAGGGCGCATATCTACATCTGTCGGTATAGATGGCGTGTTGCCATCCATATCCATCGCACCTGCTCTCAGCATTACAGGATAGCTGTTGTAAGCCACAGCCTCACCGCCACCTGAATAGTCAGTCACCTTTATAGCCATTCCTAACTGCTGACCTAGTGCAGATGCTAGGGTCTCTGCCGCTATACGAGCATTCGCCACGGCCTCAATACGTAACTGCATACGAACCTTGTCCGTAGAGTCATTTATGATACGTGTAACTGCCGCTACTCCTGCCTCCTTCTCCGCTATCTCGCTGAAAAGCGTTGCTAACTCTGAATTGTCACGCACGCTAATAGTGTAAACCTTATACTGATACGTGTCCTTCTTCTTAGCACTTTTGCTAGACTGCGAAACAACCTTTAAATCCTTCTTTACATCAAAACCTCCCGACTTTAATGCCTTCGCTAAATTGCTCTCAAGGGTAGATAACTTAACCTTACCCTTTGAAGGCTCTTCGCTAAGTGTAATGTTAACGTCAATTTTATTAGGCGTTATCGTAGCTGTCGACTCCCCTGCTACCTCGATGTATGGCACTTCAGTAGATTGAGGATAAGGATAGCCCTCAGGCGTGCAATTCGTACCGCAAGACTTCTCCTGTGGGCACTGTGCGTAAGAAGTGAGGGAAAATACTGCCAGTGCAGTAAAAAGTAATGTTCTGTGTAATGTTTTCATAGCTTTGTGTGTGTGGATTATTGTTTTTATACTCTATAAAGGGAACTTAAAATCGTATCTCTATATTTTTGATGAAAAAATCTGTGAAAAGTTACATTTATTTAGTAATTTTGTGCTACCCTTTATTTCCTTAAAACGTCCTTTGGTAAAGCTATATTGTGACTCTACTAAAGATAAAACAGTGAAAAATTATGCGTAAGTATCTCTATGATTTGGCTTTATTGCACACAAAAACGGTAGGACCTGTGGCTATGCGTACTCTTCTCGAAGAGTTCGGCAGCGCAGAAGAAATCCTTACAACCTCTAGTGAAGATCTCCTTAAAAGAGGAGTAAGACAAAATATCGTCGCCCAACTCAAAGGTGGTGCTAATATGATAGCCGCTGAAAAAACCCTAGATATCTGTAATAAGACAAAAGTGAAAATCCTCGTGAGAGGAAGTAGTCCTGGGTATCCCGAACTCCTTAACGAATGTTATGACGCTCCGCACATCCTCTTTCAGTGCGGAGAGGTGAACCTTAATGACTATCGCTGTGTGAGCGTAGTGGGAACTCGTAGAGCTACGAAGGAAGGGCTAGAAAGTACCGATAGTGTAGTGAAGGAACTAGCAGATAGCTATGGCGATATTATGATTATAAGCGGACTAGCCTTCGGGATAGATAAGGCTGCCCACTGTGCCGCCCTAAAAAATAACGTGCCAACTGTTGCCTTCCTGCCAGGCTGGGTGCTCGATATAACACCTCGCTCACATATAGAGCTAGCTCGTGAGATTGTAAGGAGTGGAGGAGCTATCATCTCTGATATGCCCCCAGGTACAGTTGTGGCAAGGGGAAACTTCCTAAGTCGTAACAGACTTATTGCAGGGGTCAGCGCAGCGACAATAGTTATAGAATCGCCCGATAAAGGTGGCTCTACAAATACCGCAACGATTGCTTCGAGCTACTCAAGAACAGTCTTTGCCCTGCCAGGACGTAGCGCAGACGTAAACTCTTATGGCACAAATATGCTGATTAAAACCTCAAAGGCTATACTCTATCAAGATTGTGGCGACCTAGCCGCTGAAATGGGGTGGACTAGACGAAATATTAAAGAAAAGACCGAAAGAGAAATAGATGAACTCTCCCAAAACCTAAGAGAGGTTTACGACGTGATTAAGGAAGACGAACTCATAACACTCGACGAGATATCGCTACGCTCGAAACTAGTTGTCGGAGTGACCTGCTCGTCGCTTATACACTTAGAGAGTAAAGGCTTTATAAAATCTATTCCTGGAGGGCTTTATATGAGACTTAAGTATTAGGGGAGTTTTATAACCCCCCCCGTAAGAGTTTTAGAATATCTTTTGAGAGATTTTATAATATTTTTTGTACTTTTGCCCCATTAGGGATGTGAGGCTGTGGATGTGAGGCTGTGAGGATATGGATGTGAGGCTGTGGATGTGAGGCTGTGGATGTGAGGATATGGATGTGA
>JAWXTN010000055.1:0-10809 GCA_044433515.1 Rikenellaceae bacterium | reverse complement strand
CCTTGTTTCTGTTTGTTCTACTGTGGTCCTTGTTTCTGTTTGTTCTACTGTGGTCCTTGTTTCTGTTTGTTCTGCTGGGGTTGTGGACTGCCGTAATTTGGTGTTTGCTATTCTCAGCTTTTTTTCGTATCTTTGCCCTCTTGAATGCCACAAGAGTAGATAAATAACAAAATAACATATAAAAGTAATTAAATCAAACAAATGAAAGTAACTCGCACCGACCTCGAAGGTCAAACTATCCTACTGTCTGTACTAGTACAAAAAGAAGATTATAGCCCAATAGTCGAAAAACAACTAAAAGACTACCGCAAAAAAGCGAATATCCCAGGATTTAGAGTAGGTATGGCTCCTATGAGCGTTATCAAAAAAATGTACGGCAAAAGTACCCTTGTAGATGTTGCCTACAAAGCTGCGACAGATAAAGCTCTTGAAGAACTAAAAACTCAAGAAATAGAACCACTAGGTGACCTTATGCCTGCCGAACCACAACCACAACTGGACTTCGAAAATGGCGAAGAATTCGAATTCATCTTCGAAGTAGGTCTTTCTCCAAAAGTTAACCTAGAACTCTCAGCAGAAGATAACATAGAAAAATTCGTCCTTATACCTACCGACGAAATGATCGACGGATACAAAAATAACTTCCTTCGTCAATACGGTAAACTAGAAGACGTAGAAGCTGCTACTAAAGACGAAGCTATCACCTGCGTACTAGATAACGGAGATATGAGAATCGAAGACGCTTACGTAGGTCTTATCTCTATGAGCGACGAAGAACGTGCTCCGTTTATCGGCAAAAAAGCTGGCGACAAAATGAACGTTAACATAAATACTCTATACACAGATGTTAAACAAAGAGCTGCAATCCTTAGCCTTAAAGAAGAAGAACTAGAGAGCGTTAACCCTGAATTCGAACTAGAAATCACTCAAGTGCGTGCTTTCGTTAACCCAGAAATTAACGAAGAATTCCTAGCTATGGTTTTCCCAGAAGGAGACGTGAAAACTGCTGAAGACTTCGAGAAAAGAATCCTTGCAAACGTAGAAACTGAACTTGCTTCACAAGTGGAATTCAAATGGGAAGACAACGTAAGAGATTACCTACTCGAAAAAGCTGCGCTAACTCTTCCAGACGAGTTCCTTAAGAGATGGTTGTACTCTATTAATGAAGAAAAATTCTCTATGGAGGAAATCGAAAAAGAATTCCCTCAATTCGCAAAATTGATGAAGTGGGATCTAATCAAACGCCAAATCGTTAAGGCTGACTCCCTAGAAATTAAAGAGGAAGATGTTATGGCGGAAGCGAAAGGTATGGCAATGGCTGCATTCCGTCAATACGGTCTTGCATCAGCTGCCGACGATATGCTAGAAAATTACGCTAAACAAATGCTTAGCAATAAAGACGAAGCTCGCAAAATCTTCGACAGAGTAGGTGAAAAGAAAACTATCGCCGCTATCGTCGAGAAAATCACTGTCAAAGAAGTGAAAATGACAGTAGAAGAGTTCTCTGAAATGATGAAGAAATAATTTCTCGTGAAAGACCAAAGGGGAGTTTACTGAAAATGAACTTCCCTTTTTTTGTTAAAATCCCCCTAAATTATAGGAGATTCATTTGAAACTCCGCTAATAACAATAATTCCCCGATACAACTATGAGTGAATTTAATAAATTTGCCCGTTCACAGGGCATTAGCTCGCTAAGGCTGCACGATTACAGTGCTGTGGTGTCAAGCTACCTCTCGCCTACTATTATCGAAGAAAGACAGCTAAATGTTGCACAAATGGATGTCTTCTCTAGGCTTATGATGGACAGAATCATCTTCTTTGGTGTGCCTGTGGGTGACGATGCTGCTAATATTATTCAGGCGCAAATGCTCTTTTTGGAAAGTGCTGACCCTGAGCGTGATATTACACTATATATTAACTCGCCTGGCGGTTCGGTTAGTGCAGGGCTAGGTATCTACGATACTATGCAACTTGTTGAGTGCGATGTGAGAACTATCTGTACTGGTATGGCTGCCTCAATGGGGGCTATCCTCCTTACGGCTGGAGAAACAGGCAAAAGAGAAGCCTTGCCGCATAGCAAGGTGATGATTCACCAACCGATGGGTGGAGTGGAAGGACAAGCCTCTGATATAGAAATTACAGCAAGGCACATAGCGCAAACAAAAAGAGAGCTATACGAAATACTAGTGCAGCATACTGGCAAAACGATGGATGAAATCGTCCGTGATGCCGACCGTGACTTCTGGATGACCGCAGAGGAGGCAGTAAAGTACGGAATTATTGATAAAGTCGTAAGTAAAAGAAAGAAATAGTATATGTCAAACGGTAGAAAAGATATGTGCTGCTCGTTTTGTGGCAGAGCAGAAGGCGAAGTCACACAACTTGTGCACGGTCAAGTCGCAAATATATGTGACGAATGCAATGCTGATATCGCTGATATCTTTGCGCAAAATCTTGTGCAAAAGGCTATTGTGTCGTCCTCTGCGATTCAAAATAAAATCGCTAATCACTTAGAAACATCGAAGCCAAAGGATATCGTCGAATTCCTCGATAGGTATGTTATCGGGCAGGAGTCAGCTAAACGCCATATGGCAGTAGCGGTTTATAACCACTACAAAAGATTGATGAGTGCTCAGAATGAATCGATCGAAATAGATAAGAGTAATATGATGCTAGTGGGCCCTACTGGTACTGGTAAGACCCTTATCGCTCGTACTATTGCAAAGATGCTAGGTGTGCCATTTGCGATTGCTGATGCTACGGCTCTTACCGAAGCTGGCTATGTGGGCGAAGATGTCGAAGGTATTATCTCAAAGCTGCTTCAAGCTGCTGACTATGACGTGGAGGCGGCGCAGCGTGGTATTATCTTTATCGACGAAATGGATAAAATCGCTAGAAAAGGAGACAACCCTTCTATTACAAGAGACGTGAGTGGAGAGGGTGTGCAGCAGGCTCTTTTGAAGATTCTCGAAGGTTCGGTTGTGAACGTGCCACCACAGGGCGGTCGTAAACACCCAGACCAGAAGTATATTCAGGTAGATACGAAGAATATCCTCTTTATCGGAGGGGGAGCGTTCGAGGGTATCGAAAGGAAGATTGCTGCGAGGCTTAACACCCGTGTGGTGGGCTATGGCGAACAAAGTAAAAATGCAAAGATAGATAGAGATAACCTATTGCAATACGTTACGGCTGCCGATATCCGCTCGTTTGGTATGATACCAGAACTTGTGGGGCGTATGCCTGTGATTTGTAACCTGGAACAGCTCGGACGTGAAGCCCTATTGGATATCCTTACAGAGCCACAAAATGCGATTGTGAAGCAGTATCAAACGCTCTTCGAGATGGACGGTGTGAAGCTGACTTTCGATAGCGAGGCTCTAAAGGTTATTGTGGATAAGGCTCTAAGCGATAAACTAGGGGCTAGAGGACTACGTGCTATCTGCGAAAAAGTGATGATGGACGCTATGTTCGAAATCCCTGGTTCAAATAAAAAATCGCTCAAAATTACAAAGGCGTATGCCGAAAAGAAACTTGCAAAATAAAAGGGAGTTCTTAACAAGAGGATTCTTAACTTAAATCCTCATAATGAAGTCCCCCCAGAAAAATATAGATAATCATAAATCACTAGAGTATTATGCTTACAATTAAACAAATCAGAACCCAAAAGGACGAAACAGTTCGTAGACTTGCTAAAAAGGGAGTCGACGCAGCTCAGACTATTGACCAAATTATCGAAGCTGACGACCTTCGTAAAAATACGCAGCAGTCGCTTGACGCTATGCTGGCAGAGCAAAATGCACTGGCTAAGGAAATCGGTATGCTTTTCAAAACTGGTAAAGCTAGCGAAGCTGAAGAAAAGAAAGCACGAGTGGCTGAACTTAAAGCCGAAGCTGTTGAACTTGAAAAAAGTATGGCAGAGGCTACAGAGAAACTTAATGCTCTTGTAGTTACTCTTCCGAACTTGCCTGCTGAAATTGTTCCAGAGGGTATGCGTGCCGAAGATAACCTAACGGTTAAAGAGGCTGGCGAAATGCCTAACCTTTACGATGGTGCACTTCCTCACTGGGAACTTATCTCTCAGAAAGATATTATTGACCTAGAGCTTGGCGTAAAGCTTACTGGAGCAGGTTTCCCTGTCTACAAGGGTAAGGGTGCTAGGCTTCAACGTGCGCTTATTAACTTCTTTTTGGATTGTAACACAGCGGCTGGATATAAGGAAATTATGCCTCCTATCGTTGTTAACGAGGCGAGTGGATTTGGTACTGGTCAGCTTCCAGACAAGGAGGGTCAGATGTATCACTGTACTGTCGATAACTTCTATTTGATTCCTACGGCTGAAGTGCCTGTAACGAACATCTTTAGAGATGTTATTGTAGAGAGTAAAGATTTCCCTATTCAGCTTACTGCCTATACACCGTGTTTCCGTAGAGAGGCTGGCTCGTATGGTAAAGACGTGAGAGGTCTTAACCGTCTGCACCAATTCGATAAGGTGGAGATTGTGGAGGTCGCTGACCCTGCAAACTCGTACGAAAGACTTGACAGTATGGTCGCTCACGTGGAGGGTATCTTGAAGAAATTGGAACTTCCTTATCGTATCCTTAGACTTTGTGGTGGCGATATGAGCTTTACTAGTGCGCTGACTTATGACTTTGAGGTATATTCGGCTGCGCAAAAGATGTGGCTAGAGGTTTCGAGCGTTTCGAACTTCGAGAGCTTCCAGGCTAATCGTCTTAAGCTCCGCTATCGTGACGAAAATAGAAAAGTGCAATTGGCTCACACGCTTAACGGTAGCTCGCTTGCGCTGCCTAGAATCGTGGCTGCTCTTTTGGAAAATAACCAAACACCAGAAGGTATCGTAATTCCAGAGGCATTGCGCTCTTACACTGGCTTCGATATTATCTAGAGAGTGGCGAAAGATATGTATATACTAAGTGTAACATACGTTGTCGAGCCGACAAGTGATACTCACTTTAGGGTCTACTTTAGAGACGAGATTCGTCCTATGGTCGAGGGCAGAGAGATAACTCTTTGCAGGGTCTTAAGCGAACGGCACGAGGGGCACTTCACCTATTCGCTCCAAATCCCTATCGAGAATATGAGTGATTATAGCGTGGTGAAGGAGGCTATCGAAAAGGGACTCATAAAGTATAACTTCGGTGAGAGTGTCTTGCACTTGGCTACTCTTATGAAAAGAGAACAAATTTAGAAATTATAGGAGAGAGGGGGGAGAGTCTTTTGAAGCCTCCTCCCCTTTCTTTTCTGTTTTAAAAAAAAAGAGATATGTTTATAGATATAGTGTTGACTCCTCTAGAGGTGGACTCTGAGAGATTTAAGGGTAAGAGTGTGGCAGTGATTGATGTCTTTAGGGCTACTACGTGTATTTGTACGGCTATGGGTAATGGTGCTCAGAGATTGATTCCGCTCACTTCGGTGGAGGAGAGTCGTGAGAAATATGAGGAGCTAAAGGGTAGTGTCGAAAAATTACTGCTGGGCGGCGAACGTGAAATGGTGAGAATCGAGGGCTTTGAACTAGATAACTCTCCGCTGGGATATACACGTGAGGTTGTCGAGGGAGCTACGATTATTACGAGTACTACGAATGGTACACGCTCGATTCAGTTGGCTGAGAAGGGCGGTGCTAGTAGTGTCTATATCGCTTCGCTTCTTAATGCAGCGGCAGCGGCTGAAAGGCTGCACGGCGAGGGGAAGGATATTGTTCTTTTCTGCTCGGGGAGAAGAAATAGATTCTCTGTCGAAGATACCCTTTGCGCTGGTTATATAGCTTCGTTGTTGGACGAAAACCACACCGTCGAACTTAGCGATGTAGCGTGGTGGGCAATTGACGTTTATAAACGTTATAAAGATAACCTAAGAGAGCCTATGCGCCATAATAGTCACTATATAAGACTCGTGGAAATGGGGCTTAGCGATGACGTGGCAGCGGCTCTAAAGGTCGATTCTATGGATATTGTACCAAAAGTCGTTAGGGGCGAGGTTATTCTGTAAAAAAATAGTATCTTTGTAAAAATTAATAATTTCACTGAGAGGGCATTGTCTAAAAGGGGGGACTTCTAATAATTCTCTAAAGAACAAACTCTCTTACTTTAACGAAAAAAAAGGAGATCAAAAAAAGATGGCAGACAATACACTACTGTCGAAGATAGAGGGTATCTTTACCCGATTTGAAACAATCTCAGAAGAGGTCGTTTCGCCAGATATTATGAGCGATATGAAGAGATATATTGCTCTAAATAAAGAGTACAAAGAATTGCAGGCTATTGTGGAGGTCGGTACTGTTTATAAAAACTCGCTGTCGAACCTACAAGAAGCTAAAGATATCTTAGCGAATGAGAAGGACGAGGAGATGAGGGAAATGGCTAGAGAACAAGTTGAAGAAATCGAACCTACAATCGCCGATATGGAGGAGCAAATTAAACTTATGCTTATCCCTGCTGACCCACAAGATAGCAAAAACGCTATTGTGGAGATTCGTGGCGGTGCAGGTGGCGACGAGGCGGCAATCTTTGCTGGCGACCTGCTGCGTATGTACCAAAAATTCTGCGAGCGCAGAGGCTGGAAAACCGAAATTAACTCAGAGAGTGAAGGTACTTCGGGCGGATATAAAGAAGTTGTGCTAAAGGTTATTGGCGATGGAGTCTATGGCATTATGAAGTACGAAAGTGGTGTGCACCGTGTTCAGCGTGTGCCTCAAACCGAAACTCAGGGACGTGTGCATACATCTGCTTCGTCGGTGGCGGTACTTCCAGAAGCCGAAGAATTCGATATTGAGCTTAAAACAGACGATATCCGTAAAGATACATTTTGTGCCTCTGGTCCTGGTGGGCAGTCGGTTAATACAACCTATTCGGCTATACGTCTAACTCACATCCCTACGGGTATCGTGGTGCAGTGTCAAGACCAAAAGTCGCAGCTTAAGAACTACGATAAAGCCCTTATCGAACTTCGTACTCGTATCTATAACCTGGAGTATCAAAAGTATTTGGACGAGATTTCTTCGAAACGTAAAACTATGGTTTCGACTGGTGACCGCTCTGCTAAAATCCGTACATATAACTATCCGCAAGGACGTATGACAGACCACCGTATCGGCTACACTTCATATAACCTGTCGGCTGTGATGGATGGCGACCTTGACGAAGTAATCGACAAACTGCAAATCGCAGAAAACGCAGAACGCCTAGCCTCTGCACAAGAATAAGAGGCTACGCTTTTGGAGACTTTTTTCCTTGTCAAAAGCTTTTAAGGGGGAGGGTTCTAGGGCTCTCCGCAAAGAAAATAACTAGTGCCCTCTCTACTTATATGCTAAGATAGAGAGGGCGTTTTTGTAAAAGGAGGTTTTCGAGGGGGATTATTAAAAGTCTCCCCAAAAAATATTTACCTCAAAAAAAGTGAAAATATGATTTCGATAATTGTGTGCTCTGTGTCACCTGATAAGCTCTCAGCGTTTGAAAAGAATGTGGAGAGGACTATTGGGTGTGAGTATGAGATTATAGCCGTTGACAATCGGGAGGGAGGATACTCTTTGGCTTCTGCCTATAACTATGGGGCAGGGGAGGCAAAGGGTGAGTATTTGTGCTTTGCGCACGAGGATATTGCCTTTCACACTGTGGGATGGGGCGAGGTTGTGGTGGCGCAGATGTCGCTTGCTGAGACGGGCTATGTGGGATTTGCTGGCTCTCGGGGTAAGACTAGGGAACTTAGTGCCTGGTATTTTAGCAGACAGTATCGCAGGATTAATCTCGTGGAGAGAGTAGGCGGTGGGCTTAGAGAATGGAGGGATATACCCTCTGGCGAAAAGTTCTCAGAGGTCGTAACGCTCGATGGGTTGTGTCTTATGGCAAGTAGAAAGGTGTGGAGTGAGGTGAGTTTTGATGAAGTGACCTTTATAGGGTTTCATTTCTATGACCTCGATGTGACAGTGGCAGCTACGGAGAAGGGTTATAGGAATTATGTGTGCGGATGTGTCGAGGTGGAACACTTCTCGGAGGGGTCGTATAATCGAGGCTGGTATGAGTGGGCTGAGATTTTTACTGAAAAATGGAGAGATAAACTGCCTCTCTATACGGAGAGCCTTCCCGAAAAGACTATGGCGAAAAATGAAAGAATCGCACTGCGTTCGATGACATATCTCCTTATTAGAAAAGGTATTCTCGAAAGAAAAGAAGCTCGCAAAAGAGTCTGTGAAGTTCTGCGAAAAAGCCCTTTTGCACTAAAATCGTATGTGTTGTGGATTATTTTTGTGAAAAGTTTGCGTAGTTTGCCGAAAAATATATAAATTTACATAGCGGAAGTCGTGAAACCTTTCCGTAAAAATTAAAAAATATGAATAGAAAAGAGTTATATAATCAGATTATAAAGAAAGAATCGTTCCTTTGTGTGGGACTCGATGCTGATAGCGCAAAGATGCCTAAGCCACTAGTGGGTAAGAGCGATGCGGTGTGGGAGTTTAATAGAGAGATAATAGATGCTACGGCGGCGAGTGCTGTTTGTTATAAGCCGAACCTTGCGTTCTATGAGCAGATGGGCGAAAAGGGATGGAGTATCTTTAGACGTACGGTCGAATATATCAAAACAAATTATCCTGAAATCTTCATAATAGCAGATGCTAAGCGTGGGGATATCGGGAATACTTCGGCTCTGTATGCTCGTGCCTTTTTTGAGGAAATGGATGTTGACGCTGTGACACTTGCCCCTTATATGGGTGCTGATAGTATTCGTCCGTTCTATGGCTTCGAGGGGAAATGGGCTGTGATTTTGGCTCTTACTTCTAACCCTTCGGCTCGTGACTTTGAGACACAAAGGCTTGAGAATGGAAAGATGCTCTTTGAAGAGGTGCTTGAGACTTCTAAGGAGTGGGGCAGTGCAGATAATACTATGTATGTAGTGGGGGCTACCCAAGCAAGTGAACTTAGCCGTGTGAGGGCAATTGTGCCAGACCACTTTTTGCTAGTGCCAGGCGTGGGTGCGCAGGGCGGTTCGCTAGAGGAGGTCTATAAGTATGGGGCTAATAGCGAGTGTGGACTTCTTGTGAACTCCTCTCGTGGGATTATATATGCTTCGCTTGAAGATGACTTTGCAGAGCGTGCAGCCGAGGAGGCAGCAAAACTAAGAGGGGCTATGAGCGAACTTCTAAAGGGAAAATAAAAGGGTCTGTTTCTATGAACAACCCACAAAGAATATAAATAACAACTTTTTATAAAAAAAATAAAAACCTTAAGCGATGGATATTACATCAATGCCACTTAGTGGCGCAACTCGCACAGAACACGACCTACTCGGCTATCGTGAAATTCCAGTGGAATACTATTTCGGTATTCAGACAATGAGAGCTATGGAGAATTTTAATATCTCTAGAGTTCGTTTACACTTCTTCCCAGACTTTATTACAGGTCTCGCAATGGTTAAGGAGGCGGCTGCTAAGGCTAACCGTGATTTGGGACTCTTGCCAGAGGATAAAGCTGAGGCTATTATCAAAGCTTGTCAGGAGATTCAGACAGGTAAGCTACGTGAACATTTCGTTGTGGATATGGTGCAGGGGGGAGCTGGTACTTCTACGAATATGAATATCAATGAAGTTGTGGCTAATCGTGCGCTAGAGATTATGGGCTATGGCAAGGGTAATTATGCCGTTATCCACCCGAATAACCACGTGAATATGGGGCAGAGTACAAATGATGCTTATCCTACGGCTGTGAAACTTGCTACTATCCTTTCGACTGAAAGGCTTATAGAGGAGGTTAAGGAGCTTGTAGCGGCATTTAAAGTTAAGGCTGTGGAATTCTCTACAATTATAAAGATGGGGCGTACACAGCTTCAGGATGCAGTGCCTATGACCCTTGGTCAGGAGTTTAATGCTTATGCTTCGAACTTGGAGGAAGAGGTGGCTCGACTAAGCTCGAATGCACGTCTTTTCTTTGAGGTGAATATGGGTGCTACGGCAATTGGTACAGGTATTAACTCTGACCCTGACTATACTCCTATATGTATTAAATATTTGTCGGAGATTTCGGGCTATCCTGTTACTGCTGCTGCCGATATGATTGAGGCTACAAATGATACTGGTGCGTTTGTGATTTTCTCGTCTGCTGTTAAGCGTTTGGCGGTTAAGTTGTCGAAGCTTTGTAATGACCTTCGCTTGTTGTCTAGTGGTCCTCGTTGTGGACTTAATGAGATTAACCTTCCTCCTATGCAGCCTGGTTCTACTATTATGCCAGGTAAGGTTAACCCAGTTATACCAGAGGTTGTCAATCAGGTGGCATTTAAGGTCTTTGGCAATGATTTGACTGTTACATTTGCGGCAGAGGCAGGTCAGTTGGAGCTTAATGTTATGGAGCCTATTATTGTGCATTCTTTGTTTGAGAGCATTGAGATGTTGTGTAATGCTATGCACACTCTTAGAGAGAAGTGTGTTGTGGGTATTACGGCTAATGAGGAGCATCTTCGTCAGATGGTTTACAATAGCATCGGTCTTGTGACGGCACTAAATCCATACCTTGGCTATGATGTCTCTACGGAGTTGGCTGCTACGGCACTTAGCACTGGTAGGGGTGTCTATGAGTTAGTTCTAGAGAAAGAGCTTATGAGCAAGGAGGAGCTTGATGAGGTGTTGAAGCCTGAGAATATGGTTAAGCCTCGCAAGGTTCATCGTAGCTAGTTCATTTAATGATTAATGATTCAATACTCCGTTAAATTTTAATTTAACCATCTGATTTTCAATAAAATAAATGTGATTTTTCTTGCTTATGTCCCTGATTTTTACTATCTTTAAGGCTAAAACCACTCAGTC
>JAWXTN010000054.1:0-11248 GCA_044433515.1 Rikenellaceae bacterium | reverse complement strand
AAAATCGCGCCTGCTCTTCAATATCAAAAATCATTGCCATAACCTTAAATCGTTTTTTCCGACAAAGGTACAACCCTGCCAAACTTCTGTCAATACGTCATCGCGGAGACGGTTACCCTACAACCTAACACCTACAACCTAACACCTACAACCTAATACCTAAAAAAAGGGGGGCAAAGCCCCCCAAGCATTAATCATTAATCACTAATCACTAATCATTATCTAACTATTGCCATTCCGACAGTAATAGCCTCCTCATTGGCAGGTATTAGCTTATGCGCTCGCTCAGGTAGTGACTTCTTTAATCCAGCCACAACATTCTCTAGTGTTACAAGCGGCTTTAACTTTAGATATGCGCCAAGCACTATCATATTAAAGACCTTAGCATTACCCAACTCACCAGCCTTAGCCGTAGCCTCTACACTATGTATGGCTATGTCAGTACGGGTAGGCGGATGCGTTATCCCATTTGGGTCATACAACAATACTCCACCAGGCTTTACAGTCTCCTCAAACTTATCCATAGACTGTTGATTCAACGCTATAACCGTGTCATACTGCTGTATCACAGGAGAACTAATCCTATCACTGCTAAGTATCACAGTAACATTAGCAGTACCACCTCGCATCTCAGGACCATAAGAAGGCATCCAAGATACCTCATCACCCTGCATTACACTAGAATATGCCAATATCTTACCCATCGAAAGAACTCCCTGACCCCCAAAGCCAGCTATCAATATTTCCTCTTTCATAATATTTTTTTGTGCTAATTAAATTACTACTTCTCTACCACAGTGTCAAGCAAATCGCCCATCGGATACTCTGGGAACATATTCTCACGCATCCAGTCGTTAGAAGCTACTGGAGAAAGTTTCCAGCCACTATTACAAGTAGCCACAACCTCCACAAATGATGTGCCCTTTAACTCCAATGAATTAGCGAATGCCTTCTTCAAAGCCTTCTTCAACGAACGTATAGCCCCTGGCTTATCTGCACTCTGACGTGTTACATAAGCCACACCTGGCATCATCTTAGCGATATCAGCCATCTTATAAGGGAATCCATTGCGAGAAGCATCACGACCATAAGGCGTAGTAGCCGTACGTTGACCTAGCAAAGTAGTAGGTGCCATCTGACCACCCGTCATACCATAAATGGCATTGTTTATAAAGATTATAACAATATTCTCGCCACGTGCCAATGAGTGAATTGTCTCACCAGTACCTATTGCCGCCAAGTCACCATCACCCTGATATGTGAATATAGCACGGTCTGGCATCAATCGCTTCATAGCCGTAGCAATAGCAGGTGCACGTCCGTGTGCCGCCTGTACCCAGTCGATATCTATATAGTTATAAGCCAACACAGAACAACCCACTGGCGATACGCCAACAACATTGTCTTCAAGTCCCATTTCGTCGATTACCTCTGCCACTAGCTTATGCACCGTTCCGTGCGTACAACCTGGGCAATAGTGCATCGTTGTATCTGTTATAAGGCGAGGTTTGCCATAGGCAAGATTCTCGCTCGTTTTTTGTACTTCCATTGTTTTATTTTCGAGAGTGGATAAACTTACATTAAATTCTTAAGAGCTTCTGCGACTTCCGCTGGCGAATGAACTACACCGCCATATCTTCCGTAATGCTCAACCCTACAACGATTCTGTGCCGCCAAGCGTACATCTTCAACCATCTGACCAGCACTCATCTCAACGCTTAGTATAGCCTTTGCGTGCTCTGCCGTCTGTGCGATAATCTCCGTCGGGAAAGGGAACAAAGTTATAGGACGGATAAGACCGACCTTCATCCCCTCGGCTCTCAAATCCTCAACGACCTTCATACATATACGTGAACTAGTGCCATAAGCAACCATTACGTACTCTGCATCCTCAACCTCGATAGCCTCATAGCGAACCTCATTTTTCTCTATCTCACGATACTTAGCCTGCAAATGCAAGTTATGAGCCTCCAAATCTGCCGAGTCAAGGAACAACGAGTTAGCAAGATTCGCCTTACCACGGCTAGCCTTACGACCAGTTGTAGCCCAAGGACACTCTGCTGCAATTTCTTCCTCTGTTCTGCGAGGTTTAATAGGGCTTAGGCTAACTTTCTCCATCATCTGACCTATGATACCATCCGAAAGGATAACCGCTGGGATTCTATACTTAAATGCCAACTCAAAACCCAAGTCAGCAAAGTCATTCATCTCCTGAACTGAGTTTGGAGCAAGAACAAGTAGCTTATAGTCGCCGTGACCTCCCCCCTTGACAAGTTGGAAATAATCCGACTGAGCAGCCTGTATAGACCCTAGACCAGGACCTCCACGTGCCACATCCACAATAAGGCAAGGCAACTCTGCCCCTGCCAAATAACTAAGCCCTTCGCACATAAGCGAAAGCCCAGGACTAGACGAGCTAGTCATAACTCTCTTACCAGTAGCCGCACCGCCATAAATCATATTTATAGACGATGTCTCGCTCTCTGCCTGAAGAACAACCATACCTGTCGTCTCCCAAGGCTTCTCTGCCATAAGCGTTTCCATCACCTCGCTCTGCGGAGTGATAGGGTAACCAAAATAGCCGTCTGCGCCACAACGAATAGCCGCTAGGGCAACAACCTCGTTCCCTTTTAGTAGTTTTATTTCTTGCATAGTGTTATTCAAATTTCTGTTTATAGACCTCAATTACACTGTCTGGGCATATCATTGCACAGCTCATACATCCAATACAACCATCTGGGTTATCCAAAACCATATAGTTATATCCCTTGCCATTGACCCTCTCCCCTAGTGAGATAACCTTCACAGGACAGACCGAAACACAGACGTTACACCCCTTGCAACGTTCGATGTCGACCACAATTGTTCCTTTAATCTTTGCCATTGATAAATATTTTTTCGTATTATAGATAGAGCCCCTTTAGGCTCAGTGATTTTGTAACTTTTTGAGGGCGGAAAGTCCATAGAATTCTCCCACAAATATAACAATTTTAGCGTGCCCCACCAAATCTGGGTCTATATTCGAGAAAGGGAAAGTGAACTCGAAGAGTTGCTTCCCCTCTCTAGTGAATAGTCTTTTTTAATCGAGCGAGTGGATAACCAGACCGCTGCGAAGTTTAGGTTCGAACCAAGTGGTCTTTGGAGGCATAATATTGCCACTATCCGCAATGTCGATAAGCTGTTTCATAGATACGGCATAAAGGGCAAAAGCCACTGCCATCTCTCCGCTATCGACCCTACGCTTCAACTCGCCAAGTCCACGGATACCGCCCACAAAGTCGATACGCTTGTCTGTTCTCAAATCTTTAATACCTAACACCTCGTCAAGCACTAGATTCGAAAGGATAGTTACGTCTAATACCCCGATAGGGTCTTCGTCATTATATCTTCCCTCTTTAGCCGTTAGAGAGTACCACATACCGTCGATGTACATAGCAAAGTTATGCAGCGCACAAGGAGTATATATCTCCTCGCCTTTAAGCTCAACGATGAAGTTTCCAGCAAGTTTTTCGAGCACTTCCTCTTTGCTAAGTCCGTTAAGGTCTTTAACCACACGGTTATAGTCAATAATTTTGAGCTGATTGTCTGGGAAGACAACCGATAGGAAGAAGTTATATTCTTCGTCGCCAGTGTGTGCAGGGTTAGCAGCCTTCTTTTCGGCAGCAACAAGTGCAGCAGCAGCGGTGCGGTGGTGTCCGTCAGCTACATATAGTGCAGGGATGCCAGCGAAAATCTCAGTGATAGTGTCGTTAAGAGAAGCAGGCACCATCCAGAATGTATGACCGAAGCCATCCTCTGCCACGAAGTCATACTCTGGGGTAGCTTTAGCTACTTCTGCCACGATTTTATCTAGTTTTTCGTTCGCCTCATAAGAGAAGAATACAGGCTCTACGTTAGCGTTTTGAATACGCACGTGAATCATTCTATCTTCCTCCTTGTCACGACGTGTAAGCTCGTGTTTTTTGATATCGCCATTCATATAGTCGTCAGCGTGGCACGCAACCACTAGACCATACTGAGTTCTGCCCCCCATCGTTTGAGCATAGACGTAGTAGTGCTCCTCTGTGTCTTGCACTAGCCAGCCCTTCTCCTTCCATTCTTTGAAGTTCGAGACAGCTTTTTGATATACCTCTTCGCTATGTTCGTCAGCTATTGGGGTAAAGTCGATTTCTGGTTTAATAATATGGAGTAGCGATTTTTCGCCTGCTTCTTTTTGCGCCTCAGCAGAGTTTAGAACATCATAAGGGCGTGAAGCCACTTCGTGCACAAGCGTTTGCGGAGGACGTATGCCTTTGAAAGGTTTTATTTTCATTGTTCTTTTATCTTTAGGATAAATACCTCTATACTATATATGTATAGCGATTTTCGATTAGTTAAGTTTAAATTTAGTGATACCCTCTTTTAGGAATCCTACGATTTGCTCAGCGGCTGCGATACCTGCGTTAATGTTTGCTTCGGCAGTTTGCGCACCCATCTTCTTAGGTGTAGCGAAGAAGCGTTTGCCAGCGGCTGCCTCAAAGTCTGCTTTAGTGTCAGGCGCAACGTCGCTTATGTACTTTAAGTCAGTGCGCTCTGTCATAGCCTTTAGAAGACCCTCCTCTGAGATAACCTCTTTGCGAGCAGTGTTTACGATAGTCGCCCCTTTAGGCATACTCATAGCTAGCTCATAGCCAATAGAACCTTTGGTTTGTGGTGTAGCAGGGATATGCAGCGACAGATAGTCAGCCTTAGAGTATAGCTCCTCAACCGATGCTACCTCTACAACGCCGTCACCGATAAAGATAGACTTATCGCTAACGAATGGGTCATAAGCGATAACGTTCATACCAAGAGCTTTGCCAGCCTTGCCCACGAGTCTGCCGACATTGCCATAGGCGTGTATAGCTAGAGTCTTGCCGCTAATCTCACTTCCCGAAGCACCGCTAAATTGCCCACGTGCCATAAAAATCATCATAGCGATAGCGAGTTCCGCCACAGCGTTAGAGTTTTGACCAGGGGTATTCATACCTACGATACCTTTAGCTGTCATAGCGTTAAGGTCTAGGTTATCGAAGCCTGCACCTGCACGCACTACAATCTTAAGATTTTCGGCAGCAGCCACTACTTCGGCAGTAACCTTATCCGAGCGTACAATCATAGCGTCTACCTCCTTTACAGCTGCAAGGAGTTCCTCCACAGAGCTATAATTTTCGAGAAGGACAACCTCCATACCAGCAGCCGTAGCCACATTTTTTATTCCATCGACCGCTGCCTTAGCGAAAGGCTTCTCAGTCGCAACTAATATTTTCTGCATTTTTTCACAGTGTTTTTAAAACTACAATTTTAATAGGTACTCCCCTTATTATCGTCTCTTCTCAAAAAATCATATCTAAAACAACTTAAAGTCATTTTTAGAGGTTAAAAAATGGGATGAATTTTTGGGCTTCACGAAGTATCTGGATGGCGAGCGTACTTAAGGTACGTGAGTCTTCCAGGTGCGAGGGAAGTGCAAAAAGTCGCTCATTATTTGACCTCTAACTCGAATTCTTGCATACACTCTACCAATGCTTGTACGCTTTCCTTCGCAAGTGCATTGTAAGTAGATGCTCTAAAGCCGCCCACAAGTCTGTGACCTTTGATGCCGATCATACCACGCTCTTTGGCGAAGTCCAAGAATTTAGCGAGTTCAAACTCCTTATACTGTTCGCTATACACAAATGGAATATTCATAAGCGAGCGGTCTTCCTTAGCTACTGGTGAGTTAAAGACGCTATTTCTTTCGATTTCGTCGTATAGAAGTTGAGCTTTTTCTTTGTTTACTTTATAGATTTCCTCTACGCCGCCCACAGATTTAAGCCACTTAAGGGTCTCACGTACAACGTAGATAGGGAATACTGGAGGAGTATTAAACATACTCTCGCCCTTGATGTGAGTTCTATAATCTAGCATAGAAGGGATTTGGCGAGTAACCTTGCCTAGCATATCCTCTCTAACGATAACGAAGGTGACACCCGCAGGACCCATATTCTTTTGCGCACCGCCATAGATAAGAGCATATTTGCTCACGTCAATTGGGCGGCTAAGGATATCCGAGCTCATATCAGCGATAAGAGGCACAGGGCAGTCAAACTCTTCGTTATATTCTGTACCGAAGATTGTGTTGTTTGTTGTGATGTGCAGGTAGTCTAGATCCGCAGGGATTTCGAAGCCTTTAGGGATATAAGTATTATTTTTGTCTTCGCTACAAGCCACCTCTACGACTTCTCCAAAGATTTTCGCTTCTTTCATAGCTTTTTTAGCCCATACGCCAGTGTTGACATATCCAGCTTTCTTTTCCAAGAAGTTAAATGGCACCATACAGAATTGGGTAGATGCGCCGCCGCCTAGCCACAAAATCTTGTGAGTGTCAGGCACATTGAGAAGTTCTTTAAGAAGCGATGTGGCTTCTGTGATTACATCTTCGAAATCCTTTGTGCGGTGAGAAATTTCGATAAGCGATAGACCGATACCGTTAAGATCGAGTACTGCTGCTGCTGCATTTTCGATTGCAATGCGTGGAAGGACGCAAGGACCTGCTGAGAAATTGTGTTTTTTCATAGCCTTTTTTAATATTTTTATTTATGTTGTTTTCGTTAATTTACCAAAGGTACAAAAAATTTCGTAATGTAACGCATTTAGTCGCACATTTTTAATCATTTGGTTTAAAATTCTTCGTTTGCTAGTTTTGTAGCCACTACCATATTGTGTTTGCCGAGTGCGCCCTGGTCTCTTTTGACAAAGAAACCTGCTGCTCTCAGGGCACGTTTCACATCTCCTTTTGCGCTGTAAGTCACAAGAGTGCCCCCCACAGATAACCTTTCAAAAATACGCTCAAAAACCTCTTTGCTCCACTGCTCAGGCACAACGTCTGGGGCGAAGGCATCGAAGAAAACTACATCGAAGTTCTCCGCTGGTAGAGTCTCTTTATCGGTTATATCTTTGTGGAGTTTGCGTAGGCGAAATGTCTGAGAAATTTCAACCCATTTGCCCCACTCGCACTTGTGCATAGCACGCAAAGAGTTGTCCACAAAACTTAGAGCCTCGACTACCTCCTCCCCCACGGGAAATAACTCCACAGTCGTGTACTCTAGGCTTAGCCCACTCTTTAGCGACAACAAAGCATTAAGTCCACTGCCAAAGCCTACCTCCAAAACCCGTGCCCCCTCCCTTAGGAAGCGGATATATACGTGCATAGCCTCGCCCACCGCCCCACGAGAGGAGTGATAGAGCTGTCCGCCAAAGCCGTCGCTTATTACTGTTGAACTTCCGTCGTCTGTCTTTAGTACTTTCATATCTTTGCGTGTCAGGCTTTTTTAATGATTATAAAAAGTCCAAACAAAGTTACGAAAATCCTAGAGATGTTCAAAAAAAAGCGTACCTTTATTGTCGTTATGAAAATCACCGTACTCATAGATAACCGAATCACAGAGCCAAAAGGCGAGCTAGTGTCAGAGCACGGCTTTAGTGCCCTTATCGAACTTATAGGAATAGGGCAAAACAACGCTCTCTCACCCCTGACAATACTCCTAGACACAGGAGCATCAGAGAGCTTCGCCAAAAATGCAGCCCTAATGGGCAAAGACTTAAAGACCGTAGATTTTGCAGTACTCTCACACGGACATACAGACCACACGGGCGGACTCAGCACACTGCTAGAAACCTCAGCCGCCCCAATATACCTAAGCGAAGAAATCGCCCACTGCAAACTCCTAAGCCTTAGAGGCGGCAAACGTCACGACATAGGCACAGATAATGCCCTAATAACCCAAAACCCTAAGCGTTTCCGCACCATAAATTCCTCACAGTGGATTAAAGAGAATATAGCCCTAATAAAGTGCGCCACAGAAACTCACCCACGACCCTGGGGCAATACGTTCCAGAGAATCGTAAAAGACGGCACAGAGCACAGCGACACCTACGCCCACGAGCTAGCCCTAGCCATAGTCGAGCCAGACGGTCTAGTAATCTTCTCGCCCTGCTCCCACTCAGGCGTAGGCAATATTATAGAGAGCGCTATGAACTTCTGCGGCACAAAACCCCTAAAGGCATTCATCGGAGGCTTCCATATAGTAGAGAGCGACAAAAGCGAGAGCGAGGCACGCTATTTCACAGAGAATATAGCCAAAAACTACCCGACCACACAGTTCTTCACAGGACACTGCACCTGCGCCAAAGCCCTAGCGGAATTAGGAGAAAACATCACGCTCTTTTCCACAGGATATACCATTGAAATATAGAGGCATATCCTCGCCGAAGAAAATATTTTTCACTTTTTATTATTAGAACGAAATAAAAAGGTTATCTTTGTGCTGCATTTTATGCACTTTAGGCACAGTCCTTAAGTTTATAATTATCAAAAAAGTAAAAAGTATTTCTAATAAAATGAGTGAGCCGAGTGAGAGTCGCAGCAGTAGAATACCTCAACACACTGCCAATGATATATGGCATACGTTGTGCGGCACAGTGTGTGCGGCACGATGAGGCTTCTTATGCTCTTTACTCTGACCTTTCTAACGGTTTAACTTTAGCCATTCCATCTCAGTGCGCAGCTATTGCCCGTGAGGGGCGGTGCGACATCGCTCTTGTGCCCGTAGGCGCATTAGGGGATTTAAAATCTGGTTATACGATTATCACTGACTATTGTATCTCTGCGACTGGTGCGGTTGACACGGTTGAGATGTTTAGCAATTCTGCACTAAGGGACATCAAACGTATTTATAGGGACAGCCATTCTCGCACTTCGGTGAAGTTGTGTGAGGTATTGTGTCGTGAGCTATGGGATATATCGCCAGAGTTTGTAGAGGGGCTGCCTTCTGATTATACATTGGCGGAGGGTGAGGCTTTGGTGGCGATCGGCGATAAGGTTTTTGATATCGAGGAAAAGTTTACTCACAAGTGGGATATGAGCGAAGAGTGGCATAGGCTTTATTCTTTGCCCTTTGTCTTTGCAGTATGGGTCGCCATTACCCCTGAGGGGTTAGCGGCAACAGATGCACTTAACAGAGCTATAAAATATGGTGTAGAGCATATAGAGGAGGCTTTGCCCGACGATCCTCTTCGACCGAAAAGATTGCATTACCTTACCGAGCGAATAGAGTTTTCGCTCAGTGAATCAAAGCTCCAGGCGATGGAACTTTTTTTAAGTAAGATATAGGCACTATTTCCTTCTGACTCAATAAAGTGGGAGGGGATATACGCCTTAAGAGAGAAAAAAGAGCACATAACCCCTTAAAAAGTAAAATCTGTTATGATAACACTATACCTAAAGTCACTTAACAAAGTTATAACTGATCCAGACCACAGCATATTCGAGGAATTAAAGTTCGAGGATTTATTGTGGATTGACCTACTTGACCCTACTCCACGTGAGAGGATTATCGTTGAGAATTATCTTGACTTCACTATACAGACCCGTGAGCAGGCCGAAGAGATTGAGACATCTTCTCGTTATTCTGAGCACGAGGGGTATATACAGTGTAACTCCAACTTTTCGATACTCAAAGAGGAGGGTTTTATTATAGAGCCTGTGTCGTTTACAATTATACACGACATTCTTATTTCTATGCGAACTTGTTATTTGCGTACTTTTGCTGAGGCATCACGTAAGTTACAGATATCTTATAAGAGTCACACTACGGGTTATCATATTTTGGTGTCGCTTCTTGAGGCACGTATTGACCTTGATGCGGATATGGTAGAGGTTATTTCTAAGCAGATTGCGGCTATCTCTAATTCTACGTCTATGGAGGACAAGGGTGTTGACAAGGAGGTACTTTTGAAGATTAACCGTTTGCAGGAGAGTACAATGCTACTCCGTGAGACGATTTTTGACCGTCAGCGTTTATTGAGTGGTGCACAGCGTTCGGATATGTTTCCAGATGAGATTTATACTCGTATAACGATTATGTTAAAGGACATTGGGTCTTTATTGAATCACGCCGATTTCAATTTCGAAAGATTGGAATTCCTCCAAGATATGTATATGGGTCTTATTAACATTGAGCAGAATAAGATTATAAAGATGTTTACGGTATTGTCTGTTATCTTTATGCCGCCTACGCTTATTGCTAGTATGTATGGGATGAACTTTGAGTTTATGCCAGAGCTCGATTGGGATTATGGTTATTTATTTGCGATAGGAATGATGCTTGCGTCTATGGGAGCTACGCTGTTATTCTTTAAGCGCAAGAATTGGCTTTGATTTTTAATAATTAATCACTAAACATTAATCATTAAAATACCTAGCTCATAACGATAAGAGTGAGAGCCATAAGTGCCATCCCGAGTATTACCCCGATAATAGAGGCGTGGTGTTCGCCATATTCTCGTGCTGCTGGCAGCAGCTCATCTATTGAGACGTAAATCATTATCCCTGCCACTGCTGCAAGTATAATAGCCATAAGAATTTCGTTAAGGTACGGCATAAGAATCCAGTACGCCAATAGTGCGCCTAGCGGTTCTGCGAGACCTGAAAGAAATGAGTACCAGAATGCTTTACGTCTACTGCCTGTGGCTTGTAAAATTGGTATAGAGACCGCTATACCCTCGGGGATATTGTGCAGTGCTATTGCGACAGCAATGGCTAGCCCTAGCTGCGGCGACTCCATAGCTGTCACAAAAGTAGAGATGCCTTCGGGGAAGTTGTGTATAGCGATAGCTATTGCAGCCATAATCCCTATACGGTGCATCTTCTTATTGGGGTTCGGTTTTGTATTTTTGAGTTCGTGAGGGTTTTCGTATTCGGGTACAAGGAAGTCGATAATCCAGATTAGGGCTATACCTCCGAAGAGGGCTAGCGTTGCGTATATCGACCCTGCTTTAGGGGTAAGTTCTTCTGAGAGGATGTGTTGTGCTTCGGCAAAGAGTTCTACGAATGAGACATAAATCATCACGCCTGCCGATAGCCCAAGGAGTAGGGATATCGCCTTTCTGTTTAGCCTGTGCGCCATATAGGCTATTGCACTGCCTATGCCCGTAGATAGCCCTGCAAAGAGCGTTAAAGTGAATGCAAAGAGTATATTGCCTGTTTCCATATAATTATTTTTAAAGCGTTATTGTTTTGTGCAAAGCTAGGAAAACATCAAAAATTGTACAATACCTAGAGTTAATGATTAATCACTAATCATTAATCATTCAATACTCCGTTAAATTTTAATTTAACCATCTGATTTTCAATAAAATAAATGTGATTTTTCTTGCTTATGTCCCTGATTTTTACTATCTTTAAGGC
>JAWXTN010000053.1:0-11278 GCA_044433515.1 Rikenellaceae bacterium | reverse complement strand
CGTTCGAGCCCCTGAGGGAGCACAACACAGCAGTCTGGAAATAGGCTGCTGTTTTTGTGTCTAGGGGAGTGTGTCGGTGAATGTTGGGGTGCTATTGTTTTGGTGTTCGAGCCCCTGAGGGAGCACAACACAGCAGTCCAAATAGGCTGCTGTTTTTGTATCTAGGGGAGTGTGTCGGTGAATGTTGGGGTGCTATTGTTTTGGTCTTTTGTGGCTCTTTGCGGAAGTTGTTTGAGGTATAAGTTTGATATAGCTTTGGATTTTGGGGCGGTGGGGGGAAAATTCTCTTGTCAGAGAATTTTTGGGGATGTTATCCCCCCCACCGCTAACCGCTCTCATCCAGTGTGAACCGCTAGTGAGCCGCCTTTGTGCCGCCTGCGAGCCGCCTGCCACTGCCCTTGCGCGGGCGGCGCCGCCTAGCAGCGGGCGGAAATTCTTCGAATTTCTGTTGCGGCTAGCCTAGGGTGCTTCTACTGTGGTTCTGCTGTGGGTTGTTCCGCTACTCTATAAGCTGTTGTAGTGCTGTTATATCTAGAATCTTGCCACGCCCTCTCCTATGTGTAATATACCCTGCGCACACAAACTCTGATATCACACGTGATAAGGACGGCCTCTCTACATACAAATGATCTGCAAGAGATGTTACACTCCTACCAAAATTATACTCCACACCCTCCGAACAAGATAATATATAATAAGCTAACTTCGAAGATATACTCCGCTGTGTCAATACAGCCAAATGCGCAGACAATACATCAATGCGTGAGGTAGCATAATCCACAAAACTACGCAAAAAAACGATACACCCCTGCATCTGCGACTCAACCTCACCCTTCCCTACATATATTACACGACAATCCTCCAACGCCTCAATCGAGACCCTATACCTATTCTCTCGTGACAACAAAGCTGCTGCACCTATCGGATATGGTGCCCTATGCTCAACAGACCGCATAACAACACCCGAATCCAATACAAACTGTACAACAATCGTCCCCTCAACAACAACCCCTAACTCTCGTACCCTATCGCCTCGAACTGCCAAATAATCCCCCCTCTGATACTCACAAATCCGATAACGAGTGAAACAACAAGAACGTCTATACTCCTCCGACTCAAGACACCCTCCACAAAAATAGTTGAAATCTAAATTATCCATACCACAAAGTTATAACTTTTTTTACAATTGTAACATTTGTTACACTCTGTTTCTTTACGACTCCCTACCTTTGTCTCATAATTTTAACGGAGAACATAAAAATACTCTCCCCAAACAACTAAAACGAACAATGAAAAAATCACTCCTAACATTCCTAGCGCTCTCTATTGTATCCACCGTCTCAGCGCAGCAGACAATAGACACCCCCCTAGCCCTCCAAACACCGCAAACAAAACAGCTAATCGAGAGAAACAACGAATTCCGTAAAGAAATTATCCAACTCTCAGATAACGTCTACACAGCATCTGGCTACGACGCCTCGAACATAACGATGATTATAGGCACAGACGGCGTTATCCTTATTGACGCAGGTAAATTCGCAAATAATACCGAAGAAGTCTACAAAGAATTCAGAAAGATTACAAATAAGCCCATTACAGCCATTATTCTTACGCACGGACACGGAGACCATACCCAAGGGCTTCCTGCGCTTCTAGGGGATAATACGCCTCAAATATGGGCATCGGAGAGCTTCGGTAGAGAGAACGAATTTCCACAAGCAGCAGGGTTCGTAAATCCAAGAGCACACAGACAAAACGGTATGACCCTAGCCCCAGAAGTGCGCATTAACAATGGCGTAGCTCCACTAGTATATCCTGGAGGTAAATTCGTAGGAGGAGAAGAACAAACAAAACAAGCTAAATCACAATACATCCCCTTCGATAAAAGTGCTATCACAAACTTCGTAAGCAAGGACGAGGAGACTATAACAGTTTCAGGGATAACCCTCCATCTCCGCAGAACCTACGGCGAGACTAACGATCATCTCCTAATCTGGTATCCCGAAAAGAAAATAATCTTCCCAGGAGACCAGTTCTACAAATCCTTCCCAAACCTCTACGCTATTCGTGGCACAGAATATCGTGACGTGAAGAAGTGGATTGAGGCTCTAGATGTAGTTCTAGAATATCCCGCCGAAGCTATGGCGCAAGGGCACACTCGTCCTATTGTAGGCAAACAGGAGGTGCGCAGTGCCGTGAGTGCTATGCGTGATGCAATTAAATACACCTTTGAAAAAACAATCGAAGGAATGAACAAAGGGCTTACACCCGACGAACTGGTAATCTATGCACGCCTGCCCGAAGAATTGGCTCAGCACCCAAATCTAGTGCAGTTCTACGGTCGTCAAGAGTGGGCAGTGCGTAACATCTTTAACGGATATCTAGGCTGGTTCGACGGTAATGCTACCACACTTTGCCCTCTGCCTACAATCGTGGAAGCACAAAAATTTGCTGAACTTATAGGAGGTATCGAGAAGTTGGAGAGAGCTGCCAAAGAGGCGCTAGAGAATGGAGACTTCCAATGGTGTGCAGAGTTATGCGATAGGCTTATAGCACTCGCCCCTAGCTCAAAAGATTACAAACTCTTAAAGGCTGATGCCCTAAACGGTCTGGCAGACAATATCGAAACGGCAACCGCTAGAAACTATTATAACACCTCTGCTCAGGAGCTAAGGGCTATGTAATTTTGCCTCTCCTTCTCTAGGGAAACAAATCTTCACATACAAGACTGCACCTTTAGAGGTATAGTAACAAGCAGGGAGAGGGGGCAAGTACTCAAAAATGAGTATCGCCCCCTCTCTCCTTATCTTCTTAGATACTAGTACTTATACTACTAGTCTTTTTGTTCTTTAATTATCGCCTTGTTATTCTTGCCATCTACGAAAATGAATAGCGGCTCTTCGAACCTAATGACTCGTATATACTCAGTCTCTTTCTCCGCTGGCATAGCGTTTAGCTTCTCGATATTATATGTGCCATCGCCATTGAATGGATTCATCGTAAGATAGCCTACACCCAGAGAAGTTAGATTCTGGAAGAAGTGCGTGCCCTGTGAAGGGTCGACCTGAAAATTAGGAAGTCCGCTCTCTACGACAATGCGGCTCTGGCTTATCTGCGCCCACTGTACGGGAATGCCGAGCCAGCTATCGCTAGAGCCCCACCTGCCAGGACCTACAAGTACATAGCCTTCATCTCGTTCCTTAAGGGCGTTGTTTATCTCTTGAATTTCGAGGGCTATGGCAGGGGTTTTTGCTGCATCGAAATTCTCGGTGCGGACATAGACGATATAGCGTACATCCTTTATCTCGCCAAGACCTAGAGCCTTCTCGCAATAGAGTAGCTCGTCGCTATGGTCTACATTCTCCCAATCGAGCGATTCACCCCTATTTGACGAAGTCATAGGGCGTATCTGTAAGAAATTAAAGATTGCATTCTCGCCCTTCTCTACATCCATATTTACGGCAAATTCAATCTCTACGGGTGACTTCATCTCTGCTTCGCCTATGGCTAGTAGCTCGCTGACAATCTCTGACAGAGGGAAGGTGTTGTACTTTAAAATCGGTGCAAAGGTCACAAGTGGTCTCCCCTTGCCAAAATATGAGTCAGAGACTCTACCGCCCTGCATATCCCAAGTCGAAGCGACATAACGAAGATTTCTAAAATCCTTTGCTTCGTTTATGGTTACCTTCTTGAAATTTATAGAATCGTCAGTGCTCGTCTTAAACGAAGATAACCTAAGGTCTAGGGCATAGAAGTGGCGTTGTGTCTCTTTGAGCATACTCTCCATTGTGGAGATTTGTAATGTGTGTTTTGGGTGAGCAGGTGAGAACCTAAGTCTAGAAGCCCCCTCTACCACTGCCTTGCCAAGCCCAAAGGCGATATTGCAGATACCCTCTTCGGGCTTCTCATTGCCCAAAGGGTAAAAATTGAGCGAGCGAGCCACACCCGATAGGGTAGGGAAGTACAGCCCCTCTTGTTCAGTGCCGCAAACCTCTTGTATCACTACGCCCATACTCTCCTCGCCTATGACATTGCTAGAGCGTTCGATATACTCCCTCGAAGCCGAGAAAAAGACAGAAGCATAGACTGACTTAATCGCTTTGGTGACAAGTCTAAGGTCGCTATCGACATTCTCAGAACGTGGCACAAGGTATGTGGAATAGACCCCTGCAAAGGGCTGAAAGTGTGAGTCCTCAAGCTTTGATGAGCTTCTTACAGCAAGGGGACGTGTGACCTTCGAGAGGAATACACGCAACTCCTCGATAAGTTTCTCAGAGAGGCGTGAACCTATAAACTCGTTTAGTATCTCTGTATCTTCCATTTGGTCAATCTCTGACATCAGGTAGTGTAGCCCATTGATGGATAGGAACTCATCGAAATAGCCCGACGAAAGGGCAAGGGTTCGGGGTATCGTTACCCGTACACCCTCCCACTTATTGTAGAGGTTGTGGTTCTCGATAAGTGAGCCTACAAATGCCAGCCCACGAGCCTTGCCGCCAAGTGAGCCTTCACCACAGCGTGCAAAGGTTATAAACTGGTTATAGGTCTTGGGGTTAAACTCGGCTATTACACCTTGCCCCATAGCACGTCTAAACTTCCTAATGACTTTACTGAGGTATGCTCTAAGCTCCCCTATGCCATTGAAATCTTCGACAAATTTTTCTCTGATTTCGTCGGCTAACCCAAAGAGTCCACGAGCATATAGCCACTTGCTATATATGTTACGACGTGAGTAGAAGAGTAATACATCGTCGGGAAGTTTCTCTATGGCTTCTTGTAGCTCCTCTAGGTTCGAGACTGTGTGGAGTATCGCCCCCGTCTTTTGGTTTATGAATTTGAACGTACCGAAGGCTAGCTCTGTGGCGATAAAGCTCTTCATCTCCTCGAAAAGAGTCTTTGAGTTTTTATAGATAAAGCTAGCTCCTATTTCTTGGGCTTGTGACTTCAAATCCTTTTCTGAGGATTGCAGCAGGATAGGCATACGTCTATAACGTTTGTGTATCTCGTCGCAAAGTTCAAAGCCCATATTACCCTCTATCTCGCCTCCAACGCTGTGGCGTGGGAAGGAGATATCGCTTATAACCCCTAGGATGTTGTGCCCATATTTATAGTAGAGCTGTTGTGCTTCGTCGAAGGTTCTAGCAAAGAGAATTTTTGGGCGAGCACGTTTGCGCACCTTACGTTGTTGTTCGTTGAGTGCTTCGTTTGCCGATGTTTCGGTTTGGCTAAGGACGATTTTGTAGAGGTCAGGTAGATACGCCGAATAAAAACGAACGCTATCCTCTACAAGCAGAATGCCCTGCACGCCGTGTTCATACATATCGTTGTGGGCATTGATTTTGTCTTCAAGCATTTTTATGATAGCGAGAATCAAATCTGCATTGCCCTGCCACGAAAAGACGTAGTCTATACCAGAGATATCTTCGGTCGATAGCCTTCGGGTAATCTCGTGCGAGAACGAAGTGAGAAGAACCAGCGGCGTGGAGCTATACTTTTGTTTGAAGGCTTTAGCAAATTCGAAGGGAGACATCTCCCCGATATTGAACATTACAATGACCAAATCGAACTTTGCCCCCTGCTCCATAACCTTAAGGGCTTCTTCTCCATTGTCTATACGAGTGAACTTGGGAGGGTGTGAGAGTGAAAGGGAAGAGTAGTCGCTTTTGATTTGCATCTCGATACGTCCGTCCTCCTCGATGGTGAATTGGTCGTATGAACTGCAAACTAGAAGTATGTCGGTGATGCGACTTGTCATCAGCAAGTCGCTGTCAAAAAGTTCAGGATTTTTATACATAAGTTTCTGCAATATAATAAGGAAGGTCTCCTTGTGGTACATTCCTTTTGGTGTTAGGTCTTAAAAAAAAGTTTATTTTTTTGTGAAAACTTTTCGGTTAAAAGGTAAAAAAAGTTAAATTTGTATTTGCATAGCTCTAAAACTTTGTGACAATGAGTTTCAAAGACTCTTCATAAAGTATAGTAAACCACTACAAAATTATGAAAAAATTCTCAATCATACCAGTTAATAACGCAAGGGGGGTCAAAAACTTTCATAGAGTAGCCTCTAGGCTATATAAGGATGACCCGAATTGGGTGTGTCCTCTCTTTAATGATATAGAGCATATCTTTTCGCCACAACACAATCCGCTATTTAGCGAAGGGGGCGGTGGCGAGGCTATTCGCTGGGTGCTTGTGGATGAGAGGGGAGAGCTTGTGGGGCGTATAGCAGCCTTTTATAATAGGGAGAAGGCAAGTATTGAGTGTCAGCCAACTGGTGGATGTGGTTTTTTTGAGTGTATAGATGACTTTGAGGCGGCTAGCTGCCTATTCGATGCAGCGAAAGATTGGCTTAAGGAGCGTGGTATGGAGGCGATGGATGGGTCAGTGAATTTTGGTGATAGACTTATGTGGTGGGGGGTTCTGGTAGAGGGATTCTATTCGCCACTCTATGGTATGAATTATAACCTGCCTTATTATGGGGCACTTTTTGAGGCTTATGGATTTGGGAACTACTTTAATCAGCATACATATATGCGTCCTTTTGACCCAGAGATACGTTTCCCTGAAGCTCTTATCGCTAAGGCGCAAAGGCTCTATGAAAATCCAGACTATACCTTTACGACTTTTGATAAGAGAAATACGCCAAAGATGGCACGTGACTTCTGTGAGGTATATAATAAGGCGTGGGCTAAGTTCGAAGGCGTTAAGCCGCTGAGTATTGAGGCTGCCGAAAAGCTAATTGCCTCTATGAAGCCGATTATCGACCCCGAGGTTCTGTTCTTTGCATATAAGGGTGAGCAGCCAATAGGGTTCTTCGTTATAACCCCTGATATAAATCCTATAATCAAGGACTTTAACGGTAAGCTAAATCTTATAAATAAACTAAAACTTCTCTATAGACTCAAGACTAAAAAGGCTGAGCGTCTTTCGGGGCTAATCTTTGGTGTAGTGCCAGAGTACCAGTCGCACGGTATTGAGGCTGCTCTGATACGTATGTTCGAGATGTATGTCGAGAAGCGCAGGGAGTCGGGCACAGCCATATATGACCATTTGCAGATGCAGTGGGTTGGGGATTTTAATCCTGTTATGATGCGTATGTGCGAGAGTTATGTGCGTGCAGTAAGGTATAAGCGGCATATAACCTATCGCTATTTGTTCGATAGAGAAAAGGAGTTTTGTCGTGCGCCACGATTGAGCCCTACGCCGAGGGCGAAAAAGGTTGAGGCTAAATAATCGAGATATAGTTCTAGAGAAAAAAAGTGATATGAAACGAATACTACTTATATACACAGGAGGTACGATAGGGATGAAGGAGAATCCACTTAGTGGAGCTTTGAGTCCTGTCGATTTTTCTGAGATAGAGAGAGAGGTGCCTGAACTGCATAAATTTAATGTGGCACTAGACACCATTACCTTCTCGCCAGTTATTGACTCAAGTAATGTGACGGTGGACTGTTGGGTTACTTTGGCGACGATTATTGAGGAGAACTACACAAATTATGACGGCTTTGTTGTGCTTCACGGCACCGATACTATGAGCTATACTGCATCTGCGCTTAGTTTTATGCTCAGCGACCTTGCGAAGCCTGTGGTCTTTACAGGCTCACAGCTCCCAATTGGTGTTTTACGAACGGACGGTAGGGAGAATTTGATTTCGGCAATTGAGGTGGCTGCCGCAGGAGTGGTTAAGGAGGTTACGATTTTCTTCCAAAATTTACTTATGAGGGCAAATCGCACTACAAAGTATAATTCGTCGTATTTTAATGCCTTTCGTTCGGATAATTTTCCGCCACTTGCCGAGGCTGGAATAACGATAGACTATAATATGCCACTGCTGCATAGATGCTCTCCTGGGGGTGTCTTTAGTGTTGCAAAGAAACTGTCACGTGATGTGGCGGTGCTTAAAATTTTCCCAGGTATTACCCCAGAGATTGTGGGTGCAATACTTGGCATAGAGAATTTGCGAGGTGTTGTGATGGAGAGTTATGGTGCAGGTAATGCACTAACCGAGGAGTGGTTTGTGGGGCTGTTGCGTGGTGCGATAGAGCGGGGGATTATTATAGTGAATGTAACGCAGTGTGCGGCAGGGAGTGTAGATATGAGTCTCTATGAAACAGGCAGAGAACTCCAAAACATCGGAGTTTTGAGCGGCAGCGATATGACCTTTGAGGCTGCAATGACAAAATTAATGTACCTTTTGGGTATGAAAAATAGTGACACAGAAAAAATAAAAATCGAAATTTCTCGCTCAATTCGTGGTGAAAAGTCTTCTTAGGTTTTGTTTTTTTTAAAAAAAGGCTTATCTTTAACCGTCGAATAAGTACACTTTAGTTGTCTTATTCACTGTGCAGGGGACGTGATTATGCGTTGTGAGGGGGTTCTGTGGGCGTTTTTAGGTGTTTTGTAGCTTGAGTTTTTCTCTTAGCTATTGAACCTTTGGAAAGGCTTGTGTAGGGCAGAGGTTTGGTGAAAAACCTCGTTGTAAAGGCAAAAAAATAAAAAACTTTATAAATTTAACTAATAAATAATAACCAAAATTTAAAACAATGAAAAAAATTTTCGCAATCTTTTCAATGGTAGCTCTTCTAAGCGTTACCTCGATGAATCTTTACGCACAAGATGCTGACACAGCGGTAGCTGAAGAAGCACAAACAGAAGAAGTAGCTGCTGAAGAAGCTCCAGTAGCAGCAGCAGCAGTAACAGCTGAAGAAGAAATTGGTGAGCCAATGCACCAAATTCTTAAACAAAAATTTATGGAAGGTGGCGTTGAATGGATGGCTCCACTACTTTTGTGTCTTATCCTAGGTCTTGCAATCATTATCGAACGTGTTATCTATCTTAACCTTTCTACAACAAACACTAAAAAACTTATCGCTAAACTAGAAGCAGCTCTTGCTCAAGGCGGTGTTGAAGCAGCAATGGATCTTTGCCGTGGTACTCGTGGCCCAGTTGCATCTATCTTCTACCAAGGTCTTCTTCGTAGCGGCGAAGGTGTTGAAATCGTTGAAAAAACAGTATCGGCTTACGGTTCTATCCAAGCAGGTCGTCTTGAAAGCGGTCTTAGCTGGATCTCTCTTTTCATCGCTGCAGCTCCTATGTTAGGGTTTATGGGTACGGTTGTCGGTATGATCGGTGCGTTTGACGCAATCGAAGCAGCTGGTGACATCGCTCCATCACTTGTAGCGGGTGGTATCAAAGTGGCACTTTTGACAACTGTAGGTGGTCTTATCGTGGCTCTTATCCTTCAGTTCTTCTACAACTATCTTGTATCTAAAATCGACGGCATCGTAATCTCTATGGAAGACGCTTCTATCAGCCTTATCGATACTTTGAACAAATATTTTAAAAAATAGTCTAGCAGCATATTAATTATGAAATTCATTCCTTATATTAAATTCGTATTGCTAATCCTTTCCATCCTTGCGTTTGGATTTGGCTTGGCATCTTACGATAGCGACCAGCCTAGAGTCGTAACAGAGGGTCTTAACCTGCTGTTTACATTCTCTGTTGTATTGACTATCGCAACGGTTGTGGCAGCTATTGCTATGCCACTTATCGGTATCTTCCAAAATCCTAAAAAAGCCCTTACTTCTTTTGTAGGTATTGCGCTTGTAGCAGTTGTATTCTTTATCGCTTATTCGCTTTCAAGCGAAGAGCCTGTCACTCTTGCTAGTGGTAAGATAATGGACAGCGTTGCTGAACTTAAGTTTGCGGATACTTCACTTTACGCTATGTATATCTCTTTCGCAGGTGTGCTTCTAGCGATGGTGGGTACTGAAATTTACAAAATTTTTAAATAGTAACTAAGTAGAACTATGGCAAAACCAACACCAGAACTTAATGCCAGTTCTATGGCGGATATAGCGTTCCTACTGCTTATCTTCTTCCTTGTGTCTACCACAATGAATGTTGATTCGGGTATCTCGCGTATTCTCCCTCCTATCGTTGATGCACAGCAGGACGATGGAACCAAGGTTCGTGAGCGTAACGTTCTTGCTATTAAGGTAGCAGGTAACGATATGATTCTTGCGGGAGGAGAGCGTGTAGACCTTAGTCAAGTGAAAGATATTGCGACTAGGTTTGCGCTTAACCCCACAGACGCTGAAGACTTACCAGAAAAAGAGGAGAAGGAAATCGAATTCTTCGGTACTTATATGGTAAGTAAGGGCGTTATTTCGTTGCAGAATGACCGTTCGACTTCTTATGAAGCGTACTTGGCTGTTCAGAATGAGCTTACAAAGGCTTACAACGAAATGCGTAATGATTTATCTAACAGAAAATTCCAGAAGAACTACACGGAACTCTCAAAAGCTGAGATGAAGGCTATCAATACAGCGATACCTACACGTATCTCAGAGGCAGATCCTGTTGACCTTACTGGCGGAAAATAATTAAAGACAAAGAGAGAAAATGGCACAATTCAAGAAATCGGACAAAGGTACACCTAAGGTGTCTACCGCTTCGCTACCTGACGTAGTGTTTATGATTCTTTTCTTCTTTATGGTTTCTACCAGTATGCGTGAAGTTGAAATGAAAGTTGACGTTCACGTTCCTGAGGCTTCGGAAGCTGTTAAATTAGAGAAGAAATCGCTTGTAAGTTATATCTATGTAGGTCCTCCTACTAGACAATTTAGAGCTAAATATGGAGACGCTCCACGTATCCAACTTAACGATAACTACGCTTCTAAGGAGCTTATCGGTGAGTTTATTGCGGCAGAGCGTGACAAACTAGACGAACGTGACCGTTCGGGTATGACTGTTAGTTTGAAAGCAGATGATAAGACAAAAATGGGTATTATCACTGACATCAAACAGGAACTTCGTCGTGCAAACTCGCTACTTATTAGCTACGCTGCACGTAAGGCGAACTAGTTCTTAGCTTACAAGTTTAGACTTGAGCAAAAAAAGTTTTTTTAAGAGGGGATTCCCCCTTTAGGGACTTTTGAATTTATAGAGAAGTACAATGCTTTTTAAGTGTTGTGCTTCTTTTTTTTATGCGCTGCTGGTGCGCTAGGGTGAGGGCTTATTTTTTTTTATGCTCTTGTCATACAATACTTTGGAAATTAATATTTTTTTTATACCTTTGACCCTTACTTAAACAGCTTTAAACTATGATGTTGGAGGTTCTCATTATACCTTTGAAGCAAATCCTAAACAATATAGGGGACTTCTAAAAATTAAAGTTTTGATATTCAATAAATTATCACTATCTTTGTAGTGTAATATAAAGTACAACCACTATGATTTTTAAGAGTACAGGTAAACGAGGATTGTTCGATGA
>JAWXTN010000052.1:0-11572 GCA_044433515.1 Rikenellaceae bacterium | reverse complement strand
GTTTGTATTTTAGAACTTTTTGATTTAACTTTGATGTCAGATAAACGCTTCAATTTAGGATGTTACGGGTTCTTATCCTAAATTTTGGAGTGAAAAAGCAATTTTTAGAACCCACCTAAACGAGGTCAGAAGTATATGCTTGAAGCTATTGTGAATTTACTGCCTGAGGCTCATCTGTGGTGGGTTATGCTTGGCTGCGCTATACTTGTAGGGTTCTGCAAGACAGGCATTACTGTTGTGGGTACGGCTGTTGTGCCGATTATGGCATTTGCCTTTGGGGCACGTGAGTCTACGGGGCTGCTGCTTCCGCTGCTGTGTATTGCCGATTTAGGGGCTATTATTTACTATCGCCGCAGTTGTAGCTGGCATCACCTCTTTCGCTTGCTAATATGGGCGATTGTGGGGCTTTTTGTGGGTATAGGGGTAGACTACTTTGTACCTCTTTCGCTCTTTAAATATCTTATCTCGTTCTCGATTATGATAAGCGTTGTAGTGCTACTAGTGGGCGAGTACAATAAACGTAAGGCGACCCAGAGCACACCCAAGAACTGGGTACTAGCTAGCTATGGCGTAGCAGGCGGTTTCGCCACGATGATAGGCAATGCAGCAGGTCCAATTCTTTCGGTCTATCTTCTCTCCATAAAGATGCCAAAGATGTTGTTCGTAGGGACGAGTGCGTGGTTCTTTATGCTGCTAAATTATAGCAAGCTACCGCTCCAGATATGGGTATGGGACAATATTCATTGGGATTCAGTCCTTGCAGCCCTTGTAATGATACCCTTCATCGCACTAGGCTGGTGGCTAGGGGCACTACTAGTAAAGCGAGTTCCCGAAAAGCTATACCGCCAACTTGTCATCTGGATAACCCTTCTCTCAGCGGTGATAATGCTCTTCTAGAGAGAGAGAAAGTATGGAGGGTTATACCCCTTACTCTACACCTAAAACCTAAAACCTAATACCTCTTTGGACTTGAGGGGTTGGTGTCTGCGGAATCTTCGATTCCTTTTGTGGTGTCATTCTGACACCACCCCCCCGCTAGCTCTACACAGCCTCGTAGCCGTTACTTTAGTATTACTCAGAATTACTCAGTTGTTTCTAATCCGTGTGAAAGCCGCCTGCCATCGTCCTAACGCCGGACTGGCGGTCTCTCCCGAGACACGGCTGCAGTGCCCCTAGCCTAGGGATGTCTACTGTGGTACTACTTGTTCCCTGCAACCTAACACCTGATACCTAATCCCTAATATATATGCACAAAAAAGGGGGGCAAAAGCCCCCCCTTTAATCATTAATCACTAATAATTAATCACTAAATTAAGCCCACTTAACAAGAGCAAAGTCCTGACGGTGTGGCAAAAAGTCATTCTTAGGATACACACGGATAGCTACATCATAAGACCCTGTAAGCTCTGGCTCATTCTCTAGTCTGTAATATGCTTTGCCATCCTCCAAGTGAGTAAAGACGAAGTCATTTGTGTGATGAACCTTAGTAGCCTCATTTGTAGCCGAAGCCTCAGCAACCAATAGCTCTACACCAATTTCGCTAGGCTTCAAACCTGCTAGGTCAATGGCAACTTCCAATTGATAAGTGTTACCAGTAATGATTGCCTCACGGTTAGAGTCAAACTGCTTGCTGCTAACAATCTTAACAGAATCCCACTCCTTAGAAACCTTACGCTTCCAAGCCGCAAGTGAACGTGCAAGTGCAAAGTCATCAGCGATAACCTCTGTATGGCGTGCGTAAAGTTTGTTATAGAATCTATCTTCATAATCCTGCATCATACGGTTAGTAGTGAAGTTCGAAGCAACATCTGCGATACAGTGCTTAACCATACCCATCCACTTAGGTGAATAGCCCTCGTCGCCACGCTCATAATACGTAGGGACAATTTGATCCTCGATTGTAGTATAAACCATCTCTGCGTCAAGCTCATCCTGGAATCTCTGGTCAGCAAAGGTACGCTCCATTGGCAACATCCAACCCGCATCCTCTCTATATCCTTCAACCCACCAGCCGTCAAGCACCGAGAACTGCATAACGCCATTCATAACAGCCTTCTCACCACTAGTACCTGATGCCTCCAACGGACGTGTAGGAGTATTCAACCATACGTCAACACCCTGTACCATACGACGAGCAAGCTCCATATCGTAGTTCTGCAAGAAGATAATCTTACCCACAAACTGTGGCATCTTCGAAACCTCTACAATGCGCTTAATCAAATCCTGACCAGCCTTATCAGCAGGGTGAGCCTTACCAGCAAAGACAAACTGCACTGGGCGTTGTGGATTATTGACAATAGCACTAAGGCGATCCATATTCGTGAACAACAAGTGTGCACGCTTGTAAGTAGCAAAACGACGAGCAAAGCCAATTGTAAGGACATCTGGACGAAGCGACTCCTGAATCTTAACCATCTGTGAAGGTGAATCGAAACGGAACTCCATTGGATCTGCCACTCTACGACGAATGAGCTTCAATAGGCGGTTCTTCAAATAAAGACGTGCATCCCACAGTTCGCTATTAGAGATGTTATGAACCTTATCCCAGTGAACTTTGCTATAATCACCTGCCGCAAACTCTGCGCCAAATGCTTTGTTATACATCTCTTTAAGGCGGTCAGAAGTCCACGTAGGGAAGTGAACACCATTTGTTACATAACCGATATGAAGTTCATTAGGCATATAACCAGGCCACATATGACCCAAAATATCTTTACTTACCTCACCGTGCAACCAGCTCACACCGTTAACCTCTTGGCTAAAGTTACAAGCTAGAACGCTCATAGAGAATTTACCGCTATCCTCACGACCTAGGGCAACAAACTGTTCCCAAGTAATTTTCAAACGCTCTGGATAGTGCGACATATACTGACGAATCATACCCTCGTCAAAGGCATCGTGACCAGCAGGCACTGGTGTGTGAGTAGTAAATAGCGACGAGCTACGAACTGCCTCCAATGCTTCAGAGAAGCTAAGGTCATTTTCCTCAACGAAGTTCTTAGCACGCTCCAAGCTAAGGAATGCAGCGTGACCTTCGTTACAGTGGTAAACGTCGCTCTCAACGCCAAGTTTACGCAACAAACGAACACCGCCGATACCCAGTAGAAACTCTTGTTTTAGACGGTTGTCCCAATCGCCACCATACAAGTGGTGAGTAATGAATCTATCCTCTGGAAGGTTCATTTCGTGGTCTGTGTCAAGAAGATATAGCTCTGTACGACCTACATCGCAACGCCAAATACGAGCCGTTACAGTACGACCAGGGAACGCCACCTCAACGGTTTTCCATTCGCCATTCTCGTCACGCACAGCAGTGATAGGGAGCTTATCGAAGTTTTGAGCCTCGTATGCAGCTTCTTGCTCACCAGCATTGCTCAACTTTTGAGTGAAGTAGCCATAACGGTACAAAAGACCCACAGCTGTCATAGGCACGTTCTTATCCGAGCTCTCTTTCAAATAGTCACCAGCCAAGATACCTAGACCACCAGAATAAATCTTCAAAGAAGAGTGAAGACCGTACTCCATACTAAAGTATGCAATCTTTGGTCTAGCACCTGCATTTTTAGCATCCATATAGGCTTTGAACTGAGCATATACTGCATCCAAACGAGCAATAAAATCCTCATCGTCAGCAAGACGTTTAAGGTCAGTTAGAGACAAGCGGTCAAGAAGTGCGATAGGGTTACGAGCAACCTCGCCCCACAATTCTTTGTTTACGCTCTCGAAAAGTCTACGAGCCGATTCAGTCCAGCTCCACCACAAGTTTTTGGTAAGTTCCTCAAGTCTATGTAGCTTCTCTGGAATAGCTCTTTCCACCATCATTCGAGTCCAGTTAGGACGTGTGCCAGGAGCAGCTTGTTGTGAGATAAAACCCACTTGTTCGTGGCTCTCGCCACCCCCTGTGTACTCATCTACAAAGTCAGGAGTATTTTGATTTTGATTTTCAATTGCCATTTCGTATGTTCTTTGATAATGTTTATATAAATTCTTCCAAAGGGCGATATTCGCCAATTTTTTTGCTTTTGCTCTCACATCCTTCATTTCAGCATCGCTCAGCGAAGCATAGTAAAGAAGTGTTGAGCTAATAGCCTCAACAAGTTCAGGGCTATTACTATCGTTACGTTCTACAACAGTCACGCCAGTGTGCGCATCATTTGCAAATTCTTTGACCCAAAGTCCGAAACCTGCAAGTGAAGTGGTGATTGTAGGCACGCCAAAGGCGATACTTTCGAGTGGAGTATAACCCCAAGGCTCGTAGTACGAAGGGAATACCGTAACGTCACATCCCACTAGTAGTTCATAATAACTCTTAGAGAAAACTCCGTCGTCACCATTCAAATAACAAGGAATAAACATAACGTTCACACCCTCTCTAGAGTCCAAAAGTCCACGATAGCGCAGGTGTCCGATAACTGGGTCACCGTCCTGGTCTCCTAGGTAATGCGTTGTATTAGGTAGGTTTCTACTATCTACTTCGCTCTGCGTACCCTCCACGAAGATATTGTGCAAGTCTCTACGTGCACCGTGATTCCAGCTAGGCACCATAACATAAGCGAGCACTTCTCTTTCGAGTTTGCCAGAGTTCTTAAGTGCAGCGAGCGAGTCGATAAACTCGTCGATACCTTTGTTCTTAAACTCATATCTACCGCTGATAGCGACAATCATAGGTTCTTTCTCGAACTTCTTACCTAGACACACCTCCGCAACACTTATAAGCGATTTTTTCGCTTCTTTGCGTTTCTTTGTATAGTTTGCGCCTTTGTAGACGAAGTCATTTTCAAACCCGTTAGGAGTAACGACCGTAGGGGTCTTTTCTAGCAGCGAAGCACACTCCTTAGCTGTAATATCGCTCACTGTTGTGAAGGCATCGGCGTGGTGAGCGGCTTGTTTTTCGATAGAGTGTTTTGCCATTACACCGAAGCGGTTAGCCATCTCGTCGCCGTTATAGTTCTCTAGTGGACCATAAAGCGCCATACCGTTACCAGCGATTGAACGCCCAGTCACAGTTGCGTGAGTAGTGAATACCGTTGCCACTTTTTTGCAATGGTTCTTAAGATATAGCACACCCGAGCAGGTCATCCATTCGTGGAAGTGCGCCACCACAGAGTCTTGCCTTCCAACAAAGAACTGAGTAAATGACTCAACTACCCTAGCAGCCACATATCCAAAGATTACAGGTTCGGCATAATCCCAGCCACCCGAGATACTGTCCACTTTAAATTCTTCCCAAAGTTTACCTAGCACTTCGTCCTTCTTCGATAGAAAAGAGCTAAAGTCCACAAGCACAACGATAGGTTCTCCCACGACTTTCCAACGTCCTACTTTGATTCTAAGGCCGCTGCGATAGGCTTCATTTCTCCACTCAGCGAGCAGTGAGTCGTCTTGTATAAACTCGGGATTAGGGGTTTCACGGAGGAAGTCAGGTCCTATTAGAATATAGTTATCTCCGTACTCTTCTTTGGCGGTTTGGCTTTTAGTGCCCACTACAGTATGTATGCCGCCTACTTTATTACAAACCTCCCACGAGGTTTCAAATAGATATTTTTGGTTCATAAAACTTTATGAGTTAATAACATAGTATGTTGTCGGGGCAAAGTTAACTAATTTTAACGAAATCTATCATAAAGTTTACTAATTTTTTTCCTTTGCACATTAAGAAAAAGCTAATGCGCTGCTAAAGAAACTACAAGGGGTCAACCTCTATATCTATCGAGACTCTACCTGAGCGCACTTTTTGCATAAAACCCCTCAGCGTATCGCCCAAAATATCTTTTGCACGAGCAAAAGACTCACCCCTAGCAATCTTAAGGGTCATTTCCACAATATATTCACCTCTTTGCCTCTCGACGCTTGGCTGATAGATGGGCGAGAGTCTGTGAGCGAAGAATCCACGCAGTTTTGTTTCTAACTGTGAGGCAACATCCACAACCTCTCTTAGCTCTTTACCCCTTAGCTCAAGCCTTATCATACGAGAATGCGGAGGGAACATAGCCCTTTTGCGCTCTATAATCTGTGTGTCGTAAAATTCTTGACTATTTTCGTTTAGCACTGCCTCCACAGCTCTGTGGTCTAGCCTACTGCTCTGAATTATTAGCTCGGCATCTACTGCCCAACACCTCTGGGCTAGCTGCCCAAGGGTTCTCAGAGCATTCTCCTCGACCCTAAAGTCTGGAGCCGTCAACATATTGTCAACATTGAGTACTGCCACAACACCTACACTGTCCCACACCTCTGAGCTGAGCACCATAGTCGTACCAATTGCGATATCCCACTGGTCATTCTTACCCTTTACGACATCCCTTGCCGAGAGTTCCCTATCAGCCACACTATCCGAGTCGAGCCTAACGATATTACACCCCTCGAACTTAGCCATAATCTGCGCCTCAATCTGCTGCGTGCCTCTACCCTTTGGTATCATAGTCGCTCCACACTCCTTACACTGATGCTCGATAGGCTCACTGTATCCACAGTAGTGACACCCTAGTAGAGTCCTGTGCACATTTAGCGAAGTGGAACAGTTCGGACATTGCGGCACATAGCCACACCCCTCGCACTCTGTCCACGAGGCAACCCCTCGCCTGTTCTGCATAAGCACAGCCTTCTTGCCCTCACCAATAGCCTTCTCTATCTTCTCTAAAGTATATTTCGAGACCAAATCCTTGCCCCTTTCCAGAACGATAGAGCGCAGCTTCTTTTCACTCCCCTTTGGAGGAATATATCCCCACTGCCCATATTTAGCATTATAATAGCTCTCCACCGACGGAAAACCGCTTTGAAGCACACATCTTACCTCTCGTAGCGAAGCGAGCATAAGGGCGCATTCTCGTGCCGAATAAAAGGGCGCACGCATAGAACGGTACGACCTAGAATCCTCATCACAGACAACCACACCCCCAAGCCTCTCACTAGGAAGCCACAACGCTATACGAGTCCCCACAATAACCTGCGGCTCTAGCCCCGAAGCGCACTGCGAGACGAGATGCGCCCTCTTTTTCATAGCCACAGCCGAGGTGTATAGCCCAACTGTAAAATACCTCTCCAACGCCTTATGTACTTTGGCAGCCTCCCTAGGCGTAGGACATAGCACCAGTATGTGTTTACCCATAGACTGTGCACCCGCCCCCCTCCTGAGAGCCTCAACAATAGAGCATAGAGCCATTGAAGAGCTATCTTCGCTAAGCTCCCTGTGAACTAGGACTATACTCTTATCCCTGGGCAGGTCAAAGACTCCCTCGACACTCTCTTTCAAAGACTCCTTCGCCCTCTTAGCCACAGCCTTATAGCTACTAGAGAGACGAGACATCTCCACAGACAGAAGTGGAGAGTAGCCATATTTAACAACCTCCCCGACCTTACACATATAGTACGAAGCGACCCACTCCGTAAATTCAATATCTTTACTCGACAGCAAAGATATGCCGTCCAGTATCTCTATAATATCTTTAATCTTCGACTTTTCGCCAAAGCCTCCACCGTCACCCTCGCCATCCGTGACCTTCGCCACAATCCCCACAACCCTGCGAGAAGAGCCGACCTCCACAACCACACGCATACCGACCCTCACCGCCCCCGAGGGGCAGCGATAGGTCAGCCTTTTATATGGCAACGCCATAGGCACTACCACTTCAATAAGAGAGGGAGTCAACACAACTCCTTGTGTATTATTCGTCGTAAGAGTCAAGGTCAATAACTTCGCTCACGTACCAGCCCTCAAGAGCGTCCATAATATCTTCGATACGCTCAGAGACTTCTTTGACTTCTTTACCTTCGAACCACCCCTCGTCAAAGGTGTCGGCTACAACTAGATAATCTTCGTCACCGTTATTGTGCTCCACGTGACGGAAGAATCTTGGAGTATCTTCGCCAGTTTCCACTTCGTCAACAACTTCAAAGATCATTTTAGGTTCGCCAGTGTATAGGATAAATTCGCTGTCTGGATATTCAAATGATGTGCACGATGTAAATAGAGGCAGTTCGCCACGACCTGTTGTGATTTCTTCGATTAAGTTTTTCATAAGTTTTGTTTTATTATAATTAAGAATTTTCTTTAATGTTTAGTCCAGTTGATAGGTCACGTATGTAACGATTCTCACGTGTTTAATCTGGGGCGTGTATTGATCACGGTCAGTTATCGAGAACTGTCCTTGACTCGCCGAGCGAATCGCTCCAATTTCAATATCGTTGTCTAGTGCGAATTTATCAGCACTTTCTTTGGCAGCCATTGTAGCTTCGGCAATCATATCTGGTTTGATATCGTTTAGCCCAGTGAAGACAAAGGATGTAGGGTACTGATATTTATCCCCCGAGAGGGCGATACCGCTTTTAATCAGCTCGTTTTGTTTTTGTTGCAGAGCCACTACTTCTTCTACTTTTGCAGAGTTAACGGTTATAACCTGCGTAGCTATATATCTAAAGTCTTTCATATTAACGCTGTATCTGTCAGCATTAAGGTCAACGATAGATGCAGAGTTAACGATAATATCCTTCTCATCTAGCCCTGCCGATGTAAGGAATTTCAGGATAATTTCATTATTTTTTTCTATTTGATTATAGATAACATTCAGGTCATTGCCAGTTTGTGTGTAGACAACAGGCCAGAGGACTTTGTCGGCTTTGACTTCTCTTTCCGAGAGTCCACGCACGGCAACGGTGCGGTTAGCGTCTTGATAGCTTACAATGCCTTTGAAGATAAATATACCTAGGAGGGTTAGCCCAATAGCGATAAATAGACCTAGTAGCGATAGATTAGTCTTGTTTGTCATAGTTTTGTTATTTTAGGAGTAATCAATAATGTTACCGAACAAAAGTACAAAAATTTACTCTAATGTCAAATAATCGCCTCTTTAAAAAAGATTTTTTAGTAGAAATGCCTACCTTTGTGGTTTAGAAAAGAAACATTACAAATACGAGATGATAACAGACAGCCATAGCCAAACAATAGTAGCCTTATCGACCGCCACTGGTGGCGCACTTTGCGTGATACGCCTTAGCGGTGAGCGTTCCTTAGCGATAGTGGGCGCACATTTCAGCAGGACTTTACAGGAGCGAGTAGCGACCTTTGGCACCTTTGTGGGCAGCGATGGCGAGGCGATAGACGAGGTAGTGGTTACCTATTTCGCAGCCCCACGCTCCTTCACTGGCGAGGATATGGTTGAGATAAGCTGCCACGGTTCAAGTTGGATAGCATCGGAGATAGTAGCACAGTGCATAGGCAGTGGCGCAGTAGCGGCAGCGGGCGGAGATTTTTCGAAGCGAGCATTTTTGGCAGGCAAGATGGATTTGAGCCAGACCGAGGCTATAGCTGATTTGATAGCAAGCGATTCAGCAGCATCGGCACGTTTAGCGTTGCAGCAGATGCGAGGGGGGTATTCCGACGAGTTCAAGAGCCTACGTGACGAGCTACTAGATGTACTAAGCCTATTGGAGTTGGAGCTAGATTTTGGCGAAGAGGATGTAGAGTTTGCCGATAGGGGTCAGTTACTTTGTATTATCGAGAAAATAGAGCACAAAGTTAGCACACTTAAAGAGTCGTTTAGACTTGGCAATGTACTAAAGAATGGCGTACCAGTAGCGATAGTAGGCGCACCAAATGTCGGCAAGTCGACCTTACTAAACCGCCTAGTAGGCGAGCGCAGAGCAATAGTATCAGACATAGAGGGCACAACCAGAGATTTCATCGAAGCAGAGCTAACGATCGGCGGCATAGTATTCCGTTTCATAGACACGGCAGGTCTAAGAGAGAGCACGTGCGAAGTAGAGAGACAGGGGATAGAGCGCAGCCGAGAGCAGCTACGCAAAGCCTCAGTAGTGCTATATATGTGCACAAGCGAGAGCGACCTCCAAACACGAGAGTCGCTAGAGCTAACCCCCGACCAGCACCTACTAACAGTCATCAACAAGATCGACCTAATAGCCACTACCCCCAAGACGACAACCGCCCCCGACCTAATATATATCTCCGCCAAAGAGGGCACAGGCATAGAGCAATTAAGAGAGCGCCTACTATCCACAGTAGACCTAAGCACCCTAACCACCGACCAAGCCATAGTAAGCAATATGCGCCACTACACCGCCTTAGAGAGCGCAGCAACCGCCTTCGCCCAATCCCGCACCGCCTTAGAATCGGCACTCCCAGCCGAGTTAATCTCCGCCGAGCTACGCACCGCCCTAACCTCTCTCCAAGAGATAACCGGCGAAATAACCACCACCGCCATCCTAGGCAACATATTCACCCGCTTCTGCATTGGCAAATGATTTTAGTCAAAATATAACACATAAGATATTGATTATCAATAGAATAGCACTTTTAACAGGTGCTATTTTTTTTGTCGCATATATGCGCTATTATGTGGTTTTAAGCGGTGTTAATGTCTATTTATTTCCCCCGTTTTTCCCTGCTTAACAAAATGGTATTATGACCCTCCAAGATGTAGTGGAGAATCTCCGTAACTGATACGAGCCGATACGAGCCGATACGAGGTGATACGAGCTGCAACAACGATTATGGGTGAAATAATCCCAAAAGATGTAGCCCAGATCGCCCACCACCTCGGTTACATCACGGGTGCAATAATCCACTAACGAGATCCTCCAGAATATCTCCAGAAACACACCCTACTTTCTAAGTAAACCCACCCACTCTTCACAACTGAAAATTTTACGACAATTTCTTACGCTCCTGAACAAGGAGTAGAATCCGTGTGCACTATTGTTATCTATTGTATGCTATTGTCTAGTCGTGGGCGAAATTATGACAACTAAGGAGGCGAAATAAAATTTGTCTCAGATTATTCAAACATCAAAATTCTAAAAATTATGAGCAGTAACAGCGAATACCCCAAAGTGTGCATTCATTGCGGTGCTCACTTTATTGCTAAGAAAATCTCTACTCAGTACTGCACTCACAAATGCTCTCAACAGGCTTACAAAAAGAAGCAAAAAGAGAAACGCATTGCAGCAGCTCATCGAGAGATAAAAGATAAAAACAAACCTCTTATATATAAAAATGAAGATTTTTCTGAAATAAATAACCCATCTGAAAATAGTTCCTCTAGTCTTATTAAAGAGAAGTTGTTTTTGTCTGCCTTAGAAACATCAGAATTGCTGGGTGTATGTAGGGCGACAATCAACAACTATTGTGTCTCTGGAAAACTAAAATGTATAAAGATGAACAGAAAGATTTTCATTAGGCGCAGCGACATTGACGAGCTGTTTAATGCTGCCCCTAATTACGAGGTAACACCACGAGCGGTGAAACCTAAAACAAAGAAGACTCCAGTAGTAACGGAGGAGTTGATAGAGATAGATGAGTCTACTCCTATCACAGAATTTATCGGTGCAAAAGAAGCTGCACTGAGATATGGTGTATCAAAAGACAGCGTACACTCCATTGCTCGTTCGCACAAAATACCTTCTGTATTATATCAAGGTGTCAAGCAGTACAGTTTGTCGCACCTTGATCAATATTATCAGAAAGCTGACATCTACGCTCACATTACTGAGTGGTACACGGTGGCAGACATTATGGATAAGTACAACGTTACAAAATCCACAGTCTACTCACTGGTGAGTG
>JAWXTN010000051.1:0-12580 GCA_044433515.1 Rikenellaceae bacterium | reverse complement strand
GTCCCTCTCTGTCCCTCTCTGTCCCTCTCTGTCCCTCTCTATCCCTCTCTGTCCATTGCGTATATGACACAATCGTTAGACTGCTGAGTGGCTGCTGTGTAATGGTCGAGTGGTGTTATATTGTGCTCTGGTGATAACTTACACCGAAATTCTTGAAAAGAAAATAGTATTTTTGGCTAAAAAAAACACGCAAATACCACATAAGAAAATGGCAACAATTAAAGCGAAATTAAGACCCTCGACAGTCGAAGGGAGGGAGGGGATAATCTTTTATCAAGTAATTCACGGCAGGTCAATTCGTCAGATTAAGACCGACAATTCTGTACACCCGCACGAGTGGAACAATAAAGGCAGCTGCACTATAATAGATGAGAGTCACCCACAACGGGCTAAAGAGTTAAGATTTATAAACGATATGATAGGATTCGACATTCGCAGGCTCTATCAACTCGCTAAGACCCTAGAGAATCGTGGACGAATGAACCACTGTGACGATCTGGTAATGGAGTACCACAGGCAACCTAAAGGGCAGACTTTTTTCAACTATTTCAGGGGGCAGATAAAGCGACTCAAAGAGCTTGGCAGAGGGGGTACATCCTACAACTACACTGCTGCACTGAATAGCTTTTTCAAGTTTCGAGGGGGCGAAGACCTAATTTTCGACAATCTTACCTCTGAGCTAATGGAGGAATACGAGGCGTTCCTAAAGACTTCAAAGGTCTCGATGAATAGCTGCTCATTCTATATGCGTATCATACGAGCCGTCTACAACAAGGCGGTAGATACAGGGATAGTAGAGCAACAGCACCCATTCAAAAGGGTTTACACTGGCATCGAGAAGACAACAAAGAGAGCCTTGCCCCTCAAAGAGATAAAGCGTATAAAGGAGCTAGATCTCAGCGCAACCTCTACTTGTGAATATGCTCGTGACTTATTCCTATTTAGCTTTTACACTCGTGGGATGTCGTTTGTAGATATGGCATATCTTCGCAAAAGTGACGTAAAGAATGGGATATTGAGTTATCGGAGGCGCAAGACGGGGCAATTGCTTCACATCAAATGGGAGAGTTGTATGCAGGTGATAGTAAACCGTTACTGGGTTGAGGACTCGATTTATTTACTTCCCATTATGCACGAGATAGCGGGCAAACCCAAGGAGCACAATCTTTACAAAGGCAAATTGTGCCAAGTTAACGGCGCACTTAAACGGATTGCCAGAGACATAAATCTCGCAGTTCCGCTAACGATGTATGTTGCACGTCACACGTGGGCATCAATAGCACGGACAAAGAACATTCCGCTTTCTGTAATTTCGGAGGGTATGGGTCACGACAGTGAGGCAACAACTCAAATTTATTTAGCTTCAATTGACACTTCTGTCGTGGATAGAGCCAATAGTGTAATAATAAAAGCGTTGTAAGAATAAAGAGCATTTAGCAGGTTAATTCTTTCTACAAAAGAAAGCAACACTTAGTGATGTAAAGGTAATGCTTTTTAGCTGATAGCCAAATATCTTTAGTGTTTTTTTCTCAAAAAATTATTCCAAATTTTCTACAAAAGAAAGCAAAACTTAGATTTGAGTACCTGAAATGTTGAAGTATATATAAAAAAACGGACGGATTTTAACTAAATTAAATACAATCAAACAGATATAAAATTACTCAAATAAGTATTCGTAAATTGTGATTGTTTAATATTTATTATTATCGTAGATGAGAAAATTCCGTTTATTTCAGAGTTATGTTTTGCTTTCTTTTGTAGAAAACAAGGAAAAAAGTAGTGTCAGCCCCCTTCTAGTGCCATTTGGAATGGTATCGATGAGAGTCCTAATTTCTCCTTAAAAATATTTCTCATAGAACGCACGCCCTACTTTCACTGACCCAATGAGTTAGGTAGGAACCACCATAAACCTTATTGGAAAAGTAAAATTAGAAGATAAACTTTATAAAAAATAAAACCTGGGAGCAACTAGAACACCCCTTAACCAACATAATGAAAAAATTAACCAGCATACTGCTACTGCTTCTATTTTGCACTGCTGCCTATTCTCAGAACGGGAGTTTTGTAGAGAGTGCAGCAGAGACGAAGTCCGAGGAGGTCAAAATCTATTTTGACCACGATAGTCACGCTATAAATTTAGACCTAAAAGGCAATAGAGCATCACTACAAAACTTTTCAGATCTCTTTGATAAAATAAGCAGAGATACACTTTTAACAATTTCAAGGATTGAGGTTAATAGCTACGCTTCGCCTGAGGGTGGACGTATCTATAACGAGAAGCTAACGAAGAACCGTTCAGAGTCTCTTTACAACTATCTTATCACTAAGCTCGAAATTCCACAGAATTTGATAGAGACAAAGCACTCAGGCACTAACTGGGAGAAGCTACAAGAGCTTGTTGAAGGCTCAGATATGCAGTACAAAGACGAGGTACTATATATATTAAAGAATGTTCCCGAGGAGACTTGGCGAAGGGTAAACCCTACCGACAGGTGGCAAACTATGGTTGACAGCCGTAACAAACACCTTATGGAGCTTCGATATGGTGAACCATATCGCTATATGTTTGCGAACATCTATCCAGAGCTTCGTAACGGTTCGGTTGTGACAATCTATTTCGAAGAGGAGTTGCCTGCCGCTAAGGAGGAAGAAGATACTCAGGGCACTGGCTCACAACAAGGAGTTGGGGCAGCTACTGGGGACGAGGTAGAACAAGAAGAAGTACAAGAAGTAGAGCAAGAGATAGAGCCTATAATAGAAGTTGCCATTGAGGAGACGACCAAACCTCTTTTCGCCATAAAAACGAACCTTTTGTATGATGCCATAACAGCATTGAATGTAGAGCTTGAAGTTCCGATAGGTCAGCGTTGGAGCATTGCTACTGAGTGGATTTTCCCTTGGTGGACGAGTGGCGACGAGGAGACTAGTAACAGAAACTGTTTCCAACTTCTCAACGGCAATATTGAAGCTAAATATTGGTTTGGTGACCGCACCAATCGTCCAGTTATGACGGGGTGGCACTTGGGTTTATACGCAGGTGGGGGTCTCTATGATTTTGAGTCCGACAAGGATGGCTATCAGGGAGAATTCTTCATTGCAGCAGGTTTGAGTGGAGGTTATGCCCACACTATAAATAAGAGTGGCAGCCTACGTATGGAGTATTCTTTGGCAGTGGGATATCTTAAGACTAGCTACGATAAGTATGCAGAGCACTGGGGCATTGACCAATCTTGGCACACAATCCGCCAGGAGAGTGGTAACTACACTTGGGTTGGGCCTACACGTGCTAAGGTATCGCTTGTATGGATGTTGAACCGCAAAGTAAATAAGGAGAAATAGATATGAAGACAATTATAAAAAACATCTCTCTATTGCTATGTGTAGTAGCTGTGTTTGCATCGTGTGAGCGCAAGCCGATTTATGATGACTGTATCTGTAATAACAAGCTCGCTATTCCGATTGACGTTGACTGGGAGACTAGTGGGATTGAGCTTCAGAACGTCACTGTATTATTCTATAATGCCGAGGACGGCACACTAAGCCAAGAGCACAAGTACGAGCATAATAGCAATGACATACAATCGTACGCCTATTTACCTGAGGGCAGCTACACGGCAGTTATTTTCAATGAGTTGCGTGACCAAATCGACTATGTATCTTGTGTAGATTATGAGAATCTTTCTACTTTGAAGTTTGAGACAAACACTGCTGACCCTGCGAGGTCACGAGTATCGACTCGTAGTTATGTAGAGCAGCCAGGAGATTTGGCGGTTGCTACAGTTGAGGGTATTGTTGTGACAGAGGCTATGATTTTGGAGGCAGCCTATGCAGCTCAGAATTCTAGTGACACTAAGTCGCTATCTACCGAGACCAAAGCTACCGTAGAGTCTTTAATGGATGTTACGACAGTTAAGAAGAATACTACAATCAACATTTCGGCTCACTTCGACAATATCTATTATGCACGTATGCCTTCACTTGTTGACCTAGTGAACCTTGCAGATGGGTACTATGTCTATGGAGACAAGAACAGTGATTCGACAGCGACAGTTCAGTTTACGATGAACAACCGCACTTACGACACAGAGTCTTTCTACAACGGTACAATCTCTACTAGTGTAACGGCATTTGGCACACTGAGCGACAGAACATCTACTTCGGGTCACGACGAATCTACACCAGTTGTTCTCGATGTACTCTTTAAGTTGGTAGACGTTGACCAGACCGAGGTTAGCTATGACCTAGATGTCACGAGTTTAATAGTCCACGAGACTCTAAGCGACGGCTCTATTGTGATGACCATAGATGCAACATTCACCGAGGCGTTACCTCCAGTCGAGCCTGAGGGTTCAGAAGGTGACTCTGGTTTCGGTGCCGAGGTTGAGGATTGGGACGAAGTTGACGTGCCACTAACTCAGTAACAGCGAAAAGCAATAAATAATTAACAATCAAAGAGTTTACTAACATTTTAAAAACAAATCCGATTAAAAAAAACGAAAAACCAGAAAAACAAAAAAACCAAATTTTTTAACAAACAATTAATTTAACAAAAAAAAAGATGAAAAAAATTCTATTTTCAGTAGCAATTCTTGCAGTAGCTGCAAGCTGTGCTAAAACCGAGGTTGTAGACATACCTCAAACAAACGCTATTAGTTTCTCAACTCTTAACGACCGTATAACTAAGGCTGCTAATGATGATAACGCTGACTACAAAGTTTATGCTACTCAATCAGACATTACTGGTGCTTGGTTTATGGACGATTATGTAAGTTGCGGCTCTGCTGAGACTGCATACTCACCAGAAACTAAAACATACTACTGGCCAACTGACGGAAGTACTTTGGATTTCTACGCTTATGCACCTAAGAGTTCTGGCACTATTACTCCAACTGTGACACCAGCAACTGCTATCAGCATTGCTTATGTAGTTGGCGAAGATGCTGATGAGGACTTCACTCTAGCTGAACCTGTTAAAACACAAAAAGCTGGCACTAACGAAGGTGTAGTAAATTTCGAATTCGCCCATATGCTATCAAAGGTGACTGTTCAAGTTACATTGGAAGAAGAATTTGCTGAAGTTTATGAGATTTCTACCTCTGATGACGAAGCTGCTGACGCTCCATTCACAGCAACATTCGCTCCACAATATGACTCATTCACAGTTGACGTAATGGCAGGAGCAGTTGATGCAAACGTAGAAGCTAGTCTTTCTGCTGTTGGCACTGAATACTCATTGGCAACTTCTTATATGATTGCACCTCAAGCGTTCGAAGATTGTACTATACAAATCAACGGTATCACTATTCGTCACATTGGTAATGGTTCAACATTCTTCCCAAGTGGTGTAGGTGTTGACCTTTCAACAATTAGATTGACAGGTGATGAGCTAAGTGGTGGAGATGCAAAATTCGCAGCAGGTACTCACTATGTATTCACTGTAGAAATCAGTGGTTCTTCAACTGAGGAAGGCGAAGATCCAGCAGTTGAGATTACTATGACAGCTACTACAGCTGATTGGGACGAAAATGATGATTACAACAGCACTCTAACTCAAGATTAATTCACTTTTCCTAAAGAGATTTAAGAAAAAAGAGTACGACTTTTATAGGCCATAGGGGTTTGATCGCCCCTATGGTCACTAGGGCTCAGCATAGGGTGAGCCAACACAAAAGAAATTAAAAGAGTTTAAGATATGATAAAGCAAATCTATACACTAATGCTCGTTTCGCTCTTGGCTATAGGTTGTGGCAAGAACGAATTAGACACTATACCTACTGAGAATGAGGATTCTTCTGGTCAAATTTCCTTTGGCATAGGGACTGACGGGACTCGTGGCAAAAATATCTCCGACACGGACGATATACCGTCGCTAACAGTCTATTCGTACTACGCCGACTATGCCGCTACCGCAGCGGACGTTACGTCGTGGGACAATATCACTGCCGACGACCTACTGTCACTCTTTACAAGCGACATAAATACCCCCTTTACCCTTACAAACGACGGCTATGGTTTGGGCATCTCGGACAGTTGGAGCTACACTGGTGGGAAACAGTATTGGCCCTGGGGAGATGATGAAAAGCTGTCGTTTATAGCCCTCTACCCCCAAGAGGAGCTAACCCTCACCCCAAACGAGGATAGCGGCAAACCAGAGTTTAGCTACACTATGTCTGAGCTTGCTAACGAAAATGACGATATTGTGATAGACGGCAAGTTCGATATGACAAAGGACGACTCATCTAATGGGTGTGTTGATTTTGGTTTGCAGCACGCCCTCACTAAACTAACGCTAAAGGTTAATTATAGTGGCGAGCTAGACGAGCTTGACAGACTAGGAGCAGATGGCACAGAAGAGATATTCGTTGTCAACGGTATATCATTCTCTGGGCTCTACAACAATGCTACCCTTAATATAAATAGCGACGGTACGACAAGTTGGACTAAGGACGAGACAAATACAATCGAGGTAACAGCCGCACAGGGCAACACTATTCTACCGATATACACATACGACGAGTTGGGAAATGTGAGTGGAATTAACCCAGATGCAGTATTGAGTACTCAGTCGAAATCGGTAATGGAGACAGACGAAGCGATATTTGTCCTCCCTCAACAACTAGACACCCAAAGAACTAGCGCTCCGAAAGCTAAAGTTCGTATTCGTAGGCTATACTTCACCGTAGAAGATGTTGCTAATGGAAACACCACTAATCCAAGTGGCGAGATACTATACTCTACAACAGAGATAACTATACCATCGGCAGAAGGGTCTGACGGTTGGGTACAGGGCGAGCATAATGTGCTATCCTTCACCCTTGAACTTGACAAACTCTCTAGCTACGACACGCCTCTGACTCTTATTTCACAGATTTACGACTGGACAGATATTGACGTTAATGCGACAGTCCTACCGAATATATATATCTATTCGAGCGACAGCGATTTGGAGCTATCGAGCAACGAGACAACAGCCGATATGTACATATACACAAACTACACATACGACCTACGTCGCCCTAAGCGTAGCATTGAGCTTGACGGCTCTTCAACCGAGGCGGCAGGTTTTACCTTCTATACCTCTGGTAGCACTGAACCTTTAGAGCCGCTGCTAGTCTTCAATGGCACGGACTACTACTATGTCTATGACGATGATAATAACCTCTATATAAGCACTGACAACACATACAGCCAGGACGATACTAAGATAGAGCAGGTAGACGGAATTGCCGACCTATCAGACTACGAAGTAGACGGATGGATGACCTTCAAGATAAAACCAATTGAGGGCTATGAGGCGGCTGACTTCACCTATCAAGCACTAAAGACTACCAGAGATGATCTGGGACTATACACCAACTCTACGATAGAGGACGAATTCTACGGAATTAATAAGGGTGGGGATGATGCTGTATATATCCTGCGACTAAACGTTGACAACGACCACTTGATGAACGAGGGCGGAGATGCTTCTGCCAATCCAACGACTGATGATTACGGTTACTTCACAGGAAGTATCGGAGCGGAGATGCTATCAAATGGTGGTGGTAAGATTACATATAAATTCGGTGTTTCACTTAAAAAAGCCTTTAATTAGTAGTTATGAAAAATCTTAGATATATATTATTGGTAATTGCAGCGACGATGGCGTTCGGCTGTATGAAGGTGATTGACGACCTTTCGGGCGATACAACAGACTTGTCGGAAAATATTGTCGAGGTCTTGGAGGATGGGCGTTTTAAGGTTACAGCTCAGCTCAATGGTGTGAGTATGACTTCGGTTGTAACTCGTGCTACGGCAGATGAAGATCGTATCTATGACGGCTGGTGTTTGGTGTTTGGTGAGGACGAAGATAATGTCGGCAAGGGCAACTACTCCGACGATTCTCCACTTATTCAGCTCGAAAGAGTGACCATTAATGCGAATGGTACATTTACAATGGTATTCGACGAATACCCCAACACTGCATTTATGCGTATTGTGGTTAACCTAACAGACCGTGAGGATTATAATCTTGAAAATTATATCACCTCGTGGCGTATGGCTGTACAGGCTAATCCTAATGACGGAATTAGTATGAACACCCCTCCGACCAGAGACCAGGTTTCTAAATATGGCATCGCTACTTTCGGGCAGTATCGCCACCAGTCGGTTGGCTTGGATGGTATCTATGATATGAGTTACACTACCACATCGACAATTGTCGACTACGCAATTGAGGGCTATGGATTCACCTCTACCTCTGGGGATAAGGGCTACAAAGATGTTGTAGACTACTCAGACTATGGCAATCCGCAGGTTACTAGCGTTGTGCGACATAGCGTAAACTACCAAACATCGGGCGGCAAAACTGGCACAAGTACAGTTACAGACCTTGGAGAAACCTACAACATTAATAAGCCAGACCCTGCAAGTCCAAAAATCACAGGATTCCCTATGTCTTCTTATGGCTTTATGATGAGTGAGATTAGCGAGGAGACTCTAGAGAATGCTTTTGAAAGTGTGATAGATATGATTCGTGTATGTTCTAAGGTTCAGGTATCGGTTTCGGATGCCACCTTCGATATGGAGGAGGTCTACTTGATAGATGCAGCCCAAGAGTCTCGTATTCGTAGTTCGGTGCTCCAGACCACAGGCGTGGGGGGTACTACGGAGGTTAGTTCATCATTCTCTGTCCCAGTCAACTTGGGCGGTACTATTGATTATATGGTTCAATCTACTGACACAAAATCATCTGATCCTATCTACTTCTATCCAAACTCTGGAGGCGGTTATGTCTATAACGAAGGTGCAGTAAACCAAGATATCAACCCTCAATACATCATTATAAAGGGTCAATCGTCTAACTACGACACCCCTGGTTACTATAAGATAGCCCTTAAGGCGGAATATCCGCTGGATGCAACTGGAACAACAACCTCGGGGCTAACCTACGATATCTTGCGAAATACTTCCTTTACTGTGAACTTGCTCGAAATCGACAAGCCTGGCTATAAGACCTACGAAGATGCAGCCGACGCAGATAGTCCTGCGAATAACATTAGCTACTCAATAGAGATTGAAACTTCGGACAATCGCTACGAGGTGTTGGTTAGCAAGGGAACATATTGGGCTGAACTAGAGACCTCACGTGTCTATATTAAGGGTTATATGGACGAAGGTATAGAGGGCTGTTACATCGACTTTACTATGACTCCTACCGAGGGGAACTCAGTTCCTACGGTATATGTTCAATCGAGCAACCACGACGGTATTGCAAGTAGCGAGGATGTAGTTATCACACACTGCCTCGTGAGACGAGAAGGAGACAGCGGCTATGGCACAAGCAGTTGGGATGATGCAACTAAAATAGGCACTTCCGACAACAAAACAGAAGATGGGCTCTCAGACAAATTAGTTATGATAGAGAGTTCAAAGGAAGCCACTGAGGTGCGTATCTACTTCGATGCCACAGACTCGGGACGTATCCGCCTACGTATTGGCGATATGTTGAAGTTTATCCCAGTGGTCTATGACCGCAGACCAATCAGTATCTATGGCACAATAGGACAAGACGGCACAGAGGATAAAGGTGTAGTGGTAGAAGACAGCTACGGCACATCGTGGGACGACTTCTCGTACAGCAAGGTTGAGTATGACGAAGATTACGAAGGAGACGATGCACACGCCTATGTAGCAGAATTTCAGCTAACTCCCCAGGGCACTGTGACCTACGAAAACAGTAGCACCTCTGTCAAGCCAGAGCTACGTGCACGTATCTACCCTAAGGATGCAGGTGACGGTAATGCCGTGTTGTATCTTCGCCAAGCGAGTGATTTTATATTAATGAATAACGGTACAGAAATCAAAGATGACTCTTATGGTGATCAAGGGTATTCTGTAGAATTCCACTCTCAATCTATGGTAGAAAAAAATAATACTAATGGACTATTTACAACAAGCAGTAATGGAAAGAGCATCGTGTTTAGTGTTGCAGATATAAATACAGAGTCTATTGATGCTCTGACTACAACTATTGATACAGATATAACAACTAAAACTGAAACTGGTGGTAGCCCAGGTTGGGACGAGTATTTCAATGAGGAAATTACCGATGATGGTCAAACACTAACTCTTTCGGCTACTACAATACCTTATGACCTTGCAGATCTTAGCCTGACTGCTTATCCTTATGATGCTTCGGGTACTATATCAGTCACAAGTGGTAACCATAAGTATGCACGCCAAGCGTATGTCGCAGCATTAAAAAAGAATACATTGGTTCTCTATAACAACACAGCTACTTCGACTGTGTCGGTGACCAACGCAGCAGGTGACGTTAAGACTTATACAGTCCAACAAACGCAGTATCCACCAATATACCTGATTGATGCATCGGGTCAAGATTTAAAGCAATATTCTGTAAGTACCGGCTCAAATGACGAGACTTGTGTTTTTGCACTAAATATTTGGAACTATGATCTCAATGAAGGTGATTTGGAATATAGTTATGCTAGAACTGACGGTACCAGTTGGAGTGTTTACCTTAGTGCCTTTAGGAATAACACAATGACCTTTACGGTTGGTGGTACTAACAGTACTTATATTTCTAATTACAACTGGCCTTCTTACAGTTACTACTATAGTGGTGACTATTACACCTATAGTGGTAATGGCACTGGTGGTGATGTGGCAGCCACATCAATGAAGATCCCAGATTTAGATGGCGATGACAATGACAAGACGATAGAAGAAATATCAAATATGGGTGGTTATAATGAAGCTGAATATATTTTCGGTGTAGTGCGAAGTCAAAATGCTACTCCAATGAGTTGGAATGTTTACTGGACGCTTACTATTACAGTAACAGATAAGTATGATTACACATATACAACAGTTAAATATTTGAAAGCTACTACTTAACCTTAATGGTGTCTCAAATACAAACTATAATGAATGAGTAACCTTATTTTAGAAATTTGGGGCGAGTAAAGCGGGATATAAAAATGGTGTTCTATTATAAGGCTAGCGCAGGGGAATTGATTATAGGAGAGTTCTAAAAACTCCTTAAAATAACTATGAACAAAATACTTAGAATAATGATTGAAGAGCTCGATTACTACATCGAGACTGAGTGGAGGTATGACGAATTCCCAAAAGTTGGGGACTTCGTCGCTATACACAACTTTTGCAGCCACGAAACGGCAGCTCTAGAAATAACCCCACTCCCAAAACACCTGCACTCAGACTTTGCAAACGCACTTGCCTACATAAAACATTACAGATGGCAAGTAGTTGAAAGAGCCTGGGACTTAAAAGAAGGAATAACTATACTCTGCCACAGAGTAGACCCCACACTGCTATAACCCCTCACTGCTATAACCCCCACCTCTCCATACGCAATAGCACAATCCCACCGCCACAGTGGTGGGATGCTAAGGAATACTAAAGAATACGAGGGTTTCGATACGCTATTCGATATCAAAGAGGCTTATCTAAAATCACTTATTTGTGATTCTAGATAAGCCTCTTTTGTGTTCTTATACTGCGGTCTGGGTTATAGCTCAGCTTTTACAATTATAGGGTTGTGATCCGATAGGAATATCCCATTGTGTTTATAGCTAATTATCTCTGAGGAAGTGACTTTAATATCTTTTGTCATAAAAATATAGTCTATTACTCCGCCAGCCTTGTCCTCAAATGCGTTAAAGGTATTCTCCTCGCCTATAACCTCTAAAGCGGCTTTACGGCTGTCCTGTAACTTGCCACTCTTTAGGATATACACCACTGGGTCTTCATCCTCTAATGCGTTAAAATCACCCGAAACAATAGCTGGCAGCTCACCTGCTATCTCGTTTATCTTCTCGCAAATGAGAGTTGAACTATTCTGACGTGCCACCGTGCCAACGTGATCAAGGTGAGTGTTGAAATAGCATAACTGCTCGCCCGAACGCTTATCCTCTAGCTTTACCCAAGTAACAATCCTTCGACGAGAAGCATCCCAACCCTTCGACACCTTCTCTGGGGTCTCACTCAACCAAAACGTACCCCCGTCCAAGCGTTCGAAATAGTTAGTGTTATAATAAATTGCCGAAAATTCACCGCTTCTTTTCTTACCGTCACGACTAACCCCCTCACGCTCATAATCCGAAAGTGTACCGTCCAAAAACTTTATCTGAGTGTACTCCGCCTCTTGAACACCGAGCAGCATAGGAGCTTCACTCTCTAAGCAATAGACGACACCTGCCTTGCGTGCCTTCCAATGATTAGGAGCATCATTTGCGCTAGCCACTCGAAGGTTGAATGTCATAACCGAAACCTCCTGCGCCTGACACACACAAAGAATGCTCAAAAGTAAAAACGATAGAGAAAATAACTGTTTCATTTCTATAATTTTTATTCGTAATATTTTAAAAAAACACTTAGTCGTATTCGACAATTCACTTTTTCACAATTAAGCTAGCAGCCATTAATCATTAATCACTCAATACTCCGTTAAATTTTTGGGGAAATTAGGCGGCCTTTGAGCCATATAGAATAAGTTCATTGACAATATTGTGATTTTTCTTTAAGTTAGGATTAATGCCAAACTTGCGAAAAAATA
>JAWXTN010000050.1:0-12915 GCA_044433515.1 Rikenellaceae bacterium | reverse complement strand
CAGTAAAATCGCGCCTGCTCTTCAATATCAAAAATCATTGCCATAACCTTAAATCGTTTTTTCCGACAAAGGTACAACCCTGCCAAACTTCTGTCAATACGTCATCGCGGAGACGGTTACCATTAATTAAGCAAATTTTTTAATAAATCAAGAAATTTTAGTTTATACGCTGATTCACAGCACACTTAACAAGAAAAGAGGCTCCGCAATGTGCGAAACCTCTTTTATTAAAAAAATTGCAAAACAATTATTTCTTGTTTGCGATATGCTTTTTGTATCGGCTGTTGAACTTATCCACACGTCCTGCGGTGTCTACCAACTTCTGCTTACCTGTGTAAAACGGGTGAGAAGTATTAGAAATTTCCATCTTGTAGACAGGATAGGTTACGCCATCCACTTCGATAGTTTCCTTCGACTGTATAGCGGACCGACACAAAAACACATTGTCGTTTGACATATCCTTGAATGCCACAACTCGATAACCTTCTGGGTGTATTCCCTCTTTCATAGTGTTTTTTGTGTTTAAATTATTAATAATCTGGGTTGCAAATATATGCTTTTTTTATTTCACCACCAAATATTTATTCAACAGAAAGGTGATTTAATGCAAATTTAATCCTAGAAACTACCTCACAACGCCCCAGAACCTCCAAAATCGAGAAAATATCTGGACCTCCACTGCCGCCTACCATTGACATTCTCAGCAAATTCATAGCAGGCCCCATCGGTAGCTCCCTCGCTGTCAAGAACCCACACACCATCTCGTGCATTGCATCACGCGTGAAATCCTCACACCCCTCCAATAGTGAACAAATCTCTGACAAAACAGACGGATTGTCGCCCTTGAAGAACTTCTTAACAACCTTTGCATCAAACTCAGTTGGCGCAAGAAAAAAGTAATGTGCCAAATCCCACAACTCCGTAAGAAGTACCACACGTGGCTTAATCAAAGAAGACACACTATATATAATAGTGTCGTCAGCCGCTACACCTCTAGTAGCAAGCTCGTCTTTAAGATAAACAGCAAGGGCTGCATCGTCCATACTATGAGCATATTCTGCATTAAACCAACGTGCCTTGTCAGGGTCATAGCGTGCACCACTCTTACCTATGCGGTCAATCGAAAAAAGCTCAATCATCTCCTGCATAGACATAACTTCCTTATTGTCACCAGGATTCCACCCAAGTAACGCCAACATATTTATGAACGCCTCTGGCAAATAACCATCCTCACGGAAACCACGTGCTCCGTCACCCTCCTTAGGTGTCCACTGGAGTGGAAAAACAGCAAAACCAAGTCTATCGCCATCCCTCTTGCTGAGCTTACCCTTGCCGTCTGGCTTCAAAATTAGTGGCAGATGCGCAAACTCTGGACGCTCCCATCCAAATGCACGGTACAACATAAAGTGTAGCGGCAACGACGGCAACCACTCCTCACCACGGATTACGTGCGAAATCTCCATCAAATGGTCATCCACGATATTAGCCAAGTGATAGGTAGGTAACTGGTCGTGAGACTTATACAAAACCTTGTCGTCAAGTGTAGAAGAATTTACTCGCACTTCGCCTCGAACCATATCCTGCATCACAATCTCCTCACCCTCTGGCATCTTAAAGCGAATAACATACTGCTCGCCTGCTGCTATACGCTCGGCTACATCTTCGGCTGAGAGGCGCAGTGACGTAGCCAAACTCTCTCTTACACTATAATTATAAGCAAAAGCACTATGAGCAGCCTCCTTCTCGGCACGAATTGCCGAAAGTTCCTCGGCCGTATCAAAAGCATAATAAGCCCACCCCTTCTCTACAAGCTCTAGGGCATACTTCAAATACAACTCCCTACGCTCGCTCTGACGATATGGGGCGTGCTCGCCGCCTACGCCTACTCCCTCGTCAATCTCAATACCACACCACTTAAGCGATTCAACAATATAGTCCTCCGCTCCCTCTACAAACCTCTGTGAATCTGTATCCTCGATACGAAGCAACATCTTGCCACCGTGATGACGGGCAAATAAATAATTATAAAGAGCCGTACGTACGCCCCCAATGTGTAGTGCGCCTGTCGGTGATGGCGCAAATCTTACTCTTACCATTTTTATGTAATTATGTTTAAAAAAAATCTAATATAAAAAATTATTGAACGGAAAACGACCGCTATGCAACTCCCTTACCATCTTATAGATATCGCTGCGTAGCTTCTCGATATTAGTCTTGTGTGCAGCCGAAATGAAAATCGAAGGCAACCCCTTAGCCATCCAAGTGCGCTGTAAATCTTCAAGCGAAAGATTCTCAGCAGTCGCCTCAGTCAAATCGTCCTCATCCTTCTCCACAAAGGTATAAGCGTCAATCTTATTAAAGACCAAATATGTAGGCTTGCCCTCTGCGCCAATCTCCTTCAACGTTTGATTCACAACATCTACCTGCTGCTCAAACTGCGGATGCGACACATCCACAACGTGCAAAAGTACATCCGCTTCACGAACCTCGTCAAGAGTGGATTTAAAACTCTCAACCAACTGGTGAGGCAGCTTGCGGATAAAACCCACAGTGTCAGACAACAAAAACGGAAGATTCTCTAACACAACCTTTCGTACAGTGGTGTCGAGCGTAGCAAAAAGTTTATTCTCCGCCAAGACCTCAGTCTTAGCGAGCATATTTAGAATAGTGGATTTGCCCACGTTCGTATAACCCACAAGGGCAACACGCACAATCGAGCCACGTCCCGAACGCTGAGTCGCCATCTGGCGGTCAATCTTTTTGAGCTGCTCCTTAAGGCGTGCTATCTTATCACGAATGATACGACGGTCGGTCTCAATCTCCGTTTCACCAGGTCCACGCATACCGATACCGCCTCGCTGACGTTCAAGGTGAGTCCACATACCTGTAAGTCGTGGCAAAAGATACTGCATCTGTGCTAGCTCGACCTGCGTTTTAGCATACGCCGTTGTAGCCCTCTGCGCAAAGATATCTAGAATCAAATTCGTTCTATCCAAAACCTTAAGCTGTAATTCACGCTCGATATTCCTTAGCTGCGAAGGCGATAGCTCGTCATCAAAAATAACCGTATCGACCTCATTCTCCTCACAATACACCTTAATCTCAGCTAGCTTACCCTCGCCCACATAGGTGCGACGGTGAGGGTTAGACATCTTTTGCGTAAAATGCCTAATGGTTTCAGCCCCTGCTGTCTGAGCCAAAAACTCTAGCTCATCGAGATATTCTTTAGCTGTACGCTCCCCCACTGCTGGGGTAATAACAGCCACAAGGACACATTTTTCGGCTCTTTTATCGTAATAATTTCCTGTTTCCATATTCTTTTTTCTCTAATTTTTCCATACGGTTGTGTGAACTTAGACTCACACTCATAATATATGCCACCCTTTAATCCCCCACTTTTCTAATCTCCGTCTCCCATAATTTCCGTGACCAGAGCGCAAAGATACAAAAAAGAGGGCACTTCAAAAAACGAAGCCCCTCTTTTATAAAATCTTTTTTGTTGTGATTTTGCGGTATGCCTTATACCCCCTCTAATTCACTCCTCTCTAATTCACTCCTCTCTAATTCATCCCCCTCTTATTAGCTCCTCTCTAATTCACCCCCCTCTAATTAGCCCCTCTCTTATTAGCCCCTCTCTAAATTGTTATTGAAGGATAAAGTCGATTGGCATACTGTAACCGAAACGTACAGCCTTACCACGGTTCTTACCAGGGCTCCACTTAGGCGATGCAGTTACAACGTCGATAGCAGCTTGGTCGATAGACTTGTCTACACCACGAAGAACCTTAACGTTAGTAACAGAACCGTCACGCTCGATAACGAAAGTCACGATAACACGACCTTGGATACCATTCTCTTGTGCAATAGCTGGGTATTTCACATTCTTACCACACCACGCACGGAAAGCATTGATATCTTTACCCTGGAACGTTGGATATTCCTCTGCGTGAAGTACTGGGATATCTTCCTCAACTTCTTCTTCAGTTTTAGTAAAGGTCTTAATTTCCAAATCGCCTAGGTCATCACCAGTAAAGTCATCAAGGAAGGTCATATCTGCCTCGATTTTGGTTTCGTTCTTCACGATTTTGATAATGTCCGACAGCATCGCTGGCTGAGGCTTAACCTCAACTGGTGGCTTAGTTTCTTCGACTGTTACATCCATTACGTCTTGTTCGACAAGGTCAGTATTGAATTCAACAATGTCAATTTGTTTCTCACTTTGGCTCCAGCTAAAAAGGACGATAACTACAAGCATCGACACAATTAGCCCAACGAGCAAAAAGATAGAACGTTTGTTCTGCAAATCTGCTTTAGGTGTTTTTTTAACTTCCATAGTAGTATTTTAATATTAATAAATTTTCTATAATTCAGGGTTTTACATAACCTCAGCACCTCACTTCACAGCCATCCTCCACACCCTCGCACCACTCATTTGCACGGCTAAGTACGCTCAATATGCTTTACAAAAATAAAAAGGTTTTTTATATTTTCCTAATTTTTGAGGTTTTTTATTTAAAATATATTTTTATTTGTCATTTTTACTCTCCATATCGCTATAATTATTGAGTTTTATAGAAAGTGTTTGTGCGCTGAGAGTCACAATCCCACGAATGGAAAATAGCCCCTCCAGGACTGACTTGTCGGCAAAGGCTGCATAACTCGACGTAGATATATTAATTGTAGAGGTAGAGCCCACCTGCGCAATTTCCCTCTCTCCCGACATAGAGCCTAGCGACGAAGTGAAGTAGCAATCTTGCAGTTCAACCGCTGTGCCAACCATCGAAACAGTTAGCTCATCTATCGACATCGGGCGATAGAAAACCTCAGCCTCTCGCCTCTGCACATTAAGAACATTCTTCGCCACACTCACCGTAGGCAGCGCAGAGGGAATAGTGTCGCCCCCGACTTTGTAGCCTGCCGTAAGAATGCCATCCTCATACCACACCACAAGACCCTTAAGGTTAAACGCCACTACCGCCCCATAGGGATAGAGGCTATATACATCATAGAAATTAAATGTAAAGCGAAGGGCAGCCCCCTCATATCCCAAAGAGTCGACTAGAATTATCTCCTTATAGAAATTCCCCGACGAGTCACTAGTGGCAACAATCCCTTCTGCTATCAAATCATAAGCTATCGGCACAGTCGTGGGCGATATACCGCCACGTAGCGAGCTATTAGTCTCCCAAACCTCACTCGTATAAGAATCCTCTATATCATCAAAATCGGTATAGCCACACCCCACCACAAGGAGCATCACTATACCGATTATAAAGCTAGTCTTCATTAACGTTTTTCACAATTAGGGAGTTATAAAAAGACTCCTTAAAAAATTACTTCACTTCCCAGTCTGTACCGTCCGCCCTATCCTTAAGGACAATGCCCGCACTTTGAAGTCTATCACGAATCTTATCAGAGGTCGCAAAGTCACGAGCATTTTTAGCATCGCTACGAATCTCTAGAAGCAGCTCCATAGCCCCACTCAATGCTTCGCTACCTGTGCCTGCCTCAACACCCTCTCTCTTAAGTCCTAGATATCCCTCTATAACTTTATCAAAAGCAAGTCTTAGGGCGTGAATTTCCTCAGCACTAAGCTTCATCTTGCCGTCCTGAACACTATTTACAATCTTTGTAGCATCAAAGAGGTGAGCAATAGCAATAGGAGTATTCATATCATCAGAGATAGCCTCAGAGCACTTATCTAGAAGTTCGTTATTTTCTACATATCCTTCGAGAGTGTCCATCTTTCTAAGTACCTCTTGTGCAGAAAGGAGTCTTAGATATCCCTTTTCGGCAGCTATAAGGGCTTCATTCGTAAAGTCCAGAGTACTGCGATAGTGAGCAGTAAGAATAAAGAAGCGTATAACCATAGGGCTATAAGCACGCTCTAGTAGCTTATGCTCTCCGCTAAAGAACTGAGTCAGCGAGATAGCATTACCGAGTGACTTACCCATCTTCTGTCCTGCAAGGGTTATCATATTATTATGCAACCAATACTTAGCCGACGAGTGCCCAAAGGCAGCCGTAGACTGAGCAATCTCACATTCGTGGTGAGGAAACAACAAGTCCATACCACCGCCGTGAATATCGAAACTCTCGCCCAAATATTTACGTCCCATAGCCGAACATTCAGCGTGCCACCCTGGGAAACCATCGCTCCAAGGCGAGCCCCAGCGCATAATATGGCTAGGCGAAGCCTTCTTCCAAAGAGCAAAGTCGGCAGAGAATCTCTTTTCGCTTTGACCGTCTAGTTCACGAGTACCGCTCACGATATCCTCTATATTCCTTCCCGAGAGTTCTCCATATTTAAAATCTTCGGCATATTTCTTTACATCGAAATATATCGACCCTTCACTTTCATAGGCATACCCCTTATCTAGGATAGCCTTCGCAAGGTCTATCTGCTCGATAATATGCCCAGATGCAAGAGGTTCAATCGAAGGAGGCAAACATCCCATCTGCGCCATCTGCGCCCTATAAGCATTAGTATAGTGCTGTGCCACCTCCATAGGCTCTAGTTTTTCGATTCTCGCTTGTTTAGCTAGTTTATCTTCTCCGCTGTCCGCATCATTTTCGAGGTGACCCACATCTGTAATATTACGCACATACCTTACCCTATAACCACTCTCTCTGAGCATTCGGAAAAGTATATCAAAACTAATAGCACTACGGGCGTGCCCAAGGTGTCCATCACCGTAGACAGTAGGTCCACAAACATACATACCGACAGTATCATTGTTTATAGGCTCGAATAATTCTTTAGTGCGACTAAGCGAATTGTATAGAAAAATATCTTTTTTCATCGTAAAAACTATGCTTTTTTGTAAAATATAACGTATTTTTGTTCACTGCAAGCTCATCTTCCCATAAGAGTATATATGGAGAATAACGAACCACAAATATAGCGATTTTAAGATTAAAACTATGTATAAAAATTTAGCAAATTTCATCACACTGCTCGAAAGCACTTCTGAGGTAAAGAAAATAGCGACAGAGGTAAACCCCGATAAAGAGATTTCCGAGATTGTCGACAGAATGAGTAAAGAGCCTGGAGGGGGTTCTGCCCTACTATTTGAAAGTAGCGGCACAGAGTTTCCTGTGCTTTGCAATATGATGGGTAGCGAGCGCAGAATGGCTCTTGCCCTTGGGCTTAATTCTTTGGACGAAGTACCTGGGCTTGTGGCAGACCTGCTTGGCGAACTAAAAAAGCCACGCAAGACTCTCTTCGATAAACTTTCCATACTTCCTGTTCTGGGCAAGGCAGGCAAGTGGTTTCCAAAGCACAGCAAAAGAAGGGGCGAATGCCAAAGCGTAATCTATAGAGACGGCGAAGTAGACCTCTCAATCCTTCCGATACTAAAGACGTGGCCACACGATGGTGGACGTTTTGTAACCCTGCCTCTTGTGAACACTGTCGACCCCGAGAATGGCGAAACAAACCTAGGGATGTACCGTATGCAGGTAATAGACAAGAAGACTACGGCTATGCACTGGCACATCCATAAGACTGGAGCAAACCACTACGAGAAGTACAAGACACTAGGCAAGCGTATGCCTGTGGCGGTATGCCTCGGAGGCGACCCAGCTATAACCTACGCAGCCACTGCCCCACTACCAGAGGGCATCGACGAATATATCCTAGCAGGTTTTCTGCGCAAAAAGCCTGTTAAGCTCGTTAAGTGCATAACCTGCGATTTAGAAGTTCCCTCGTCGTGTGATATCGTAATAGAGGGATATGTCGACCCTATGGAAGAAAAGTTCATAGAAGGACCATTTGGCGACCACACAGGTTTCTACTCGCTCAAAGACAGATACCCACTGTTTCACGTAACAGCCATAACCCACCGCAAGGGGGCGGTATATCCTACCACACTAGTGGGCGTACCTCCAATGGAGGACAGATATATAGCGGAGGTAAGCGAGAAGATTTTCGCCGAACCTATCAAAGCTGTCATAGCACCAGAGATTACTAGCCTCAGAATGCCGTGGCAGGGAGTAGCCCACAACCTTGCAGTTGTAGCCATTAAAAAGAATTTTGATGCCCAGGGATTAAAAGTCGCATCGGCACTATGGGGTGCAGGTCAGATGAGTTTCTGTAAGATTATATGGATAGCAGAGCGAGATTATAGCGACACTGAGCTACAAAGCATACTCCTTAGAGGCACTAAGTTCACAGCAGAGGTCGTGCTCAATAGTGGCGTAGCCGACGTACTAGAACACGCAAGCGAGGAGATTGGCAGAGGAGGAAAGATGTGCGTAGACACCACTAGTTCAAAGGCACGAGAGTGGCAAATCACCGTTAAGTTCGACACTGGTGTAGAGAGCTTAAACGACGACGAAAAGATGTGGCTACTACTAGCCAATGTAGACCCTAGCCGTGATGTGATTATTACAGAGGGTTCAATAGAGATTAACGCACAGAGCAAAAAGCTCCAAGAGCGAGACTTCCCGAACATCGTAACGATGGACGACGCTACAATATCGAAGGTCGACAGCCGTTGGGAGGAGTATAACATAGGCGAATTTATACCATCGCCATCGCTGAGGTATAAAAAATTAATAAAAGGAGATGCAGCAGAACAACAATTTTAGTCGCCGCTCAACCGTAGCGGTACGAGTAGGCAATATAACGATAGGAGGCACAGCCCCTATATCAGTTCAGAGTATGACCACGGTGGCAACCTCGAAGACCGAGGAGGTTGTAGCACAAATCAAGCGCATAGCAGATGCAGGTGGAGAGATTGTGCGCCTTACTACCCCATCGCTTAGTGATGCCGATAATCTTAAAGATATAGTGGAGTCACTGCGCCTAAGCGGTTACAGTGTACCTATCGTCGCAGACATCCATTTCAATGCAGACATTGCACTTCGAGCTGCACTATATGCCGATAAGGTTCGTATAAACCCAGGCAACTGGGGTGATAGGGCAAGGTTTATCGAACTTATAGAGATTTGCCGCCAACGAGGCGTAGCAATACGCATAGGGGTAAATCACGGCTCTCTATCCCCTGAGATAGTCGACAAGTATGGCGACACACCAGAGGGTATGACCCAGAGTGCAATGGAGTTTTTGCGCCTTGCACGCCAGAATGATTTTGACCAGATAGTTGTATCGTTTAAGTCGAGCAATACCCGCACTATGGTAGCGGCATACCGTATGGGCATAGAGGCTATGAACTCAGAAGGCTTTAGAGCACCGCTACACCTTGGGGTTACCGAGGCAGGAGAGGGCATTGAAGGGCGCATAAAATCAGCCGTAGGCATAGGCTCGCTACTGCTCGACGGTATAGGCGACACAATACGTGTATCTCTCACCGAAGAACCTGAGAACGAAGTGCCAGCAGCCTTTCAAATACTACAAGCCTCACGTGCTCGAATCTCGACAACTGAAGTCGTATCTTGCCCTGGCTGCGGCAGAACACTTTATGACCTACAAGGCACAACAAAACGTGTAAAAGAGCGTTTCAAAGATAAGAGCGGACTTAAGATTGCGGTGATGGGTTGTATAGTGAATGGACCTGGCGAGATGGGCGATGCCGACTATGGCTATGTAGGCTCAGGCGTGGGCAAGGTATCACTTTACAAGGACGGTAAAGTCGTGGAGAAGAATATTCCACAAGAGGCGGCAATTGAACGCTTGGCAGAATTAATAGATAAGGGCAAGTAAAAAAATCCCCGATAAAAAGCAGTAAAAAAATGGTAAAAATTCTTTGGGTAGACGACGAGATTGAACTACTAAAACCGCATATTCTTTTCCTTAAGGGCAAGGGTTATAATATTATCACGGCGAACAACGGTTATGATGCCATTGAGATAGCAGGTGAGGAGAATCTTGACCTTGTTATACTTGACGAGATGATGCCTGGTATGACTGGTTTGGAGACACTCCCTAAGCTCAAGGAAGTAGCTCCGACCGTGCCCGTTGTTATGGTCACAAAGAGCGAGGAGGAGGATGTAATGAACAGGGCTGTGGGCAGTAAGATTGCTGACTATATAATAAAGCCTGTGAATCCTATGCAGGTACTTCTTTCGATTAAGAAGAATGTACACCGTGAGCAGTTGGTAGCCGAACAGTCTACACAGGATTATCGTCAGGAGTTTGGGCGTATATCAGCAGCGATATCTACTGCGAACACCTTTGAGGAGTGGATTGGCATATATAAGAAGCTTGTTAGCTGGGATATGGAACTATCACAGAGCAGCGATAAGGGAGTTGTAGAGATACTTCAGTACCAAAAGACTGAGGCGGACAGTGAGTTTTCGAAGTTTATTAAGCGCAACTATGAGTCTTGGTTTGATGAGCGCACTGATTCGAAGCCTATGTTCTCACATAACCTAATGCGTGGGAAGGTATTCCCTGCCCTTCGGGATGACTCTAAGACGTTATTTTTGCTTATCGACAATTTCAGATATGACCAGTGGCTAATGGTTCGAGATATGATAGCCACGAATTTTAATATTGAGGAGGAGGATTTCTATTGTGCGATATTGCCTACTGCTACTCAGTATGCACGCAATGCCCTCTTTGCAGGTCTTACACCTCTTAGCATAAGCAAGTTATACCCTGAGCAGTGGTTAAATGACCACGAGGAGGGGGGCAAGAATTTGTATGAGGAAGATTTTTTGCGTAAGCTTATGGCGAAGAATGGCAGGGGTGAGAAACTTTTCTTTGAGAAACTTGTGCGCCCAGAGGCAGGCAAGAGATTGATGGAGAATTTGGAGAAGGTTTACAATGCAGATTTTTCGGTTATAATTTACAACTTTTTGGATATCCTTTCGCACGCCCGTACTGAGACTGATATTATCCGTGAGATAGCCGACGATGAGGCGGCGTTCCGTTCCCTTACACGTTCTTGGTTTGAGCACAGCGAACTATTGGAGATAATCCACAAAATGGCAGCACGAGGCATTCGCATAATCATAACATCTGACCACGGCACACGCAAGGTCGATAGCCCGATACGAGTTGTGGGCGATAGGGAAACCTCCACGAATTTGCGTTATAAGACTGGTAAGAGTTTGAATTATGACAACAAGGCGCTCTTTACGGTTCGCAATCCTCAGTCTATTGGGCTTCCAGCTAGTCGTTTGACTTCGGAGTTTATATTTGCTACTAGCAGCGATTTTTTGGTTTATCCTAATAACTACAATCACTTTGTGCGCTACTATAAGAGCACGTTCCAGCACGGCGGTGTATCAATGGAGGAGATGCTTGTGCCGTATATTGTACTCGACCCAAAGTAGATTTTGATAGAGAGGAGGAGAATACATATAGAATATATCCATAAAAAAAACCTAGCTAGAGGGGAGTCCTTTAGCTAGGTTTTTTTTGGGGGGGCATTACAAAGAGCTAGAAGATAGCTAAGCTCTTACGAGTTTCCTATTCTCTAAGCTTCGCAGGGGAGATTACAAAAAGTTCTCAGGTGAAATCTGCGGAGTCTTTGGGCTGCATCTTCTCGTCCATACCTTATAAGTGCACTGTGGAGATTCTCGAACTCAAAGTTTGGGAGTTGCCATTGGTACTGTGCGCCCATATATTGTTGAAAGAGTGATTTAATCCTGCATTTAAGGGCTATTTCAGCACATCCTAGCCCTTCAAATAAATCAGCTAGGTCTGAGTAGTATATGTGCAAATCGTCACGGTGACGGTAGCGAGAGCCTATATCGAAACGTTCGTCTTCGCTCTTTGCTAGCCATTCTCTGTGATTGTATGGCACGAAGGACTCACGGGTTAGATAATCTGCCTTATCAAAGCCGTAGTCTAGAGCTATGATTTCAGCTTGCATAAGTGTTTTAACTTCTAGTTTAGATTTTTTTGTTGAGAATACTTTTACTGATTTTCCTGTAATCATAAGTTGTTCGTGTCTTTTGTTTAAATAATAAGTCATAATACATTTGATAGATTTGTGAGCCTTTTTTGGAGGCTCGGTTATAAAAAAAAGAAAAAAGAGGGGTCAGCTGAACTGCTGACTTTGTGAGGGGTGTTGTGTGGAGAGAAACGCTCAGGGATATCCCCACGGGTCTAAAACCGTGTCAAAGAACTGGACTATCCGATGTATTATGACGCAAAAAAACGACACAAAACATACACTGGCTCTTGCCAGATGATAGTTTTGTGTCGTCATTTGTTTGGTGCAAAGATATGCAAAAAAAGCTGTCCCTCCAAAAAAAAGTGATTTTTTTTCAGAGGGACAGCGAAATATTAAGAGACTAGCTAGCAGCCACAGTGGGGCTTAGCTAGCCTATAACGCCCTATAGATTATTCTACAACAGCGAAGCTATTTAGAAGTGCGATAAGATCGGTAGTAGGTTCACCAGCTGCTTGATAGCTCATAAATGAGTACATAACGCCATCCACAATCATAGCGTACATAGAGCCTTCGAATACAGCTCCTTCAAGGTCAATTTTAAAGTCGAACACACTAGTTGGCTGACCCATAAATTCATCTTTATAGATTTTAGATACAGAACCAGGAACGAAGTTGTGAATTGACGTTTGGTCTTTAAGGTGAGCCTCTACGCCTTTCATATCTTTGATTTCAGAGACTGCCATAATTAGAGTATAGCTCAAAAGCGACTCGCCTTTAGCTTTGATAAAGTGCGCTGCTTCACCCTCAAACTCTACATCTAGAGGAAGGATATTCCAGCTAGCATTAGGTGTAGCTGCTACAAAATAGTCGCCATTAAATTGTTGTTGTGCGTTAGCGTCAATCGAGAAGACTAGCATAAGCAGTGGTAGAAGGAATAAAAGTTTTCTTTTCATTGTTTTGTTTTAAAATTAAAGGTTAGGTTCTATAGGTGGGTTCTAAAAATTGCTTTTTCACTCCAAAATTTAGGATAAGAACCCGTAACATCCTAAATTGAAGCGTTTATCTGACATCAAAGTTAAATCAAAAAGTTCTAAAATACAAACCT
>JAWXTN010000049.1:0-13650 GCA_044433515.1 Rikenellaceae bacterium | reverse complement strand
GCACTGCAACCGTGTCTCGGGAGAGACCGCCAGCCCGGCGTTAGGGCGATGGCAGGCGGCTTTCACACGGATGAAAAACGGATGAGAAACGGATGAGAGGCTGTGTAGAGCTAGCGGGGGGGTTGGTGTCAGAATGACACCAAAAAAGGAATCGAAGATTCCGCAGACACCAACCCCCAAAAACCGAACCTCAAAATCCAAACCTAAAACAAACATAATTTTAACGCTCCACCCCAATTTCCGCCTGAGCCCTAAAATTACAGACACGAAACTAGAACCCACACGTGAAATAATAGCATAGGAGAAGTTTCAATCTTTCAATAATAAAACAAGAAGAAGGAAATAAATAAAGAAGGAAATAAATTTCTCAGAAATAAAATACAAACGGAAAGCCATTAGTCTAGAAGACTTATAAACTAACAAAATTTAAAGATGAAAAGTGCCTGAAGCTCACTTAAACAACCCTGTGATCGAGAACCAATGGCTCCGTTACTGTATTTTATATTTTCTAGTGTTTTTCGAGTAGCGAGGAGTTATTTCGAACCATTGTTATACAACTCTAAGAATTCAAAACAATCTTACAACCTTTTTCTAAAAGACCTCAAATAACCTACTCTTAAAACCTCAATTTCGTACCTTGTGAAAAGCGATACATATCGTTCCTTTTACGAGTGCAAAATAACTACATATTACGCACCTAAACAAATACAATTATTGCATAATCTGGTACTTTTTCAACAAATATGCCAAAGATGTAATTTTTTTAACAAATTTCACAAAATTCAACATACAAAATCACTACAAAACCGCCTTACGTTTGCGGTAAATCTCCCTAAATTCACGTGGAGTATAGCCTTTTTTCGATTTAAAGACCCTATTAAAATTCGAGACATTATTATAGCCACTCTCATAACAGATATCTGCAATACTCTTGTGGCTGTCTATTAGCTCACGAGTTATAAAACCTATTCTCATATCAGCCAAAAAGTCACTAAAACTTATCCCCGTACGCCCCTTAAAGAAGCGACTAAAAGCAGCAGGGGCAACTCCCACAAGCTCCGCAACCTCTGGAACCGAAATCGGACGTTGCATATTATCGACAATAAATTTCTCGATTTTTTGAATCCGTGGGTCAGTCGAATAACGCCCATCCGAGACATACAACGAACTAGAAAGAACCTTATAATCACTAACCGACAGCTCATACATAAGCATAAAAAAGGTAGTAACCGTATAGAAACTCTTAGTCTCAGCAGTAATAGCATTGACAACAGAACGCAGCTTAAGGACAGTAGAAATATCAAAAGCCACACCCCTCTTAGCGTCCTCTAGGAGCTGACGAATGCTGTGGAACTGTTTTTTAGAGAGCAGTTCAGAACTGAACAGCTCAGGAGGAAACTGAATAGTAACCTCTCTGATGCCCTGACAAGGACACTCGTGGTCTCTCCAACCGTGTTCTAGCTCTGCATCGCCGATTAGCGCAAGGTCATAATCCCCCATCGTCTCAACAGAATCCCCGACAATGCGCTGACCGCCAGCCACATTTTCGAGATAATTAAGCTCCAACTCACGATGGGTATGAATCGGATAATAAAACCCCTCCTTATTTCTGTCAATTATATAAATAGTATCTTCATCCAACAATGGAGTCGTTTCCTTAAGAGCACTACTAGTTAAATCTGCCATAACTTTTAAGTAATTTATTTGTACAACACACTAAAAAATCACACCAAAGCTCCCCACAACAGAGAGACTTATCTTCCTTTAAGACTTCAAAGCTACAAAAAAATATAACTTTTTCAAAATATATACACTTTTTCACCACAAATTCGCCATTTTCGCCACGCATTAGAATATCATAATCTCATTACTTCAACAAATTCACAACGTGCCACATATTTAAAATATTTTAATATGTATGACACTATTACGAAAAGTTTTCACAAACTGAATACCAGCACAATACATCTTCTAGTGGCGTATTTTATCTTCAAACTCAGAGCCTTATACCCGCACCATAGGGGCAAAACTTAAAAAGAAAATTCGAGAAAAAGAAAATGGAAAAATGTTGAAAATTCACAACTTTAACCGCTGCATATTTTCTTTGGAAAAAAAATAATTCTCCACAAAAAAAAAGAAAACAAATAGACCCCACACACTCTCTGGCACACCATTTGACAAACAGAGACAAAGGTACAAATCCTCAGAAAAAGCAAAATAAACCTCTAAAATCTATGGAGAATTAACAATACAAGAACAAAAAGTAATGAAAAATATCACACCTTTAATCTTAACCGCTATAATTTTTTGCAGTTCGTGTATCAAAGAAGACACCTCAGATTGTCCTTCACTAACTTCAATCTCACACCACTTTGTACTAAACAGTAGTGGCGAAAATCTTATAGACTCAGAGGTAGACTCCCTCAAAATTTTTATTTTCGATTCACTAGACATTCTTTCGCTCTACGAAGAAGTACTACAACCGACCTCCGCAAGCAAAACATACGTAAGGCTATCGCCCCAGAGATACACAATTGTGACAATAGCAGGCGACCACTCGACATACAAACTCTATGACAACTCCACACTCCTCTCACCACAAGTAGGCTCTACGACACTAGAAAACCTCAAAGTCAAAATCCTAGAGGAAGAAAGTGCCTCAACTGCACAACGCCCCTCAAATCTCTTTATGAGCTCTCCTATGACCTTTGAGGCATACGCCCTAAAAGAGAATCACGTCGACGTACCCCTCATACAAATGACAAAAACAATAAAACTTCGTATAATAGGAGCGACAACACACACCACACAAATAGAAATAGACCACAGCACACTAAACTATGATGCCACAGCCGATACAACAGACAATCACGCCCTATATATTGAGGAGGGTCTCGTTATTGGCGACACCGTAGAGTACGACTACAAAGTCCTAAGGCTCTTTATTGACGACGAGACAGCTCGCATAAACTTAGATTTTACAGCCGCCCAGTCACAATCACAGCCCTTCGGCTATTTCAGAACTAGTAGCGACAGCGATTCCATCGACCTTATGAGTACAATTAGCGACAGCCCCGACTACTCCACACAAGACGACCTCGACAAAGAGAGTCAGTTCGACATAGATGTAGATTATAGCCAAGGCGTAGGCATCACAGTATCTATCAACGGCTGGACAGTAAAGAACATCTGGCCGCTATAAACTTTAAGGGGAGTTCTAAAAGCTAGACTTTATAGCCAGCTTTCAGAACTCCCCTTCAAAGACTTTCCTAAAGTCCTCTTCAAAGTGAAGAAAGACACAAAAAAGACTACACCCTAACGAGGAACGATGTTCAGTATAATACGCTTATATCCACTAAGACGTGGAGTGCCTTTATCTGTCACCTTCAAAATGCAGTGCGCTGTCATAGGCTCGTCAACTTCGGGAGCGACGATATAGGCTCTGTAATGATTTATTGCAGGTTTAACAATCTGCCCCTTATATGTGCCAGCCTCTGGATAACTAAACCAGTAGTAGCTTAGGTTATCGCCATCAGGGTCATACGAAGCCCCTGCATCGAGGGTAAAGTGTTCGCCCGAACGAAGTGTAACTGTTTCTTCGTGTACAACACCTGCCACTGGAGCGTGATTAGCCTCCTCATACGACATTGTACACCAGTCCATTCGTGCGGCAAAATCATTCTGAAAATCCTCTCTCCATCTGAGAATTGTAGCAAAATTATTCTCTAAAGTGTTTTCCGTGTCAAGTTTCACAGCCCTGCCATTTCTGTTGTAAACAAGAGGGATAAACTTATCCACTGCATTCGTCCAGATAGGACGTGTCTCAGCCCCATTTTTCACCTGCGCCTGCGAAGTAGTGTCTTCTATATGCTCTGGCACATAAAGTTCATAACGACCTCCCCAGCCGCCCCAATTCGGATTCTCTGGAGAGTTTAGCCCATTTGCTATAAGCCCCAAGAAAGAAGGCGTATCACCCTCCATACCCCACATAACATCTGGATATTTAGCTCCCAGAGGTCCGTGCCCCTGCTGTATATTCTCGGCTATCCACGCATTGCTCACCACATCGCTATTGACCTCAGCGACATCCATATTCACCGCCCCCCACGTAGCAAAAGGGTAACGTCCCCAACCGCCTGGACTCACAATATAGAAAAGCTCAGGATATTTATTCCTTATCCAGTAGGCAGCATCGTCCTGGTCAGAGATTGCATAGACTCTTAGCTTCGAAATCAAACGCTTCGCCTCTTTTTTGCTCTTTTCTTTTGTAATCTTTGTAAGTGCCTGCGCCAAGGTATTTGTCCCTCCCCATATAGATATCCATAGAGGGCGTGGATCATCATTACTCAGCACCTCAATAATCCAATCCGAACCCTCGCTATCTTTACCCTCGCCTACGCCCTCTAGAGCGTAGACACTCTGCCCTGCTTTGACTAGTGCTTTGAGTGTGGCAGCCTCTGGAAAGCCACTCTCGTGCTTCAAAAGGTTTGGGCGCACAAGTGCATATCTGTCTATAACATTCTCGATAGAGCTAGGATATATCCCACCCCTTAGGTGTGTAGATGTTGTAGCCACAAGCCCCTCTATATCGAGCCTATTACTATATAGCATTAACCGAACGAGCGACTGCGTATCGTCAGGCTCTGCTTCGATATCTGTAAGGATTATCACACGGTTCTTCTCATAGTCTTGCGCCTGCAAAGACTCCACCGCACACAGCCCAGACCAGAGCCATAGGAGTGAAAGAATTAAAGTTCTTTTTTTCATATCAGTTTTTAAGTGTTAGTTTATTTTCCTAAAAATTTCAATAGAGTAAAGACAATGCTTAGCTTCATTACGCATACCTTTACTTTTCTAGAGTTCTAGAAGCTAGACATAGAGACCTTCTGCGCCTCTATTCTATTTTCTAGCTCATCGGACAGCTCCTCCAAGAAGTCAATTCCCGTAAGCTCCTCTACCCTATCGACCGTAGTGGAAAAGGCATCGAGACTCCCCTCGATTTTTGCATTTGGCATTATCGAAGCATAGGCTCTCTCTGTTGCAGGGTCATAGATAACTTTATAGTAATATCCAGGGACTGTCACATTCCCTGCGATAGAGCCTATATTATCAGAAAAGACAGGGCCCGTAGTGACATATATTTCGCCCTTTTGTTTTGCCCACGTCCTCACCTGCTCTTCGAGACGCTTCCATCCGCCACGGTTAAACGACGGAGCTTGTGGCGACATATTCGACATAAAGAAGCTCTCACTCATAGATTCAGCATTTGCCCCCATATCAGCAGCAGGACAGAGGTGTCCACGGTCATAACCGCTCTTTGTATAGTTCGCAGGTGTAGCCGAGCCAGTCTTAACACTAGGGTCTGCCCTAAAGTTATCTTTGCGCTTCACACTTGTCTCTAGCATCTCTGAAGTCAAGTGATAGTGCACCCACAGAGCCTGCTCGTGCTCTTCGGCATAGGCAAGCGTATAGTATTTATGCTCAACAATTTCCCCCTGAGACTTTGGCGCAAGGCTCTGCGCAAAGAGGCCAAAGGGTATAAAGTACAGCAGGAGAAGCGTTAGGATATTTTTTCTCATTTTTTTGAGATTTTTTTTAAAAGTTCAATACAAATATAAGAAAAAAAATATATCTTTGCATCAGTTTTTGGTTTCAGATAGAACTTTTAGTCGGAGCATAGGAGAATACTTCAACCGCTCCACTGCTGATAAAGATTCTTGGAATTAAAAGGGAATACAGGTGAGAGTCCTGAACAGTTCCCGCTGCTGTAAGTCTCCTCTTGACTTCTTAAGAGTGCCACAACTATAATAGGCACTTCACAAGAAGTTAAGATAAAACAAAACAGTGTTATACACATATCTAACAGCCACTGATTAGGCACTTAAAACAACAAAGTGCAAAAGAATTGGGAAGGCGTATAACATTTTGGAGATAAGTCAGAAGACCTGCCACAAAACTAAAACAAAAAAAACGATTTTACATTCCTCACGGAGAATGGGGACAAGGAATCAAAGACAAGGTGCATAGGCAAATCTTAATTTCGGAGCTCTAGGGCAGCAGTACTAAAAATTTAGAGTACACTTCACCCTACATCCTATAAATAAAGACAAGCGTACATCCTTTTTTCCTTTTTTCACATTTCTTCATTTTTTATAGGACACTGTTTTATAAGTGTGGTTTGTATGTTATTTTTTGATGCTTTACTATAAAAGAAAAGCACCCAAAAACTTAGAGACTAGAAAATTAAAAATAAACTTAATTATTTAAGCAATAAAAAACAACAACTAAAAAACAACTATGAAAAAACAATTACTTTTACTGGCGGCTTTGGCAACCTTTGCATCGTGTCAGTTTGATGATTCAGAAATTTGGGGTTCTATCGAAGACCTAGAGGAGAGAGTGGACGATATCGAGCAGGCTATCGAAGATGCAAATTCAGATATCGCAGCACTTCAAACGCTAGTAGATGCACTTCAAAACAACATAACAATCTCTAGCATCGAAGAGACAGAAACAGGCTACACTATCACTCTTTCGAATGGTGAAACCCTAACAATTACAAACGGCAAGGACGGTAGCGATGCTCCTGAGGTTTCAGTTAAACAAGATACAGACGGCATCTACTACTGGACAGTCGGTGGCGAGTGGCTACTTGACGAGAGTGGCAACAAAATCAAAGCTGAAGGAACAGACGGCGCAGATGCAGTTGCTCCTGAGGTACGTATCAACGAAACTACTGGCGAGTGGGAAATCTCTACTGACGGCGGCGAAACTTGGACTTCAACAGGTGTAGCAGCTACTGGTTCTGGTTCGTCTCTATTCTCTAGCGTAGACACTTCTGTCGAAGGCTACGTGACTTTCACTCTTAGCGATGGTACACAGTTTACAATTGCCACTACAATCGAACTTCTTTTCACAATCGAAGGAATCAAAACAGAAAACTTATTCATATACTCAGAGGTTAAAGAATATAACGTAACAGCAGTAGGAGTCGCTGACTTCACAATCTCTAAACCTGACGGTTGGAGAGCTAGCTACGCAAACGACATCCTTACAATTACTGCACCTAGCCAAGACAATGTTTATGCTGAATTAGTTGGCGAGGTAGCAGTTATTGTGAGTGCAGAAAATGGCTCTACGAAAATCGTTAAGTTCTCTGTAGAGGCTTCAGAATTCTCTTACAAGCTACGTATTCTTACATTCGAGGACGAAGACTACACCGCTGGTACAAACTACATTGGCGGCAACGACTGGACTTCACTTATCGACTCACCAGAGTATGGCGGTGCACTTCTATATGGCACAAGTGGTATGGGTGCAGGCACTCAATACGTCTGGGCTGACACAAACAACACATTCCTCGGAAGCCAAGTTAACGGAGGTGTGGATTACAGCGGCACTTATGATGTAGCTTATTGCCTATGGAACGGCGGTCAAGTAATTTCGAACTATCAAGAAATGGACATCTCAGCAGGTGACTACACAAGACAGCTATCAGTTTATTACACTGACGAGGTAACTGGCAAAGGCGGCTACAACGGTTCTACAAACTTCGCTATTAACACAGGCTACGACGATTTCTCAGGTTGGGCTATGGGTAGCCTACCAGAGCTTACTTTCACAGATGGAGAAGAGCGCATTATCGACCATATGTATGTATGCAACACAACATACTTCATCAATGCAGCTACTAGCGGCAATGGACTATCTGCTGCCGTAGGCGAGAGCGACTGGGTTAAGATTCTAGCGACTGGTTATGACGCAGCGGGCGTTGCAACTGGCACTACTGCTGAGTTCCAACTAGCAGATGGCGACGGCTGTCGTGAGGGCTGGAACAAGTTCGACCTATCAGTTCTTGGCGCAGTGAACTCAGTATCGTTCAACATCGTAGGAACAGTAGACAACGGAGCAGGCTTTAGCGTACCAGCATACTTTGCATACGACAACGTAGCAGTTCGCTTCTAAGGAAATAACATTAAAGGAGTCCTAAAAATCTCCTCAAATCATAAAACACTACACACTAACTTACACGTGAGGGGAGACGAGACTTTTTTTAGAAGGGTTTAAAAAGTCTCACTCCCCGAACTTAAAGTCCTGTAGGGAGGGGAAAAGGCAAGTACACAAAAAGCTCTATCCCCTCTGGACTTTAGGGGACTTTTAAAAATTCCCTTAAAAAAAACAAAAACTAATGCAGCGGTTCTAGAAACTCGCTTAAAAAAGACAAACAAAAAAATGCTAAAAAGGCTTAGTAAAATAGCCACAATAACTTTATCTGTGGCACTTACAGCTTGTAATACAATAGATGATTCTGGAACAGAGTCATCTATTGCTCCTATTATTACCCTCGACACAGACGGCTCAGTTTACACCACAAAGATTGACCAAGGAATTACCGTAAAACCCTCTTACGAGTATTTAGATAAGACATCCACATTCGATTGGAGTCTTGAGAACACAACAATCGGGAGTGACTCCACCCTTACATTCACAAGTTCAGAAGCAGGACAATTCTACATCCTTTTAACAGTCACCAATAGCGCAGGCGACACCCAGAAAGAACTACGCATTGACGTAGCTCAAATTACCCCTCCCACAATTTCACTCCCTAACATAGAGGAGCTAAATAAAATCGCCCTGGGGCTAACCCTCAACCTCACACCAGTGGTCACCAGCACTCTACCTGTCACCTACTCGTGGCAAGAGAACAACGCTATAATCTCCACCGAAAAAGACATAACATTCTCAGCCGACAATATTGGCACTTACAATATGGTTTTCGCCGCCACAAACGAAGATGGCGAAAGTTCAATAGAGTTTACAATCGAGGTTTGCGACCCTAGCGAGATAGGTTTCAGCTGGAAGAAGGAGCAAAGCGAATATAACGTATCAGTGGGCAGAACCATACGCCTCAGTATGGTTAACATAACAGGCGCAACTCAGGATATGGAATACAAATGGCTAAAAAACGAAGAACTAATACAAACCACCTCTACACCTAGTCTAAGCTATACAGCCACAGCCGAAGGTATAGACACCGTAGTAGTTCAGACAACCCCAAATTCCATACTAGTATCTGACACAATCTATGTAAATGTATGCCCAAAGGAGGGAACATATTACATGGCCTCTAGCGGCTCAAGCTCTGCAACCTTCTCAGAGGTCTATGAGTATCTTCCTGCGCCAGGGCAATTCATAAACGACGGAGGGACAAGTTTCAGTTCTATGGACGAGGCTTGCAGCTATGCCACGGAACGCCTAACTTCGGAGGTGTATCTATCACTTGGGGGCTTTGGGGGATATGTCGTTGTGGGCTTTGACCACAGTGTAGATGCCTCAAGCGACTACAACCTTGCAATCAAAGGCAATGCCTTTAGCGGTTCTTCGGAGCCAGGCATCGTATGGGTTATGCAGGACGAGAATGGCGATGGGCTACCAAACGACACGTGGTATGAGCTTGCAGGTTCTGAGTACAGCAGCGCACAAACAACATTCGACTACGAAGTAACGTACTACCGCCCTAGCGGTTCAGGACAAGACACCCCTTGGACAGACAATCAGGGCAACAGTGGCACAATAGACTATTCAAACTCCCACACACAAGACTACTACTACCCCACTTGGGTCACAGCCGACAGCTATACACTTCGAGGCACACTCCTAGAGTCACGCTGCGAGGACACCTCTGGCACTGGCGTAAGCTGGGTACTCAATTCGTACGATTGGGGATATGCCGACAATTACAGCACTATCGACCGCCTCACTGACGACGAGAACTATAATGCCGAAGCACAAAACAATCATTTCAAGATATCGAATGCCGTAAGGTTCGATGGCGAGAAGGCTGAGCTAGACTATATCGACTTTGTAAAGGTTCAGTGTGCCGTTAACTTCAAGTGCGGATGGCTAGGCGAGGTATCGACTGAGGTTTGTGGCTTTAGCGACTTTAATCTCACACAATAAATAACAGACATTTTTTTCAAGTGATAATATACACACGTAACATAAAACACCTCAAAAGAAGACTCCTAAAGCTAGCTCTAACCACAGGGCTAGCTTTAAGTGTTTCTCCACTATACGCAACAGATATAGCCCAAAGCACGGTTCAGAACAGCACAAACAGAAGCACAGACAGAAGCACAACACAAAGCATAGCACAAAGCACAACACAAAGCGCAACAGACAACACACCCACACCACAAGACACAGTCCTTAAAAATATAGCCATAGATTCGGTAGTAGTCAATGCCTCATATAACCGTGACAAAGTCATCCCCTCGCAGACCTTAAGCGGCAAGACCCTTGAAGGATTAAATTCCCTTTCAGTAGGCGATGCAATACGCTATTTCTCAGGCGTACAAATTAAGGATTATGGCGGAGTGGGCGGACTTAAGACCATTAACGTACGAGGTATGGGCACGCAACACGTCGGTGTATTCTACGACGGCGTACAGCTCGGCAATGCACAGAACGGACAGATAGACTTAGGCAAATTTTCGCTCGACAATATGTCAGCCATAAGCCTATACAACGGACAAAAAAGTTCAGAGGTTCAGTCCGCCAAAGACTATGCTTCGGCAAGTGCTGTATATCTAAAATCGAAGACCCCAAGGTTTGAAGAGGACAAGCCCTATAACGTAAAGATAAAGCTAGCAGGCGGCTCTTTCGAAACGATAAACCCATCGATTCTTTACGACCAGAAAATCACAAGTAAAATATCGAATTCCTTTAACGCAGAGTATCTCTACACCTCAGGCGAATATAAATTCTCATACACCAAAGCCGACGGCTACGACACAACAGCTGTGCGCCAAAATGGGGATGTGAGAGCCATAAGAATAGAGGACGGTATCTTTGGGCGATTTGACAACGGCAACTGGCGTGTAAAGCTATACTTCTACGACAGCGAGAGGGGTTATCCAGGAGCTTTTGTACGTGAAGAGCCAGGAGTCTTTAAGAACGAGGACAGACAGTGGGATACAAATTTCTTTACGCAGGGTTCACTCCACTACAACGTCAATGACTGGTATAGGCTTTCTCTTAACGCAAAGTATGCTTATGACTATTTGCATTATCTCTCTGACCCTCGACTAGACGTAACGACAATGTATGTCGACAACACATATATCCAGCAGGAGGGTTACCTATCACTTGCAAACGAGTTTAAGATTTTCAGCTGGTGGGATATAAATTTCGCAACGGACGTTCAGTACAACACCCTCGATGCAGACCTCACAAATTTCGTCTATCCCTCACGCTTCACAGCCCTAGCAGCAGTAGCCACATCATTTGATTTTGGCAAGGTAAAGCTCCAGGCTAGCCTACTGGAAACCTTTGTTCAGGACTATGCCAAAGAAGAGGGTGTAGCAGCGGATAATAAGAGTGTACTCACCCCTACGGTTGTAGCACAGTACACCCCATTCGACGATGTAGAGCTATCGCTTAGAGCCTTCTATAAGCGCATATTTAGAATGCCTTCACTAAACGACCTATACTACACATACATAGGTAACAAATACCTCAATCCCGAATACACAACACAGTACAACATAGGGCTAACCTATGGTGTAAGCTTCAATAGTTCGGTATTTCAGAGAGTAGAAGCGACAGTCGACGGCTACTACAACGAAGTAAAGGACAAGATTATAGCGATGCCGACTTCGAACCAGTTCCAATGGACTATGGTCAATTTAGGATATGTAGAGATACGAGGTATAGACCTTACAGCCAACTGTTCGCTGCTCTTTGGCGAAGTGGGAGTAGATTTCCGTGCGAACTATACCTACCAGAAGGCGCAGGACTTCACCGACCCTACAAGCGAGTATTATGGCGGACAAATACCCTATATTCCGTGGCACAGCACCTCTGCAATTCTAGGGTGTCAGTACAAAGGCTGGGGGCTAAATTATAGCTTTATATATACGGGCGAGAGATATACCTCTCAGGCGAACATTCCAGAGAACTACACACTGCCGTGGTACACAAGCGACCTTGCCTTTTCAAAGCTCTTTGAGTTTAAGAATAGCCATCAGCTAAAGGCGACCCTAGAGGTAAACAATTTATTAGACCAGCAGTACGAAGTAGTACTAAACTACCCGATGCCAGGGATTAACTTTAAGGCAATACTAAACTACACATTCTAGACTCCATATACTAAACGGTTAAAATACACAAATGAAATATCTAAAACTAATAGCCCTAGCACTAGGGGCGATACTGATAGGCTGCCGAGGCGAAAGTTCCATTGTAGGTTCTACAACGACCACACCCACAACTGGCGAAGAGGGCGAGATAAAGGGTTTCTTTCTTCTAAACGAGGGGAATATGGGCAGCAATAAAGCTACGCTCGATTACTTCGACTACGAGAGCGGAACCTATACAAAGAACATCTATTCGGAGCGCAATCCAAATGTAGTAAAGGAGCTAGGCGACGTGGGTAACGACCTAGGGATTTATGGCGATAAGCTCTATGCAGTGATAAACTGTTCGCATTTTATTGAGGTAATGAACAAAAAGACGGTTGAGCATATCACACAGATTTCTATACCGAACTGCCGTTATATAGAGTTTTACGAGGGCTACGCCTATGTAAGTTCTTATGCAGGACCTGTGGAAGTAGACCCTAACGCACGCCTTGGCTATGTAGCGAAGATTGACACTGTAACGCTTCAGGTTGTCGACACCTGCGTAGTGGGCTATCAGCCCGAGGAGATGGTTATAACCGACGGCAAACTTTTTGTGGCAAATTCAGGTGGATATCTTGTACCAGACTATGACAACACGGTTTCAGTTATCGACCTCTCTACCTTCAAAGAGGTGGAGAAAATCGAGGTAGCGATTAATCTCCACCGAATGGAGATAGACAGCTATGGCAATATTTGGGTATCGTCACGAGGCGACTACTACGACACCCCTTCTAAGACCTATGTTATCAATTCTGAGAGCCATAAGGTCACCGATGAATTCGACCTACTGGCTTGCAGCGATATGACAGTAGTGGGCGATTCACTGTACATCTATGGCACAGAGTGGAACTATACGACTCAGAGCACAACAAAGACCTTCGCCATTGTCAATACTGAGACCAAGCGCATACTCACCCGCAGTTTCATAACCGATGGCACAGACGACGACATAACATTGCCCTATGGCATAGCGGTCAATCCGAACACTAGAGACTTCTACCTAACCGACGCTAAGGACTATGTAACTCCTGGCAAGGTTCACTGTTATAGTTCTAGCGGAGTGCATAAATGGGAGGCGACAACGGGCGACATACCGTCAGCTATCGTCTTCACTGACACAAAATTATCGCCTTTAGAGGAGTAAGAGCCACAAAAGGAGCATAGCAAGAACTAGAGCGAGAATATAGCAAAGAGGCGCATTTAAGATTTTTAGTGAAATTTAGCATATATGTAACTTCTTAATAGAAGAAATATTTATATATTTGTGGATGAAAAAGGCTGTGTTTGAGTTTTTAAAAAAATTTAGAAACCACACAGTTACACCATAAGAAGAAACAACTAAAAATCATAAAGGGGACTTCTAAAAATTAAAGTTTTGATATTCAATAAATTATCACTATCTTTGTAGTGTAATATAAAGTACAACCACTATGATTTTTAAGAGTACAGGTAAACGAGGATTGTTCGA
>JAWXTN010000048.1:0-14018 GCA_044433515.1 Rikenellaceae bacterium | reverse complement strand
AAGGGATGTCTTCAAAGGGATGTCTTCAAAGGGATGTCTTCAAAGGGATGTCTTCAAAGGGATGTCTTCAAAGGGGAGTCTTCAAAGGGGAGTCTTCAGAGGGGAGTCTTCAAAGGGATAGCTTTAGAGATGTAGCTACATAAAGCTGCGTAGTAGCTCTATTTCCTTAGCCCAACGCTCTGGTTCGGGAGTCTCTAATATCAGAGGGATATTATTGAACCTAGGGTCTGCGGCTATATAACGGAATGCCTCGATACCGATAGTGCCATCGCCTAGAGGACTGTGGCGGTCGACCTTAGAGCCTAGTGCCTTCATATCGTCGTTAAGGTGCATACCCTTAAGATACTTAAAGCCTACAACAGAACTGAACTCCTGCCAAGTGGCATCGCAAGCGGCTGTCGTAGTGAGGTCATAGCCTGCCGAAAAGGCGTGGCACGTGTCTATACAAACACCCACACGACTCTTGTCCTCTACATTCTCGATAATAGTGGCCAAGTGTTCAAAGCGGTGACCTAGATACGCCCCCTGTCCTGCTGTGTTCTCTATAACGGCTGTTACCTCCTGGGTCTTGCTAAGAGCTATGTTTATAGACTCTGCAACACGTAGAAGTGCGTCAGACTCGGATATCTTCTTTAGGGTAGAGCCTGGGTGGAAATTTAGTAGGCTAAGACCTAGCTGCTCACAACGCTGCATCTCGTCGATAAAGGCTGCTCTAGATTTCGCAAGCGGCTCTTCTTCGGGATGTGCAAGGTTTATAAGGTAACTGTCGTGAGGAAGGATATGTTCAGGGAGTATGCCTGCACTCTTGCAGTTAGCCTTAAAGGCAGTGATAGACTCTTCGGTAAGAGGGGCTGAGACCCACTGACGCTGGTTCTTCGTGAAAAGAGCAAAGGCATTTGCGCCTATCTTTGCAGCCGCTAGTGGAGCATTCTCTACTCCGCCTGCTGCCGAGACGTGTGCACCAAAAAATTTCGAACTCATAACTCTGTTAATATATTTTGTGACTATGAAACCTCCCTAACCCTAAGGAAACAAAGAAGTCTTAAGGGGACTTCTAAAAATTATCTATAAAATTACACTTTACTTTGTTCTAAACAAACAAAAACGTTATCTTTGCAGGGTAAACCAGAGCAGTCGCTTTAGTGAACACACTCTCTAAAACCACAAAGAAACAAAGCATATTTATTTAAACACAAAGATATAAAAAACTATGAAAAGAGGCAATCTTTATACCATTTTATTTTTTGTTCTGCTAATGGGGTTATCTCTTAACTCCTATGGTCAATTTACATTTAATCCTACTGCTGAAACAAAGACTATTGAGACTGTAAGAGACTCAATTAAAATTACAGGAGAAAAATTTGATAATCCACTGAGCTTAAGTGTTAATAGTGACGCTTATAAAAAGTATGTAAAGGATGAAACCTTTAAATATAGAAACAAACTCAAATTCCAGTCAAGTGTCGGTATTACTCAAACATCATTCGATAACTGGGCAGCAGGGGGTTCTAACTCATTCTCTGGTCGCCTATGGGCTAGCCTGACACATACCTATACAAATGAGGAGACGAGCTTTAGTGTAGCTTCGAAATTCGAGGGAGCATACACCCTTGTGGTCTCAGACGGTAAGGCAAGCAAAAGTGAAGACTTTATGTACATAAGCTCAACGCCTAGCTGGAAGCTGGCTTCACGCTGGGAGGTTGCAGGTTCGCTAGTCTTTAAATCGCAGTTCGCAGATGGTTATACCTCCGATACGGTTCTTACATCTAGTATCTTCTCGCCTGCATATTTGACACTTTCTGCTGGTATCACCTACTCGCCTCCATCGGGGCGATTCAAAGCTTATGTAGCCCCTATCTCAGGTAACGCTACCTTTGTTGCAAGTGATTTTATCGCCGAAAAAGACCTGTACGGTACTTCGGGAAAGAATGGCAAAGCGGAGTTCGGTGCATTTAGCCGTATCGAGTTTAATCAGCCGATGTTCAAAGAGACTACAACCTTTGAAACAACTATGGAATCGTTCTGGAATTATGCTGACTGCCCTACACTCTGGTGGGAATCAAAGCTTACATATAAACTTAATTCTATCTTTAGCATTGCTCTATATGTGAAGCTTATGTATGACGAAAGCGTGACTACTCCTAGATATGAAAGTGGAGACTTTTGGCAATTTAACCAGTCGCTTAGCTTTAACTTCACATTCGATAGAAGCTCTAAAGAAAACACTGGTCCTCTGAGTTTCTAGAAGGCTGTTTCTAGCGACTATCTAGATATAAGGGAAGCGGGCATTAAAGAATTGAGTCTTTAATGCCCGCTTCTCGTTTGTTTTGAGCTGTAAGTTATGTGCGGTTATGGGAGAAGGGGCTTTGCATTACTGTGCTTCGACAGTAGGGGAGGCTTGAAGCGTAAGGTATATCTCACGGCATACCCAAGCATCCATTGCTGCATAATCCATCTGAGAGGGCGTAAGGCGTGTCGCTTCCCAATTGCTGAGGCGTTGGGCTTTGCTAATGCGACGTGACAGTACAATTGCTGCCATCTTTCGAACACTTAACTCCTTGATGCCCCACTGCGATACAATGCTCTGCAAGTCTATAAAACCTGCTGGTGTAAACTCCTGATAAGCCCGTAGAATACGCAAATCGTCACGAATAGCAGCCCCAATCTTTAGAATACTGCTGTCGCTGAGTATCGCTATAATCTTTGGCGAAAGGACAACTTTCTTTAATCTAAAGAGGATAGCTGTGGTCTGAGTAGAGAGCTGTAATAGGCTTACGCTGTAGTGAACGCCTTTGCTAAACGACGGACGAGTTTCTGTGTCAAATCCTATAATCTTCGCTCCTTCTAATGCTTTCTCTGCTTCCCTCATAGACTCCTCGCCCTCTACCACAATAATACGACCCTCGAAGTTAGCAAGTGCTAAACTCGATAGTTCCTCATTGGATATAGAAGCGGAAAATGCCATAGTCTCTGTTGTGCTGCTGCAAAAAAAAAAGATTAGTTCTCTGCAAAGTGGCGTGCTACCTTCTCTTTGTAAAGGTCGCCAATAGTTATAAGAATGCCTGTTTCCTCCACTCCTCCGAAGTCATTGTTCATCGCAGTGTCAAAGACCTTCATCGTTGGAGATAGGCTCATATAAGCGTTAATAAGCGGAGGGATAACCTCCTCGAAGTTACGAACCGTACGAGAAAGAATCTTGTAGTTCTCCATATAATCCCTGCCTACAAAAATCTTTGCCATAGCCTCTTCGTCGATTACAAAATCGCTAGGGAACTTCGAAGTCATAAGCTTGTTGCGGTCTGGGAAGTACATTCTAAGGAAATGAATCAGCATATTGCGTGCCTCAGCATTATAGTTAGAGTACATCGTTACCTTACCGAAAAGATACTGAATGTCTGGATTGCGGTTAATAACCGTGCCGAGTCCATCCCATAGGTTGTCAAGGGCGAATAGTGCCTTGAAGTTGCCTCGCTGCTGATACTTTGTCTGTACAAATGAACGACCTAGTTCCATAGTCCAGGGCAGATATTTCTTGCGGAACTTCTTCGAAAACTCAAAGTAATGCTCCGTAGAGAGATACTTAGGCTCTGTGCAGCGTGGAATAATATAGCGATAGCCCCCCAAGATTTCTTCAACCTCTGGATCCCAAACGATAAGTTGGATGTAGCCGCCTTCGGCAGTGTCATAATCGTCGATGTCGTAAGACTTACCTGTGCCGCCACCTGCATCTCTGAACGCCTCTTCTCTGAGTCGTCCGACCTCAAGCATAAGGTTTGGAGAAGTTGCGCCATTGAAGATATAGATAAGGTTGTTTGCCTTATTTGTCTTTCTCAGAAAGTTTTCTTCAGTGAGTTCTTTCTTTAGCAATTCTCTGTCGATGGGTGCTATAATTGATTCCATAAAAAATATGTTAAAATGTATAATAGTTATTTCGTTTGTTTTTGAGCATATACTCGTGTGCGAATGTCGTCGCACCACTTGCGTGCTGAAATAGTGTTGTCAAGGGTTACTGGCTCTGCGAAATAAATCTTGACCGTGCGTCCCTCCTGGTAGTATATTTGACGAGGAAGAAGGAGCATCTCTAGATTGCTTTTAATGCCTATCTTCTTGCGGAAACGTGCAAAGCGGTAGAAGAATTTTGAATTTCTAGCCTCTACGTAGGTAGGGACAACTGTGCGGTTAGTGGCGATACAGCGGTTCACAAAGTTTGTCTTCCACGGGGTATCTGTTATCTCTCCGCCCTTTGCCATACGTGAGCATAGCCCTGCTGCAAAATTTATGATTGGGGCATCGCTGTGGTATAACTCTTCGAACTGCTTCGATAGGCTGCCTCTCTGTGCGCCGTGTTTGTTCACGCCAATGAAGATTGGGCGTAGAGGCTCTAGGTTAAGAAGTATGTCGTTAACGATGAGTTTTACACCTGGGCGTACCTTGTCGATTGCCGTAGCTAGAATCATACCGTCAATCCCTCCAAGTGGATGGTTCGCTGCAAAGAGAATCTTTGTTCCCTCTGGAATGTTCTCCACTCCATAGACTTCGTACTTTACTCCGATATAATCCAGTGTAGAGTCAATAAACTCAATAGGGGGAAAGTCGCCAAAATTCTCTAGTATATGATTATTGCGCTTAACTTTTAGAAGTGAGTTAAGCCATCCTATCACAAAGCGTGGTAGGAGTTTGGCAAGTTTTGGATTCTTTGCCTTTATTATCTTTGCTAGGTCAATACGTTGAGCCACTGTGCTAATAATCTATAAGTTATAGTTTAGTTATTGGTTGTATATACTACACATTAAACCTCAAAGGTATAACTTTTATAGCAAAGAAAAGCATTTTTTAATAAAATTTATTAAATTTGCACCAAATGTATCATACTCCAGTACTACTTCACCAGAGCATAGATGCTCTTGATATTGACCCCGCAGGAACATACGTAGATGTTACCTTTGGAGGGGGTGGGCATAGCCGTGAAATCCTTAACCGTTTAGGGAGAAAGGGACGGCTTATTTCTTTTGACCAAGACCTTGATGCGCTAGGCAATGCCATAGACGATAAAAGATTTACTCTTATACACAATAACTTCCGCTTTATAGCTCCGTGCCTACGGGCGTATGGAGTCGATAAGGTGGACGGAATTTTGGCAGATTTGGGGGTTAGCTCTCACCACTTCGATACGCCTGAGAGGGGCTTCTCGTTTAGATTCGAGAACCAGCCACTTGATATGCGTATGAATCAGCGCAGCGAGCTTCGTGCCTCTGATGTTGTCAATAATTATACTCTAGAACAACTAGCTGTTGTCCTGGGTAGGTATGGAGAGGTAGATAAGCCCTTTAGAGTGGCAAAGATGATTGAACAGGCTCGACCTATTATGACAACAGACGAGCTAATAGCAGCAGTAGAACGTGCCCTAGAGAGAAACTCTCGTACGAAGGTTCTTTCGAAGATTTTCCAAGCTCTACGCCTTGAGGTTAATGGCGAGATGCTCTCGCTCGAAATGATGCTCAGCGGAGCTCTTTCTGCGCTTAAAGAGGATGGCGTACTCTCGGTTATATCGTACCACTCGCTTGAGGATCGAATGGTTAAGAACTTCTTTAGAAGCGGAAACTTCGAAGGGCGTATAGAAAAAGATTTTTACGGCAAGATTTTAACTCCCTTCGCTCTGGTCAATAGAAAAGTGATTGAGCCAAGTGCTGATGAGGTGGAGGCGAATCCTCGCTCTAGAAGTGCAAAGCTAAGGGCTGCTCGAAAAGTCTTCTTATAGGTCTTTATTTCTATATGCAATTTCAGAAATCCCCCCCCCTTTGACAAATTTTATAGATAACAAATGGCACAAAAAAGTCATAAAAAAAGCAGAAAGAAAATAGCGAGGTCTATCTCCTCGGGGAGTATTCTCTCTAATAAGAATGTTGTGCATCGCCTGCCTCTTTTAGGTGTTGCGGCACTGCTTATTATTATCTATATAGCTATCGGCTTTAGGGTGCAGAAACACCACGGATATGTGGATGCACTTATCGACGACATAACACGCCTTAAGACAGTTTCGGTAACGACCTCAGCTCAGCGACAACGTATGACTAAGCGTGACAATATAGAGAAGCTAATGCAGAAAAATGGCATTAAACTTAAGGACTTGACTGCGCCCCCTCGTGGCTTGAAAGTAGAGTAGAGATAAGTCTCTTTTCTCTTTCCTCTTTTCTCTTTCGAGAATATGAACCTCTAGACTTTTAATATAGAAAAGCAGTAGCCTGTCTCTCCAATACAAAATAAGGCAGAATCTAAAAACAAGCAGTGACCTCTTTAGCTATGCTACGGTCACTGCTTGTTTTATATTTAAAAGGAATTTGTAGAACTCCTTTCAAGAGTACTGGGGCTTCCTGTCGCTAAGGGATTAGAAGTTAAACTGTACGGCTGCCTGAAGGCGGTTACTCTTGCCCCAGCCGCCATCAAATGTGTCTAGTGAACCATAGAGATATTCGATACCTACATTTATCGCTGTGCCAAAGTTGTAGAAGCAGTTAGCCACGATGTACTGTCCCAAATGATAGTCACTGCCCGATAGGTAGTTCTCCTTATTGTCGAGTTTGACTTGGCTATAACCTATGGTCAGAGGCATCTTATTTGTGAGGTGAAATTCAGCCCCGACAAACCACGCTGTCGTAGGGAGCGTAATCATAGTTCCTGCATCTGAAAGGTTGCTTATCATATCGTAAGGTAGCCCTTGAAGGTCTTGAACGTATTGGCTGATGCCCTCGCCATAAGTGAACTGACCATAAAGACGCATAGCTCTGCCCAGTTCAAATGAACCACTGGCTTGAACGCCCCAGCCGATACGCTCCTTGTTTGCCATTGCTACCTCGTCGGTATAGGTCATTGTGCGCATTAGGGCACTTAGTCGTATGTGGCTAGCTCTATATCCTGAGCTCCAAGCGTATTGTACGTATAGAGGCAGGTCGGGGAAGCGTTGATACATAGCTTCGTTGTCGCTGCCATAGGTTGCCTCCACTACGGGATATTCGAGAGCTACCCCCATACTTATGCCGCTTTGCCACGCCTTTGTGTACTGAATCATAAGGTTGCGACGATAGGTGAAGGCATTAGGACCTTCGAAGTCTATGGTGTTGTATGCTGAATTAATATCCGTAAAGGTAGAGGTGGCTTGACCAAACTTAAAACCATAGTACGAAACGTAGGCTTGGCGTAGACGTAGGGTGTTGCCCTCGCCTCTAAAGTCGACCTCTACGTATGCTTTGAGAGGGTTGCCGCTTCGTGTCTTAATAACCGCTTCGGTGAAGAGACGAGATGTGCTGCCATCCATCAGTACACGAGCGGTATTCGATACACTCGACTGTGTAGGGATAAGGGCAGGGATAAAATCCAAATCGGGCATAACATCCATAAAGTCGAATGCTGTACGGAAATTTACAAAACCCCCGATTGTAAAGACTGCACGAGCCTTGCGGTCGGTTATTAGGTAATGGGGCATCTCTGGGCCCTGATAGTCGTAGTGACGATTAAGAACATAGAAGGTTATAACCTCGTCTTCGTCGATATCGCTGTCTTGAGGAACGATAAGTTGAGTGCCTTCATAGAGCCATCCCTCTTGGGCTGATGCAGGAGTTAGTGCCCCAAATGATAAAATGCTAAGGGCTGCAATAGTGAGAATCTTTTTCATAGTTGTTTGTTTTTGATTTTAATTTCTCTCTTCTCCGCTCTTTGTGCAGTCTTTGAAAAATGACCGTAAGCAGGGAATTCTTTGGTGAAAAATCCAATTATTATGCCAAAAGTTGTATCTTTGCGGTCTGGGTAATGCAGGGAGTTTCTAGAAGTCCCCTAAAGCCTTTTGCTTTTTTACACGTGTGGAACTTTTTGAAATCCCCTGATATGAAGAATTTAGAATATATAGCTACAAATAAGGTCAAACTTCTTGACTGCCTCTTTGAGATTATGCCCTCTAAGAGCCGTACAACTGTTAAATCATACCTGCGCAACGGACAAGTGAGCATAGGAGATATGAGATGCACTCAGTTTGACCACGAGGTTAACCCTGGTGATAGAGTGGTGGTGAGCTTCGAAAAGGTTAAGGAAGGACTCAAACATCCCCTTATCCGTATCGTCTATGAGGATGAGTACCTTGTCGTAGTGAATAAAAATTCGGGGCTTCTGTCTATCGCCACAGATAAGGAGATGAACAAAACAGCCTATAACATTATTAGAGATTATCTAAGACGTGAGGACGAAAACGCTAAGGTCTTTGTGGTGCATCGCCTCGATAGGGAAACCTCAGGGCTTATGGTCTTTGCTAAAGACGAACAGACAAAACACGATATGCAACGCAACTGGGAGGATGTAGTGACCGAAAGAAAATACGTGGCAGTGTGCGAAGGCGAAATGGAAAAGAAAGATGGAGTTATAGAAACGTACCTTACCGAAAGTAAAGCCCTTAAAGTATATGCTACTACCAAAGAGCAGGGAAGAGTGGCTAGAACACACCTTAAAGTCCTGAAAACATCGTATCGCAGAAACTTGTCACTTGTGCAGTTGCAGCTCTCTACTGGGAGAAAGAATCAAATCCGTGCGCACTTGGAGTATATCGGCTTCCCGATTATTGGGGATAAGAAGTATGGCGCAAAATATCTGTCGCCTATCGGCAGGGTAGCTCTGCACGCACTTTCGCTGTGCTTTATTCATCCTGTTACGGGCGAGCATTTGAAGTTCCAGACCTCTATGCCAGTGCAGTTCCTTAAGCTTTTTTAGGGGCGATAAACGGTGGCTCTTGTCTCGGTGACTGACAGATTGGCAGTCTGTGGGGTAGTGGTATATTTTTTGTTCGATTGTCATAAACGTGTGATAAAAGAAATTAAAATTTAACAAACAAAATATATACACTATGAAACAAGGTAATATCGGTGTTACAACAGAGAACATCTTCCCGATTATCAAAAAATTCCTATACTCAGATCACGAAATTTTCCTTCGTGAACTTGTCTCTAACGCAGTTGACGCTACAACTAAATTGCAGACACTTATCCAAAAGGGTGAAGCTGCAATCGAGGGCTATGAGCCAAAGGTTACTGTAATGGTTGACGAAGATGCTCGTACTATCACTATCTCAGATATGGGTATCGGTATGACAGAAGAGGAGGTTGAGAAGTACATAAACCAAATCGCTCTGTCGGGTGCTGAAGAATTTATGGCAAAATATCAGGACACTACTGGTATTATCGGTCACTTCGGTCTGGGCTTCTATTCGGCATTTATGGTCGCTGACAAGGTTGAGCTTACAACTAAATCGTTTAGTGAGGGTAGCGAGGCTGTGAAGTGGAGCTGTGATGGCTCTCCTAGCTATACTCTAGAGAAGGCTGAGCGTGAGGGTAATGGTACAGATATCACACTCTATATCGCAGAGGATAGCCTAGAATTTGCCTCAAAGAGCCGTATCGAGGGTCTGCTTAAAAAATACTCGGCATTCCTGCCTGTTCAAATTTTCTTTGGTGAGAACCAAATAAACGACACAAAACCCCTTTGGAAAGAGACTCCTAGCGAAATTACTGACGAGCAGTACACAGAGTTCTATCATAAACTCTACCCGATGGCGGATGAACCTCTCTTTAATATTCACCTCAATGTTGACTACCCGTTTAATTTGACAGGTATTCTGTATTTCCCTCAAATCAAAAACAATATCGAGGTTCAGAAAAATAAGATTCAGCTCTACTGTAATCAGGTTTTTGTTACCGATTCGGTCGAAGGTATTGTGCCAGAGTTCTTGACACTTCTTCACGGTGTTATAGACTCGCCAGATATTCCGCTTAACGTTTCTCGTTCGTATCTTCAAAGCGATAGTAATGTTAAGAAAATCTCGAACCATATCACTAAAAAGGTGGCTGACCGCTTGGCTGATATCTTCAAAACTAGCCGTGAGGAGTATGAGAGGAAGTGGAATGACCTTAAGCTCTTTATTCAGTATGGCGTTGTGAGCAACGAGAAATTTGGTGAAAGAGCTGATGACTTTACCCTTCTTCGTACATCTGAGGATAAGTATTATGCTCTTACTCAGTATGCAGATTTGATTAAGGACACGCAGACGGACAAAAATGGTAAGATTGTACACCTTTACGCTTCGGATGCAGTGGCAGAACACTCGTATATCGCAGCGGCTAAGGCTAAGGGATATGACGTACTTATTATGGATTCGCCACTAGAGAGTCACTTCATAGGCTTTTTGGAGCAAAAGCATAGCGATTGGAGCTTTGTGAGAGTTGACAGTGCGCCAGCGGAAAAACTTATCGAAAAGGAAGTAGAGGAGACCCTATCTCTTAGCGAAGAACAACAAAACGAAGTGAAGGAACTTTTCACAGGTGCAGTTGTGGAGACCGAAAAGGTTAAATTTAATGTAGAGGTTTCGGCTATGGACTCTTCTGCACAGCCAGTAGTGATAACTCAGCACGAGTTTATGCGCCGTATGAAGGATATGAGCAAAGTCGGCGGTGGCGGCTTCAATATGTATGGCGAGATGCCTGACAGCTACACCGTGACTATTAACGGCAATAGCGAAGTGGTAACCTCTATACTAGCAAAGGGCAGCGACGAACAAAGCACAACAGCTAAATCGCTAGTAGACCTAGCTCTACTATCGGCAGGCCTCCTAAAAGGCGAAGCACTAACCGCCTTCGTAGAGCGCCAAATGGCAGCTATAAAATAACTTTCTAAAGCTTATATTCTAGATAATAGCTCGTGTAATATACACGAGCTATTATCAGAAAGTTATAGGAAGAATTTTTTTTTAAAAAATCTTATATTTGCAAAGTAAAAGTGCCCGTATTGGATGATTTATCAGCTCAGTATCTGTACTTTAAAAAAGATCATAGGGGGCTTCGTGCTCCCTTTCTTTTTGTCTTTTTCTCAGTGAACTGTAATAGTGAGCGTTTCTACGGAGGGAGGGGGGGTTAGCGGAGTGAGCGGATGAAGGAGTCGTAGGACTTTAGAGTGCCGTAGACTACTAGGATGTCGCCTGACTCTAGTACGGTTTGTGGTGATAGGCTGTCGTCTACCTCACGGACTGTGTGGCTTAGACCTAGGCGGTTGCGGCGCTGTTGTGGCTTTTTAATGGCTATCGGCTCTAGTCTGAATGAGCTCCATAGTGCGCTCTCCTCTACTGTCGCACCTACTAGCTGATGGGGCGTGGCAAACTCCATTATGTAGTGAGTGGCATCTATTTGATAGGAGCTAATAAAGTCTCCATAGGTTAGAGACTGCGCCAATGATTCTGCACCGTCGCTCTCTGGGAAGATTATCTTCTCTACTCCTAGGACTTGTAGTACGCCTATATGCACGTCGTTAAAGCCACGGGCTATAATACGCTTAACGCCTGCTTTTCGTAGCTGGGCAACGGTCTGGATAGATGAGCCGAAATCCTCGCCAATGGTTACGATAACGGCTTCGGCATCTAGCAGTGGCAGTATTTCAAGGGCGTGTGGAGAGCTAGAATCTAGGCACACTATCCCTGTCATACGGTCACGCTGTAAATCGCATATCGAAGAGCTTATATCTGCGCCAATAACTTCGTGCCCTAGTGATGTGAGGCGTGCTGAGAGCTGTGAACCAAATGCTCCTAATCCTATAACTATATACTTCATTGCCTATATCTCGTTTTATTGAAGGGCTTTAGTGTCCCTCTATTATGATTTTTGTAAGGTTTATAACCGAAATTCAAAGTAAAGTTACTACTTTTGTACTGATTTTGATGTCACAAATATGCAAAAAATAAATATTCTATGAAAAAGAAAATAACACTGCGCTCGATTGCTATAAACCTTTTCGATAAGTTAGCACTCATTATTCTCTTTGTCTTTATTGCTCAGGGGCTGCGTATGGTCAATGGGTATAGCTCAGCGAATAAGGATGGAGATAAGCCACTGGTAGAGGATAGCGAGGCAGTAATCGAGCTGGACTGGGCTGTGGGCTATGCAGGTAAAGTGCCTGTCTTTATTGAGCTTCACGAGGATGGCACTGTCGATACCGTGGGGCTTGGAGATAATTACGAAACTATTGCCTATGTGAGGAAACTCTCTCGCAGGGGCTTCTTCGATTCGTGGGACGGTATGACCCTTAGCGAGGTGGCTGTGGCTGATGTCGATGCTGTTTCGGGGGTGACCTTTACTGCTCGTGCAGTTATCGAAAACGTGAAGAAACTAGCTGCTGAAATGACAAATACTGTGGCTGTGATAGAGAGTCCCTATACCGCAGAGTGGATTGCTGAAAGGGCGGCTCTTTTGGCTGTCTTTTTATTGGCTCTATTTTCGTACTTCTTCCCGAAGAGGAGTAAATCCTTGCGCTGGGTATTACTTGTCGCCTCAATCGGCGTTTTAGGCGTTTGGCAGGGGTCGTTTATATCTTTTCAGTTGTTGTACAACTATGTGATTAATGGTCCTCTGATGAATCAGATTGGACTCTTTATAATCCTTGTGATTTCTATACTGCTGCCTCTGCTGCTCAATAAACAATTTTACTGCACATATCTATGTCCATTTGGGGCAGCACAGGAGCTTACCTCTAAAATACCTGTGAAGAAGTGGAAACTTGGGGTAAAGGTGACTCGCTATTTCAAGTGGGTGCGTAAGGGAGTCTTTGTGCTCTTTACTGTTTTGCTCTTTACTGTTTCGAGCTTTTCGCCCGATGAGTGGGAGCCTTTCTCTGCTTTTAGTGCGCTTAGGGATTTTGTGAACTTTACAGGGGTTTCTGTTCTGATTATTGCTTCGGTGTCGCTTGTGCTTTCGGTATTTGTGCCTAAGGTTTGGTGTAGGGCATTTTGCCCAGTGGGGGAATTTTTCTCGCAAATTCAAAAGCCAGATTTAAAACGTCTAAAAAAGAAATAATTCTATGTCTAAGGGATTGAAACTTCAAACAGTCGTAGAGACACCTCAGCCTCCTTTTGCTATTGGCTGTGGCGATAGAGTGGCGGTTGTCGGGTCGTGTTTTGCTGAGAATATCGGTTCACGTCTGAGCCTCTTGAACGAGGAGGTCAGTCTTGTGGGGCAGGGGACTTCGGGGGAGAGCCTTGAAGGGGAAAGCCTTGAAGGGGAAAGCCTTGTAGGGGAGAGCCTTGAAGGGGGAAGCCTTGTAGGGGAGAGCCTTGAAGGGGGAAGCCTTATAGGGGAAAGTGTTGTAGGGGAGAGCCTTATAGGGCAGGAAATCCTGCGGCAGAGCGTTATTGTAAATCCTTGCGGTATTGTCTATAATCCTTTGTCTGTTTCTCGTAGCTTCGAGATTATGCGACGTGGCGAGAAGTTTTCAGAGGGTGACCTTGTGGAGCGTGACGGACTCTTTCATTCGATGCAGCATCACGGAAAGTTTTCACATCCGACTGCGCAAGAGGTTCTCTCTACTATAAACCGCCCAGCTGTTGAGGCATTGGATTATATAATCATAACCCTGGGGACAATCTACACTTACTTCTACAAAGGTGTGGCTGTGGCTAACTGTCATAAGCTGCCAGAGAAGGAGTTTGAGCGTAGAGCATTGAGTTTAGAGGAGGTGACCTCTGCGTTAAAGGGCATAGCTGAGCTATATCCAGAGGCTCGTATTATTATAACTGTAAGCCCTATCCGTCACCTTAGAGATGGGCTGTCTCAAAATTCGTTGAGTAAAGCTACTCTGAGGGTTGCAGCCTCTCAGTTCTGTGCTCTTGACCCTACTCGTAGAGTTTACTTTCCGTCGTTTGAAATAATGATTGACGAGCTTAGGGATTATCGCTTTACCGAGAGTGATATGTGTCATCCTACTCAGCAGGCTCGTGACTATATCTGGCAGCGTTTCTCTGAGCTGTATCTTGCGGATTCGCTTCGCATGCAGCTTTATGCTAGAGAAAAGGAGCTTCGGCATTTGGCGCACCGTCCTTTGCGGTAGGTTGTTGTCTTTGCTTGTACTGTCTGTCTGTCTGTCTGTCTGTCTGTCTGTCTGTCTGTCTGTCTGTCTGTCTGTCTGTCGGTCTGAGGGTGCGTATTTTCTAGAGGGGGTGTTCT
>JAWXTN010000047.1:0-16112 GCA_044433515.1 Rikenellaceae bacterium | reverse complement strand
GTTAGGGATTAGGGGTTAGGGATTAGGGGTTAGGGATTAGGGATTAGGGGCTTTGATTTAGTTTTTGTTTAGGTTCTTGACCTTTTGGTTGTCTGAGATTTGGTAGACCCCTGCACTCACTATGAGCTGTGTGGAGTCTAGTCCTTGGCTTATGATTATAGAGTTTGAGCCAAATAGCCCCTCGGTTTTTACCTCTTGTTTTGTGACTCTTTGTGTCTGGGGGTTGTATATCCATACGAATTTGCTGGTGTCGTTTAGAGGGGTGGAGAAGATGGCACTTAGCGGTACAGTGAAGTAATTGTTCTTTGTAAGCTCTTCGTCGATCTTCACCGTTATACGGCAAGCAAATCCTGGCTTTATAGCTAGCTTTGTGGGGGAGAAGTTCTTGTCACTTACTGTGAGTGTTACGGGAATACCTGCACCGTCTACCGAAGCGTCGACAATCTCTTTGAGTGTGGCTGAGAACCTCTTGTGAGGATGTCCCTCTACTTCGATTTCGAACTGTGAGTTTATAGTGCTTAGCGTAATATCGGACTCGGGTAGTGTGAAGCTAACTTCTAGCTCGTCGGCATTGATAAGTTTGCATACACCCTCGCCTGCCTTTACGCTCTGGTACTGCTCGGTGTAGAACGTTTCTATTGAGCCGCTAAAGGGTGCTCGTAGCTTTGTGTTCTCTAGTTCGCTTTGGGCGTAGAGGTATCTCGCTTTACTGGCTTTGAGTCGTGAGGTCGCCATTTCGTTTTCTTGAACAGATACTGCCCCTCTTTCTAGGAGTCTGTCGCTTCGCTCTTTTGCGGCTTTATCTGTGAGGTATGCAGCCTTTTCTGCCTCGACCTTTAGGATATAGTCCGCAGGGTCTATTTCGGCGATAATTTCGCCCTTTTGTACCTTAGAGCCACTGCTCGGTGTGATAGAGGTTATGTAGCCCTCGTGGATAAAGCTCAGAACAGTTGATTCTACTGCTTCGAGTGAGCCTATAAATTCTTTGTTGTAGAGATTTAGAGGCTCGACCGTAGTTGTCTTTACGGGTCGTGTGATTTCTATAATTTGCGGCTGAGACCAACAGCTAGCCAGTGATAGGGTGATGAGTGTTAATAGTAAATTCTTCATAGTTTAAGCAATGATTTAGCCCTTCAATTTGTGGTAGCAAAAAGAATGCCTAAATTATATTGCCTGTTTCGGGGGAAGAGGGAAGAGGGAAGAGGGAAGAGGGAAGAGGGAAGAGGGAAGAGGGAAGAGGGAAGAGGGAAGAAGGAAGAAGGGGGATAAGCCTAAAGAATAATGTTATCTCTCTTTTGAGAAGCCCCCTCTTCTTGTCTTAAAAATTTAGAAATAGAGATACGCCCCAATGCTGAAACTCATCGGTAGGCTATAACGAAGTAGTGACGGACGTATGGTTAGGCTGCTGTAACTACTATAACTGCTAGAGGTGTCGTAGCTAGTAAAGAACCTGTCGGACTGATAAACCTCTTTTACGATAGAATCTTTGTTTAGAATATTTTGGATATTACACCACAGCCATAGACTTGTGCTCTCGCTGAGCTCTAGGCTGTATCCTCCCGATAGATTTAGTATTATGCCTCCCTCGTATTTCTGTTGAGTGCGTAGCGATGAGTAGGATTCCTCAGAGGTGTAGCCTATAATCCGTGAGGTGTATCTTAGAGGTGATAGCTCCTCGTATATGCCACCGCTATACAGAGCGGTCAGGCTTATGTTCCAGCCGTAGGGGTTGTAATTTAGTGATAGCGTACCTACGCTCTGTGGAGTGCCACCGAGATAGTAGCCCGAATAGTAGACCTCTTCGCTTTCGATTAATACCTCGCCGCTACTTTGCTGTGTGAGGCTAGCTGTGGGGTTGTTGTCGTATTTATTTTGTTGCAGAGTAAGTGTGCCCTCTATCCACAGGTCTTCGTATAGGCGTACCTCTGCGCCGAGTTCTAGTCCTAGGCGTGAGGTCTCAATATCCCAGATGTTATAATGTGCGTAACAATCTAACATATCGTCGTACAAATCTCTGTTAGATATGCCACCTGTCTCTTTGTAGTAATAGAGTTCGCCTTGTAGGCGTAGGTTATCGCTGAGATACTCAGTAGAGGCTTCTGCCTTATAGCGTAGAGAATTGGACAAATTTGTGCGAAAAGAGTTGCGATACCCTACGTTTATAAATATCTCGTTGGATGTAGGGGCGTAACTCCCAATACCTAGCTCTGCCTCAATAGTTAGTTTATTAGTTACAAGCCATCTGAGGCTGCTGAAAAGTGAGCCGCTAATGCCACAGTATGCCGATGAGATGCCCAAGGACTCCGTGCCTGAAAAGTTCTCTTTCTCATAGTAGCCTATGCGCTGAGATGTAGTTAGCCATAGAGATGCAGAGGAGTATAGGTAAAGGTTATTGTGTTTATAGGCGTGACTTGCCTCTATGGCTGTGTGTAAGTTGTCAAGGCGATAGCTATAACCGAATTTTTCGCCCTCTAGGATATATCTGCCTGGGTCTTGTAGGTTGTTTTCGGTCATATCCTTTGTGTCGTTGTCCTGCTCTAGAAAGGAGTCTATATCTAGCCAATATCCCCCTCCTAGCAGAGAGTTTAGTTCTTTGTAGCAGTATTCGCTTTGGTAGGCGAAGCTAAGGGCTAGGCTGAAGTCTCTCCACGTTGCTTTGGTCTTTGCGCTTATGTGTAGTGGCTCTGTTATGCGCTCCTCGATTATGTAGTTAGCTCGTGAGGTTTCGTTGTTAGTGGCGTACATACTTGTGAAGTCTAGCTGTCGGCTATCTATATTCTCGCTCCAACTTTCAGTTATGAGGTCGGCTGCATCGGTTGAGCTTTGGTAGGATGGCATATAGGCGTAGTAGTCGGGCATTGGATTGGCTACGCCCTGCCACGAGAGGGCAGTGTATGATGTTCTACCGAAGCGTGTTGAGAGGGTAGATTCAATCTTAAGGTCTTGCGTGGGAGCTATGCTGTGACTAAGGGTTATTGTGGGTTCGAGGTCCTCGTTAACTCTAGTGCTGCGCTGCTTGCCATTCTGCATACCCCATAGAGGGTTGTACTGGTTGTCGCCTGCAAGAGAGTATGCTTCGGCTGTTGTAGCTCTTGAACGGGAGCGTTGAGTTGGGTTTACTATTGCCGTTAGGGTTATTGTGCCTCCTCTGTTGTCTTTTGCTAGTGGACCTTCTGTGCAGAATGAGAAGTTGTAGCTATCCGAGAAGATGCCGTCTATAAGTAGCGAGCGTCCCCATTTCTTGGCTATATCAAAGGCGTAAGCCCAGTCGCTGCTTTTTGGTGCGGAGAATTGATATCCTGCCGCTAGGGTGTAGCTGTCAGATGATGAGGATATTTTAGTAGAGGCGTATCCGCTGTTGTTTTGATATGCGGAAAGTTCGGCTGAAAGGGCGGAACTCTTTCCTATTTCGCTCTTAGGAGTGTTCTCTGCGCTGGTGTTATAGTCGTTAATTCTTCGGGAGTTTATAGCCCAGAAGGGGGCGTAGTTTGAGCGTAGGGAATTGAGTTTAATTCCTTGTAGTGTAATTTCGTTCCAACTGTATGGCAACGAACGTCCGTTGTAGCCGATATAGGGGTAGAGGTATTGTGCTTTACCGCCAAAGATGTCGTTTGCGCTTACTAATGGTTCGTTAGTGCCGAACTCCTCGATACTCAGTGCCGTTCTTTGTGTGTTTTTTGTCTTTTGGAGGGTGTCAAGGGAATTGGGAGAATCGTATGAGTCTAGAAAGTCAGATGAGCCTATTGAGTCGATTGTGTAGTTGTAGTTATGCTGTTGTTCTATGAAATTATGGATTATAGGGGTGTAAAGAAGGTTGTCCTTATTAAGGCTCTTGCCATAAGCTCCACCTGTGTGGAAGAGCAATAGTAAAACCCCGATGAGGAGACTCCTGAAACGATTCATAATCTTAGAAATAAAGTTAAATACTGCTACTAGTCGTAGCCACTACACGTCTGTAAAAGTAGTGAAATCCTTTGAATTCTCAAAACAAACCGATATGTTGCCTACCGCATAATATAGGCGGTAGCGTTAAAGTGCTACCGCTTAGGTGTGTGAATGCTGTTAGAAGTATTAGAAGTTCTCTTAACTCTGCGACAGATATGACTGGATGTTTTGCGCTATGACGTTGATTAGAGTTGTGCGAGCTTCTTTGCTTGACCAGCCGCAGTGTGGGGCAGAAATAAATTTATATGAATCTTTGAGGGTCAGTAGAGGGCTTGTAGTCTCTAGTGGCTCGTTTTGGAATACGTCTAGTGCTGCACCTGCTATTGTGTCGTTATTGAGGGCTGAGGCTAGGGCGTTTTCGTCCACTATTCCGCCTCTGCCTACGTTTATTAGAATAGCTGAGCTTTTCATTTTTTGAAGCTCTCTAGAGCCTATTAGATTGGCTGTGTCGCTATTTAGAGGGCTGTGGATAGATATTATATCACACGAGGAGAGCAGTTCTTCGAAAGAGACGTTTTGATAACCTTGTGACAGGTTCTTGCCCGAAGTCGAATAGTAGCACACATCTGCGCCCATAGCTGTGGCGATGGCTGCTACCTCTCTGCCTATTGCTCCCATACCTATAATACCCCAGCGTTTGCCTCTCACTTCGCCGATTGGTCTGGTGAGGTTAAAACAGCGGCTGCCGCTGCTATATTCCCCGCTATTTACAAAGTCGTTGTAGTATGGCACTTGGCGGAGTAGTCCTAGGACGAACGAGAGGGTCGCTTCTGTTACGCTTGTAGTGGAGTAGCCTGCGACATTGCGCACAGTGATTCCACGCTCTGCAGCATAGGCTGTGTCTACGTTATTAGTTCCTGTGGCTGCCACACATATAAGGCGCAGGTTTGGCAGAGCATCCATCTCTGCACGCATAACCTTGACTTTGTTTGTAATTATAATTTCGGCATCTTTGCAACGCTCCACGACCTCTTCTTGTTTAGAGTCTTGGTGTACAGTAAGTTCGCCTAGTGATTGCAGCGCATTAAGTGGGCTATCTCCTAGTGAGTAGCCGTCTAGAAAGACTATTTTTGTCATAGGGTATGTATGGAGGGAGGTTTAGAACCTTACGTTAATGTTTGGTCCAAATGTGAATAGTGAGTATTCTGCATACGAGAGGTCGAGGGTGTACCCGAAGTTTACACCGATAGAGAGGTTAGGCGTTAGGATAAGTCCGCATCCTAGTTTTAGTGGAAGAATAGCATCAGTAAAGCTATGGTGGCTATTGTGTCCGCTTCTCATAGTTAGTCCATTTGTCATAATACCTATACCAGCAGCTGCACTACCATAAAATATCCTTGAGCGGAACATATGGTTTTCGTATGCTAGCGAGAAGGAAATCGTTTGGTAGTCGTTCTCGTACGACGAGAAGTAGTAGCCGATATAGCCTTCCATACTGAAATTAGAGCGTTCGTCGAGGTAGCGTCCAACAGTGATACCCGAAGCCCAGCCGTCGTTATAATCCCCTGCCATATAAGTAGCCGAAGGGACGAGATACCAGTCTCTTCTGCCATAGTTGTTGTATCTATTTGGCTGTGCGCTAGCCTCTACAAGGCTTAGGATTGCGAGGGCTGTGAGTATTATTATTTTTTTCATAGTTTTTAGGTGTAAAGTGAATTTGTTGTATGACGTATGCGGTTTTTTGGGGTGTAATATCTTGTCAGGTAGTGTGTTAGTTTGTTGTGGTTTAGGTGTGTAGGTATAGAAAAAGGGAGTATAATACCCCCTTTAGTTTTGTTAAATTTTAGTAAAGATCTAAAATTAGTTTTTAGAAAGTTCGAGGCTAGCTTTTCTAAATTCTTTCATAGCTTTTTCGATTTCTAAAGAGGCTTTGCGAGCACGAGTGCCAGCAGCTTTGTTACCTTTTTCAACTTGTGCGTTAGCGTCTTCTTGGAATGCTGCGATAGCAGCTTCGATTTTAGTAAGTAGTTCTTTCATTTTATTATTTAGGTTTTTTAAAAGTGAATAATAACGTGACAAATATAGTGCTTTGTAGTTAATTATGCAACAGAAATTTAATTTTTTTTAACTTTTTTTTCTAGCTACTACACTTTTATGACTTTTCTGAGAGTTGTAAATATTGGCGAAGCGAGAAAAAAGGTGTATATTTGTGATTGGAAAAATAACTGCACACGACAAAAAACAATGCCTATGAAAGGAATAGTACTAGCAGGGGGGAGCGGCACACGTCTCTATCCTATTACGAAGGGTGTCAGCAAACAGCTGTTGCCTATATATGACAAACCGATGATATATTATCCTATATCGGTATTGATGCTTGCGGGCATACGTGAGATACTTATTATATCTACGCCACACGATTTGTCAGGATTTCGCAGGCTGTTGGGAGATGGCAGTGATTTTGGTGTACGTTTTGAGTATGCAGAGCAGCCTTCTCCAGATGGGTTGGCTCAGGCGTTTACTATTGGGGCGGATTTCATTGGCGGCGATAGTGCTTGTTTGGTATTGGGTGATAATATATTTTATGGGTTAGGTTTTCCTACTATGCTTCGTGCGGCTGTTGAGGCGGCGGATAGTGGTGAAGCCACGGTTTTTGGTTATCACGTGAGTGACCCCCAGAGGTATGGTGTAGTGGAGTTTGACGGTGAGGGTCGGGCAGTTAGTATCGAGGAGAAACCTCTTGTGCCTAAGAGCAATTATGCAGTGGTGGGGCTATATTTTTATCCGAATAAGGTTGTAGAAGTGGCATCTAATATTACGCCATCGGCTCGTGGGGAGTATGAGATAACGGCAGTTAATGAGCGTTTCTTAAATGACGGAGAGCTTAAGGTTCAGCATCTGGGGCGTGGTTTTGCTTGGTTAGACACTGGCACCCACGATTCACTTTCTGAGGCATCTACTTTTATAGAGGTTATCGAGAAGCGTCAGGGTTTGAAGGTCGCTTGTTTAGAGGCGATAGCCTATGAGGAGGGGTGGATAACCGACGATAAGCTTAGGGAGTTAGCCGCTCCTATGGCGAAGAATCAGTATGGTGAGTATTTGCTCTCTAGGATTCATCAGTAATTTAAAAAAAAATATGAAGAGTATATTAATAACAGGAGGGGCAGGATTTATAGGCAGCCACGTCGTTAGGTTGTTTGTAGAGAAGTATCCAGAGGTTAGGATAATAAATCTTGACAAGTTGACTTATGCAGGGAATTTGGCGAATTTGAGCGATATCGAGGGGGCGGATAACTATACCTTTGTGAGGGGTGATATCTGTGATTTTGATATGGTGTATTCGTTGATGCAGGAGTGGGAGGTTGAGGGTGTGATACATCTTGCGGCAGAGAGCCACGTTGATAGGTCTATAAAAGATCCTTTTACCTTTGCACGCACTAATGTTATGGGGACGTTGTCGTTGTTGCAGGCGGCTAAACTCTATTGGGAGTCGACAGACGAGGGTTATGAGGGTAAGTTGTTTTATCATATCTCTACGGACGAGGTTTATGGCTCGTTGGAGGTTGACGGCACCTATTTTACGGAGGAGACTAGCTATGACCCACATTCGCCCTATTCGGCATCGAAGGCATCGAGTGACCACTTTGTAAGGGCTTATCACGACACCTATGGTATGCCTACCCTTGTGACGAACTGTTCTAATAACTATGGGCCCTATCAGTTCCCTGAGAAGCTCATACCTCTTTTTATAAATAATATAGTCAAGGGTCGTCCACTGCCAGTCTATGGCAAGGGGGAGAATGTGCGAGATTGGCTATTTGTTGAGGATCACGCCCGTGCGATAGATTTGATTTTCCACAGTGGCACGGTCGCAGAGACCTATAATATTGGGGGCTTTAATGAGTGGCGTAATATAGATTTGATAGAGGTACTGATATCTACGGTTGACAGGATTTTGGGTAATCCAGAGGGTCACAGCCGTGGTCTTATAACCTATGTAACCGATAGGGCAGGGCACGATTTGAGGTATGCTATTGATTCAAGGAAGCTCAGCGAGGAGTTGGGATGGAAGCCGTCTTTGCAGTTCGAGGAGGGAATCGAGAAGACTGTGCGCTGGTATCTTGAAAATGGCGAGTGGATGGAGAATATAACAAGTGGCGAGTATGAGAAGTACTATGCTCAAATGTATCTAAAATAGACTACACTAGACAGTATGACAGCCATAAGCAGTAATAGGACAATAGCACGTAACACGTTGATGCTCTACGTGCGTATGTTTTTTACTGTTGTGATAGCTATGTACACTTCACGAGTGGTTCTTAGTGCTCTTGGGGAGAATGATTTTGGTATATATAATGTAGTGGGCGGAATGGTTGCTATGTTATCGTTTGTGAGTGGGGCTATGAGTTCGGCTACACAGCGTTTTTTGTCATTTGGTCTTGGGAGTGGAGATATGGCTAGGCTTCGGCGTATTTTCCGTTCGTCTTTCACTATTCATATAGCCATAGCCCTTGGGCTGATACTCTTGGCGGAGGTTTTTGGTTTGTGGTTTCTCAATAACCGTATGGTTATAGAGCCTCATCGTATGGTTGCGGCTAATTGGGTGTTGCAGTTTTCTATATTGACCTTTGTGGTATCTATTGTTACAGTTCCTTTCAATGCTCTTATAATTGCTCACGAGCGTATGCGTGTCTTTGCTTATATCAGCATATTGGATGTTGTATTGAAATTGTTGCTTGTCTTTTTGTTGGTGGTAAGTGAGGTTGATAAATTGGTTGTGTATTCGGTTTTGATGTTTGGGGTACAGGTGTTGATAAGTGGGACATATATAATATATAGTCGTCGGTGTTTCTCGGAGTGTAGATTTTCGCTTGTGTATGACAGGGGGATTTTGGGTGAGATGCTATCGTTTTCGGGGTGGAGTTTGTTTGGTTCGCTTGCTATGGTGACGAAGTGGCAGGGGGTGAATATGGTTTTGAATTTGTTTTATGGCACTCTTATTAATGCTGCTTGGGGTATCGCTATGCAGGTGAATAATGCGGTGAATATGTTGGTGCAGAATTTTACAACTGCGCTGACTCCTCCTCTTACTAAGTCTTATGCAGGGGGTGATATGAGTCGTGTATCTTCGTTGCTTTCTATGGGGATAAAGGTTTCATATTTTTTGACCTCTTGTGTGGCGTTTCCTTTGTTGTTGAGTGCTCCTTATGTTATGGGGTTGTGGCTTGTAGAGGTTCCAGAGTATAGTGTACTCTTTGTTCGGTTGTTTGTAGTGGCTACTTTGTTGGAGTCTATAAATACCCCTATTATTGCTACGATTAATGCTAGTGGGCGGATAAAGTGGAATCAGATAATAGTGGGGGGTCTGCTACTTATGACCTTGCCAGTGTCCTATTTCTTTTTGTGGTGGAGTGATTATGCGCCAGTTGTGGGCTATATAACTATATGTATATCGTTTGTGAGTGGGGTAGTGCGTATCTTTATACTTCATAGGATTAGCGGGTTGTCTTATAGTGTATTTTTGGGTGTTGTTCCTATGATGGTGGTTACCTTTGGGTTGAATTATTTGCTGTGGCGGTATTTTTATGTTAGTGTTGAGGGAGTGTGGGATTTTGTGGTAAGTTCGTTTGTGTCGGTTGTTGTTTGTTTTTTGTCTTTTTACTGTTTGTCGTTGGGTAGATATGGTCGTAGGGAGTTTAGGGCTATGGTATGGCGAATGGTTGGGAGGCGATAGAATTGTGGGTTAGGATAATTTTTTTAAAACTTGCTGTATCTTTCTTTGAAGTGTAGGGGGTGGGTTAGTTGTGACGATAGTGTTACGAAAAAGGTGTGAGTTCTGTTTTCTGCGATAATCCTTTGTGTTTTAAGTATGGGGATGTTATGAAATTAAATTAAAAAGTTTTTTAAAATTTCTTAGAAACTTTAAATCTTTACGTCGTGAAGTTCTTGTTGGTATTAAATTTTCGGTCTTTAGAGTCTTATATTTGTAAAATTGTTGATTTTATTTTGTTTTTTTGAATTTTAGATGTATCTTTGTGGGGTAAATATCTGACAATGTAAGGTAGTTTGGGTGTGTTAAAATGTTGAAATACACTACTTTGGATTACTCCCACGGTCAGAAACATAAACCGAAAAAACCAAATTTATTAACCAAAAAAAAGAAAAAAATGAAAAACAAATTTTGGCTTTTGTTAGCATTGTTCTCATTTGTAGCAGTTTCTTGTGAGGAAAGCGAAACTGTACAGGATGAAACAATCACGCTTAGCGTTTTCCCTACTTCTGTAACATTTACAGCTAGCGGTGGCGACAAAACTCTTACTGTAGCTTGCTCGTCTACAGATTGGACTGTGTCAAGCAACCAATCTTGGGTAACAGCAGTAAAGACTGACGAAACTACAATCACCCTTACAGCAGGTGAACTTTTCGAAGGTGATGCAGCTCCAGCACAAGCAACTATTACAGTATCTGCAGGTTCTGGTGACTCACTAGTTGAAAAGACAGCTCTTGTGTCTCAAAGTGCGTTTGTTACAACTCTTACATTCGGCATTGAGTTTACAAACACAACTACTAGAGGTACAGACTTCACAGTAACTCCTTCAGACGAAGAAGGTACTTATTGTGCAATCACTCTTCCAACCCTATTCTATGATGGCTATCCAGCAGCTGACCTAATCCTTCAACTTCAAGTTGACGGTGTTGATTTTGATGCAATTGCAGTAACTGGTACTCAAGAATTTGTTAGCGCAGGCGAAGATTTCCCTGGTTCTGACTATATCGTACTAGTATTTGGTTGGGAAGATGGTGAAGCAGGTGACGGTGAATTGTTCGACTACACAACTCTATCTGGTAGCTCAGCAGCTGATTGTACATTTAACTTCTCAGTTACTGACCTTGGAACTAGATCTGCAACTATTGATATTACTCCATCTTCTGATGATGTTATCTATGTAGATTACATCTTGTCTGCAGCTGAGTATGATTCATATATTGGTAGCGGTACTTACACTTTCGAAGAGTATGCACAATCATTTACTAGTTTCAATATCAACTACTTCTATTCAGATCTTGCACACGTTGGAGCTTCAACATTCCAGATTACTTCTGGTCTTTCACACAATACGGAGTATTATGTTTGGGCAGTTGCTGTTGACGGAACTGGTACAGTTGTAGGAACTGTTGGTTCGACTACTTTCACTACTGAGTATGACGAAGAAGCAGGTGCGCTTGAGCCTTGGGTTGGTACTTGGACTTTGACTTCTGCATCTTCTGTAGAAGCAGGAACTCCACTATCAGTTGATATCGTTGTTGACTATGGTTATAACTCTGACGAACTATATTTCTATGGTATAGACCTTTCTTCTGTGAGATGGTATTTCCCTCTGACAGGTGTTGTAGATGCGGATGGCTATGTTAACTTTGCTTCTTACCAATATCTAGAGCCTTACGATGACGGTACTTATGCAGGAGATATAGGGTATTTTACTAATGCATATCTTCCAGCTCCTTATAATTCTTATTATATTATAACAGGTGATTATACTGCAATGGCATTTGCATTGACTGGTGACGGTGTTGCAGCTAGTGCTATGAGTACTGGTACAATTTCTGACGGTACAGAGTTTACTGTATCTTCTATGTCTATTTACCTTTATGATACTACTCTTCTCAAGTATTTGTCTTTCGGAGATGATACTTCTCTTGGTTTCCAAGAATATGAAGCTCTTGTAGGTCCATTTACAATGACTAAGATTTCTGATGATACAACTCTTCCTTCAAGTGCTCAAGCTAGAGCTAAATCATCAATCAAGATTGCAGAAGATGCACCATTTGCACCTTATGCAAAAGCAAGAGTTGAACTTGACGTAGAACTTAAGTACACAGTTAAGTAATTTTAGAAAAATATGCTTCTCTAAGAGTTAATTAGAGATTCTAAATAGTAGTAAGGCTCGTTCACAGTGATGTGGGCGAGTCTTTTTTGGTTATGCTTTGTGGTGTGGGGGTGTGTAATTGTGGAAATGAGAAGTTTTATTGAATAATGTTTGGTTTTTCTTGATTTTAATTTTATCTTTGTACTTAAAGAGATAGTGACTCTAAAACCCGCTTTATTGTTTATCTCCCTTACTGATAGCTATTTGAGGCTAAAGAAAGAACTAAAAACAAATAATTTATTAATAACTCAACGATGAAAAAAACTTTTTTTCTGCTACTCGCACTACTTACTGTTGCGGTAGTCTCTTGTGAGGAGTCAACAGTGGATACACTTACTGAAACGCCTTCGCTTAGTGTCTCGCCAGAGTCACTGGAATTTCCTTGCACTGGGGGCGAACTTACCCTAACTGTTGACTGTTCGGTTACTGACTGGACTGTTCAGAGTAACAAAGATTGGTGTGATGCTGTTAAAACTAACTCTGAAACCATTACTCTTAGCGCAAGCGCACTTTCTGAGGGTGACACTACTCCTGATATCGCTACTATCACAATTATGGCAGGCGATGGCGAATATGTTGCAGAGGTGACTGTTATGGTCTCTCAACAAAAATACCTTATTGACTTGTCGTTTGCTATCGAAATCTCGAATATTGGCTATACTGGTGCTGATTATAGCATTGTGCCTTCGGACGATACACACCCTTATTGTGTTGTGGCTATGCCTACACTTCTCTATGGTGACTATACAGATGCTCAGCTTATCGACGCTGTTGTGAAAGCTGGTGTTGACACTACTTATTTCGGTGCGCAGGAACTTAAATTCTCTGAACTAGAGTATCCTCTTGACTACCCAGATAGTGAGTACAAACTTGTAGTGTTCGGCTATGAAGATGGCGAATATACTTCAAACGCTGCTACTGAGATGTACACAACTCTTGCATCTACGGAAGACCCTAACGCCTGTGAGTTCACTTTCGGTGCGCCTTATGTCTTCTCTACAAACGCTATTATCAGCATTGAGACTACTGACCCTTATATGCTTTATCTCCTTAACTTCGTGCCAATGTCGGATATCGACCTTTTGACTACAGAGACTTATGAGGAGTATATCGAGACCTATTTCGACTTGTTCTATAGCATTACTTGGTATGGTGACCGTGGACTAATCCTTAGCCCTACGCTTGTGCCTAGCACTGACTATGCAGTTGTTACAGTTCCTGTTGATGGTCGTGGCAATATTATTGGTGATATTAAGATTGCGGAAAATGTATTCACTACTGAGTATGCTGAGGTAGCTTCTACTTATGACTCTTGGTTGGGTACTTGGACTGTTACTTCTACTTCTACTGTCCGTGCTAAAAAATCTATAACATTTGATATGGTTGTTAGAGAGAAGGTCTCTGGTGAGAGTTATTCGGTTTATGGATTTGAGTGTTCGGAAAATAGATGGATTTACCCTATTACGGCTAACTATGTGGAGAGCTACCTAAGCTCTAAGGGTTCTATACAGTTCCCTAACTATACTGACCTTGGTGTACTTGACGAGGGTTGGACTTCGGGACACTATGCGGTGTATAACCTTTCTAACTCATATACTTTGATTGAGGGTGATTGGAACGCTCTTAGTGGTGTGGTTAGTGACGATGGTCAGAGTGCTACGATAGCTTGTGCTACTGGTACTTATGGCGATGCTGATTTCATTGCTTGTGGTATTGTTCTTTTGGCACTCGAAGAGGGTACTACTAGTGGTTTCTGGGAATATACTGCTGATGCTTCGTTGGGTGTTAAGGATGGTGATACATTTATTGGCCCTTATAACCTTGTTAAGAAGAGCGATGGTGTTGATTTGTCTTCGCCTGCTGCTGCGGCAGCTATGGCACGTTTGCCTAAGAAGTCTGAGAACACTGGTATCTATTTCAAAGCTCCTTATGCTGAGGCTCAGATTAAGTATGTTGCTACTCCTTCTTATGAGCTAACTCCTTATAAGATACAAACAAGATAGTTTTATTAATGATTAGTGATTAGTGACTGATTTTAATGATTAATGTAGGGGGGCTTTTGCCCCCTTTTTTTGTGTTTTAGGTTTTAGGTGTTAGGTTGCAGGAGAACCACAGTAGAACAACACTAGGCTAGCGGCACTGCACCCAAGTCCTGGGAAGGACCGCCAGCCCGGCGTTAGGGCGAAAAGCAGGCGGCTTTCACACGGATTAGAAACCGCTGAGTAGAACTGAGTAAAGCTGAGTAGAACTGAGTAGAGCTGAGTAGAACCGAGTAGAACTGAGTAGAGCTGAGTAATACTGAGTAACGGCTAAGAAACGAATGCGAGGCTGTGTAGCAGTAGGAGGGGGTTGGTGTCAAAAAGACACCAATAAAGGAATCGAAGATTCCGCAGACACCAACCCCTCAAAACCGAACCAAACCCCCAACCCAATACCCAATCCCCCCAGACCCCAATCCCCCCAGACCCCCAAAACAAAAATAAACCTACAAAAAAAACACCCCCAAGCTTTAAGCCCGAGGGTGTCTCATAAGTTTATATTAAAGCCTAAGCCTTATTATTCTCTATACCTTATTCTGCGATATATTTAATAGTAATGCTTGTTAGGTATTTAGCTCCAGAAGTGTCATTTGCGACTGTAAGATACTCGCTGCCACTTGGAATTGCAAAGCTATAAGTGCCATCTGCATTTGCCACACCTGTAATTGCTGTGCCACTTGGATAGCTAGATGTACCTGCATATACAGATACTGACGTTACTGAATGTCCGTCGATAACAATTTCAGCTAGACCACTGATAGCATCTGAATTATAAATATAGGCTGCTGAGGCTTGCATTTGAATGCCACCGTTTGAGCTACCGAAGTTAGCAACTTTATTTAGAACAAATGTGAAACCGCCAATTGTGTACTCTTTAGCTGTTGGATAAGCTGATTCAAGGTCGTCCTCTGTGATAACTAGTTCTGTGTACTCAATAGCCACTTCAAACTCACCTGCCTGAGAAACGCTAACACTTGCAGATGTACCGTTAACAGATACAGTAACAACGCCAGTGTAAGGTGCGTTAGTGCTGTTTGCGCCAACAGGTGCAATTGATAGAGTAGTACCGCTAACAGTTGCTGAGAAATATTCTGAACCCTCTGTTACCGCTACGTCGATAGTTGCACCATCAAGACTAATGCCGCTGATAACTGCATCTTGACCAGTAACTTCAGTTGCTTCGAAAGTAAGTGATTCAGGAGAAACTGAAAGTATAGCAGAAGAAAGAGCACCAACAGCTTCATAAGTAAACGCAATGCTAGCAGGGTTTACATAGCTGCTAGAAGCATTCTCGATTCTTACAAAGCTACCTGCTGTGATAGTATATACATAATTGCCATCTTCTTCTACACCTGTAACCTCAGTTGTTTGTGGATTCATAGAAGAACCTTCATATACAGTAAGCGTGTTAACTGGTATAACTACCTTGCTAAGACCCTCTAGTGCGTTGCAGTTGTATAGATATGAAGAACCGTCGTTTCTTGTACCAATGTTGCTTGAATAGCTGTAAATGTTATTCATTACAAAAGTAATACCGTCGATTGTGCGCTCCTCTAGTAGTGGATAAGAGCTACCTAGTTCAGATGCTGTGATAGTAGTTGTAATAGTAGTCGCTGCTGGAACTTCCGCTGCATCTTGTGATACACCAAATGTTACGTCCTCTGCGCCTTCAACCGATACGGTGATAGTCGCTGTCGTGCCGTTCTCTGTGTCTGTGTTCTCTGCTGCTACAATCGTAATTGTGTTCTCAGATACTGTTACAGCAAATTGCTCAGAGTCTGACGATACTGCCTTAACCTCCAATTCGCTTTGGTCAGATACTACTACATCAACAGTCTTAGTTTCGCCCTCTGCCGAGAATGTTACATCCTCGATTGCAGAAATTACTGGTACTGTTACTTGTGGGTCGTCTGTACCTTCTTCGTCATCGTTCATATTTACATCCTTGTCACCGTCCCAAGTGTCATCCAAATCTACTGACAAATCAAAATTAGAATCAGTGATGTAGTGACCGATAACATTCGTGTTGCTGTTCGCCTTTACTGGTACGTTTGTGATGCTGATGTTGCTATATGAATCTGCCTCACCGTCGTTGTACATAGCAAAATCTACAATCGGTAGCACGCTACCCTCAGCAGACGCAGGGCAAACGCACGAAAAAAAATTAATCAACCTCCATTCCCATCATAGCAATCAAATGTTTATCCGACCAGCCGCCAACATTTCGCTTCCGCTTAATGCTAATATCTCGCTTGTTTGG
>JAWXTN010000046.1:0-16138 GCA_044433515.1 Rikenellaceae bacterium | reverse complement strand
GACTCCCCTTTGAAGACTCCCCTTTGAAGACTCCCCTTTGAAGACTCCCCTTTAAAAGACCCTCTCTGTCAGGGATTAATAAATAAAGGTTGTCGAACAAAATCCTAAAAGATTTTTCAGTTCGACAACCTTCCTTATTTTTAAGGGAACTTCTGCACAGCTTACCCGTGCGAGAATAGTGTCAAGAGACAAAGGGCTATCGACCCATTCCGCCTCCCATTCCACCGCCCATTCCGCCACGGCCGCCACTCATACCACCGCTCATTCCGCCACTTTGGCTTTGCTGACGAGCAGGACGTTCTTGAGTATAGAACGAGTTATCCTCACAAATTTCTTGATAGTAAGCCTCCCATTTGGTCTTTTGCTTCTTAGGCAAAGCCTCGACCATAGCATCGTTTAGAGCCTTGTGCATAGGAAGTGTTTGCTCACGAATCTGAAGGATAAGAGATATCTTTTGCTGCATTGCAGGGTCCATTTGTCTTTCGCCCTGTTGTCCTTGCTGAGTTTGTTGTCCTTCAGTAGGTCTTTGCATTTCAGTCTGAGGGGTCTCTTGAATAATAATCAAAGAGTCGATTTGCGCTTGATACGTAATATTGATATCGTCAAATTTCGCTTGGTATTCAGCAATCAAATCAGTAGCGATAGCCACTTGTTCGTCTTTATTGATTTTACATTCCTTTAGAACGTCATCCAAATCTATCCAGAACAGACCAGACGAAGCCACCAAATCAGTAGGCTCTTGTTGTCTCATACCCATTCCACCGCCAGGACCTCCTTGACCGCCTCCTTGGCCGCCCATTCCGCCACCCATTCCGCCACCGCCGCCAGGTTGCGCACAAATACTCAATACACTCATTGTCGAAACTAGGCACATAGCCATCAGAAATTTACTCACTCTCATAATCTCTTTTTGTTTTTAGGTTTTTTAGAAAAGTTTATATTATCGCAATAATTCTTTTTGATAATCGTACAAAAAAAAGAGTTCCGTCTCTTTAGTGTGGTTTTAAGACAAAAGACCCCTCAATATTTATTTTGATGTTTATTTTAAAGAAAGGTTTAATACGGAGCATTAAATTTCTTGAAAATAATTTCTAATTTTCATTTCGCCCCCTCTCTTTAAGGCTCTACTGTCATATCTCTGAGATATGCCATAGAGTTCTCTCTAAGAGCAGCGAGCCTCTCCTTTACATCTTTGTAGTTTACCTCAATCCTCTGAGGCGTAAAATTCATATCTACGAGCATATCCTCCGCTCCCAGTGCCTTTAAAAGACTTTCGTAGCGTCCGTCGTGTCCGTCGCCTAGGCGCACCGCCTGGAGTGGAGTCTCGAAGATAAGCGAGAAAACAGTGGCGTGAAACGATGAGGTTACAACGCACTGTGCGTATTTGAATAGTGAAACAAAGTCCTCAACCGAGTAGCTTATCTGTGAAAGGTCTACAACACTACATCCAAGGCTTTGGGCAAGTTCGTCTGCCTTTCTCCTTAAAAGGTTCTTGTCTGTTGGATTATAACGCACTTCGTAGAGCAGCACATATCTCTCCTCTGCCCAAGAGTGATTAAGCATATTCTCCCAAGTCGAAGGCTCAGCCAACAAAGTTGGGTCGATATCTACACGAGAAGCGCAGCCACACTTCTCAGATACTTGCTGAGAAATGAGTGACTCCCGAAAAGACAGATTTTTGAAACGAGCAGTATAATCTAGCAGTCTCTCTTTGTCGATACTCTCTATCGAATCGCTATTACTGCTAATGGCATAGCCCACAACACTAGAAGTCGCATTGCGTGAGAAGTCGCCAAAATAGACTGGCTCTAGCCCACCTGTACAGTGCAGTCCCCATAGCTGGTCACTGCCTATAATATAGAGGTCTTTATCCATAGGCATAGAGTCTCTATTACAGCGTGGCGAGAGGTCAATCCAACGCTCCCTAAAGGATGAGAATAGGCGTTTATCACGTCTGCGCTGTGGCATTGCTCTGAGATACTTAAACATAGCACGAGGTCGCACTGAGCACCACAGAAATTGTGCCCACGAAAATGGCAGAGAACCCCTCTCGATTTGCCTCTGACGAAAGTCTATAACAACAACATCACAGCCCATAGCCTTCAGAACCTCTTGGAGTGCATAACACTGCAAAACAGCCCCATAGTTATGAGCTCTATGAAATGTTAATATTCCGACTTTCTTTTGCATTATAGTTATGTTCTTTTAGCTATCTTTTATCTTTTGGGGTTTTATTATACTTCTCTGACGTAATAGGCAGGAGGGGGGGCAAAGAATCTGATAAGGGGAAAAACCCCTAAAAAATCCGTTTCCACGTCCCTGCAACCTTGCGGTAGAAAAACGCATTAATTTGTCGCCCCAATATCTTAATACGATTCTGCCAACCGAGGTCTCCATACTTTTTACAAACGTAGAGAATCCCTTTGGAAGTATAATCCTTCTCGAATTTTTCACGTCTAGGATTTATAACCGATGGACTGTGCAGGTTATGCTGAGCGCATAGCTGCTGCGTTGTTTTGGTATAGTTCAACTCTGTGTTTACTTCTTCGAAAAGTTCTGCCCCCTTTGCCGTATTGAGAAAGACTAGCGAAATACCCTTATCGTCACTATTAAAGCCCCTACCCACTGCCTTTTGCCATCCCCAGAAGTCTCCAAGAGTTAGATCAGAGGGGCGCACGAAATTTGTAAAATAACACACCCCACAAGAGTGGCGAAACATAATATGCTCAGAAAAGAGAAAAGTATATGTAGAGCTATAAGCATACGCCCCCTCGAAGCTAAACGACTCCTTATGCGCTATCCACCCGAACTTGCGCTTATCTCTAAAATCCACGGCTGTCGCCTTTGCTCCCTGCTTCCCTTCCACAAGCGAGAGATAATCCCTCCACACATAGGGGCTAGGAACTCCGTGACAGACGATATCCACGACATAAAGCCTAGAGAAGTCAGCCCCTCGAAGCCTCAAAAAACAGCGCAGCCCTGCACACTGACAAGGAGTCCCCGAAAAGAGAACATACAGCCCATCATTAAGGTCACTGAGCACACCCGTAAAGGTAGAATTTGTATCGCTCTGAACATACTTACTGCCTCTAAACTCATCACGCTCTTGTGCACTAGTAGCACGCTTATGCACTGCTCTAAAGTGGTCGCTATACCCTACACCATAAATCACGCCTCCTCTGCTTAAGATCCAGTTAGAGACAGCTACAAACATAGCTCCACTTCTACTCGCCTCGACCTCTTTAATATCCTTATGCCTTACAGCAAAGAGCTTCGGGGTATCTAAATTATCACTCCTATCATATCCTGGCTTAAAAGCACAAACCTTAAGACACAACCCACACTCCACGCACAACTCAGCATTGACCTCAGGGTACAGAAATCCTAGGGCATCTGGCCTCATCTCAATAGCTGCCTTAGGGCAGATATTTGCGCAAGCACCACATCCGCAACACTCTTTTTTGTCTTCAAAAATTTTCATTTGCCTAAAACCTTATAAAGGGCTAATCATATAGTCACTTCATTTTAAATTCACTCTTTTCCAAAATATGGAAAGAAATACTTCACTATAACAAAGATACAAATTTCAAACGTAATTTCCCTCTACTCCAAAAAGTATTCGTCATCCCAATTCACGAAATACAAACACTCTGTACTACGAGTTATCGCCGTATAGAGCCAACGCTGAAAATCACGTGTCAAATCTTCATCGCCAAAGAGCATACGGTCTACAAGGACTCGTCGCCACTGACCGCCCTGCGCCTTATGGCAAGTCACCGCATAGCCAAACTTAACTTGCAGGGCACACCAATACTCATTCTCCATAATCTTTTTATAGCGTTTGCGCTTCTCCCCTATATCGTAGTAGTCCTTCTCAATCTCAAAAAACAGTCTCTCTCTGTCCTCTCTCGAAAGCGATGGCGAAGGGCTATATAATGTATCGAGCATAAGCTTACACTCCAACACATAGTCGCCATAGTCTGGCAAACGCACCTCAGCGGTAACAAATCTAAAGCCATATATTTCGTGGTGACGAATTATCCTCTCTACCACAACAATATCGCCATTTGCGAGAAAGTCAATATTCAGACCCTCCTCTCTCTCCACAATAGAATAGTTATTGCGAACGACCATTAATATGTCCCCTGCCGATAGTTCCTCCTCGATATCTAGAACAGCCGAACGGACACCCCTATTATACTCCACTGCACGTTTATTGCTGCGTGTAATAATTATCGTGTCTTCACGCCCCACCTCCCTATAACAATCCTCTATGACCTCAATAAGTTCACTGCCTGAGATTTGCTTCACATCACTCGAACACTCCAGTTTTGGAAGTGCTACAACCTCTTTGTCGATATACTCCCTCACCTGTGTAGCATTACGAAGAATAGCAGAGCCCTTGCCTTGCCCCTTACGCACGACCTCTTGGAGAGTGGAATAATGCACCGTACCATATCCCTGCATCTGCAAGGGGTTGAGTGCAGGCGAAAAGTCAAGCCCAACGGGAGGCAACTGAGCGTCGTCGCCCACAAAAATCAAACGATTAAAATCCCCCATTCTTACATAGTCCACCAAATCGTCAATCAAATGCCCCGTGCCAAATGAAGAATCCTTCGTCGAAGTATCGTAATTCGAGAGCATAGAAGCCTCGTCGACTATAAAAACAGCGTCGTTATCCTTATTTATATTCAACGAAAAGAGTCCGCCCACAGCCCCAGCTTGTTTTTGACGATAAATTTTTCTATGAATTGTAGATGCCGCACAGCCGCTATACTGACTCAAAACTTTTGCCGCCCTGCCAGTAGGCGCAAGGAGGTAAAACTTAATCTGAAGTACTCTCAGAGCACTTACAAGAGCTGCCATCACCGAAGTTTTGCCAGTACCTGCATAGCCGTTTAAGACAAAAATATCTGACTCATTTCCGTCAATTATATACTCCGACAAAGAAATTATCAATTTTTTTTGCTCAAGAGTTGGTAAAAATTTAAAATTATCGTATATTTGACTCGCAATTGTGGAAGCTAACATCTGCAAAAGTGATTAAAATTCGATAGCAAAGATAACTAAAACATTATAATATGAAAGCAATTCTCCAAATTATCCTTATGATTGCAGTAGTCTTTTTGGGCTATTGGATCTACACAATGTTCGAAACACCTATTAAATTCGAACAAGCACGTGATGCACGTGAAAAAGCAGTAATCGAACGTCTAGTTGACATCCGTACAATTCAGCGTTCTTATCGTCAAAAGTATGGCAAATTTGCTGGTTCTTTTGAAGATCTTGCAAACTACTATCACAACGACTCACTAGAAGTTGAGTTCGCAGTAGGTAGCGCAGATGACTCAGCGGCTATGGGCAACCTTATCCGTGAAACATCTTTCCTTAGAATTTACGACACACTATTCTTGAACAAAGAGGCAGGATTTAAGATCGAAGATCTTAAATACATCCCTTACTCAGATGTGGCTACTGGCGCACGTGTAGAATTCCAACTGGACACTGCCGTTCTTGTTACAGAATCTAAAGTATCTGTACCAGTATTCCAAGCTTACGCTCCATTCGTGACATTCCTTAAGGACCTTGACGAACAAGAGCTAATCAATTATCGTGACGAGAGAGTAAACACTCTAGGACGTGATGACGGTATAAAAGTTGGTGCTATTTTTGAAGCTAACAACGAAGCTGGTAACTGGGAATAGTACTACAACAATATTTAGAGAAACATTCTTTTAAAACAAAGCCTATGAATATAGGAAATGAAATAAAGAACCATCAGAAAGAACTATCCATCCAGATTACACTGGGTGGATATTCTTTTTTGATAGCAACCGACCGCCTACTGAGTAGCGGTGAGGTGGAAAATTATGACTTCGATTCGAAGCTAAAGGGTTTTTATAGCCTTAGCACACTTGTCAAGTGGAGCGTGCCTTCGGTATTGATTATACCGTTCGAACTATTTGACCACAGATATATCGACAATTATCTGCTCAACGCTTCAATGCTTGACAAAGATAAACAAAGGTCACTATTCGCCGTTCGGGGCAACTGGGCAGCCGTATGGAGCGTAGATAAGAACCTATACGAATATCTAAACCAGAGAGTACCAAACGCTGAACACAATCACTCGCTTCTAAGCCTTTTGGACGAAAGTCTCAACGCTCCTGCGCTGTGCATTCAGATAGATTCAGCATCGCTTCTGCATATTGTTCTGTGGAGCGAGTACGGGCTAGAGGCAGCCCATAGCGTACAGATTAAAAGCGCAGAGGATATCCTCTTTTACAGCTCACAACTCGCACAAGAACGAGCAGTAGAGAGCCCTATTCTACACATTAGGGGAAGTATAGAGGAGAGTACAAAGGAACTACTCTCTAAATACTACACTATAAAGCTAGAGGAGTAAAGCCAGAGGTCTAGAGCTAGAGGAGTAAAGCCAGAAGTCTAGAGCTAGAGGAGTAAAGCCAGAGGTCTAGAGCTAGAGGAGTAAAGCCAGAAGTCTAGAGCTAGAGGAGTAAAGCCAGAGGTCTAGAGTTAGAGAAGTAGAGCTATCAGTAAAAACGCACCATCAATTTCAGACACCCCCACACAAATAAGAAGCGGTGCGACAACCAAAACGAATTTGGAGTCGCACCGCTTTTTGTTTCTTGTGCCAATATCTCTTTCTATCAGTTCTGTGCTCCAAACTTCCGAAGCGTGGCTTAACAAAAGTGTAGAAGAAAGAAACGTCCGCCTAATACTGTTAGTGTAGTGTGTGTGTAGAAGAGAAGATTAGGGGACTAGAAGAAACTAAGCCTTGAAAACTTCTAGTTTGTAGAGGCAAAAACTTCTAGAAAAGAGATATCTCGACGGGTATATGTCGAAGCAGCACAATATCTCAAAAAGGGGTTCGGCATTGAACCTTTTTATTCTTTGTATTCATATTATTCATTTTTTTCATTAACTTTGTAGTAACTAAAAAAGTGGCTTTTCTGTGGGGTAAAATCCACCACAATTTAGCTTCACTCTTATACTTCCCTTAACAGAACAAAGTTTGTACCAAACTGCAAAAAATAACAAATAAAATTATAAAAAAAGATGAAATATCGTAGACTAGGCAAGAGCGGACTCCTTCTCAGTGAGCTATCGCTGGGGCTTTGGCACAACTTCGGCAGGGACGACAGCTTCTCCGAAGCCAGAGCAATGATTCTATCTGCATTCGACAGTGGGATAACCGTATTCGATTTGGCAAACAATTATGGACCTCCTCCAGGGGCAGCCGAAAAGGTCTTTGGGCGCATACTACACCACGACCTTGAGAACCAGCGTAACAAAATGGTCATAACCTCTAAGGCAGGCTATACGATGTGGGAAGGACCTTATGGGGACTGGGGTTCTCGCAAGTATCTTATCAGCTCTTGCGATGAGTCGCTAGAGCGAATGGGGCTAAAATATGTCGATATATTCTATTCTCACAGGTATGACCCTAACACCCCACTCGAAGAGACTATGGGAGCACTCGACTACATTGTACGCAGCGGCAGGGCACTATATGCAGGGCTATCGAACTATCCTGCCGACAAGCTCCGTGAGGCAAAGGCAATACTCGACAGCCTAGGGACACCGTGTGTTGTAGACCAGCTCAAATACTCAATGTTTGTACGAAAACCCGAAGAGGCACATTTCGACACCCACAAGGAGATAGGCATTGGATGTGTGTCATTCTCACCTCTTGCACAAGGGCAGCTCACCAATCGTTATGCAGAGGGCATACCAGCCGACTCAAGGGCAGCGAGAGAAAATAGCTTCCTTAAGGTTAGCGAAGTAGAGAACAATTACCTGCGAGTACAAGAGCTAGCAAAGATTGCCTATGACCGTGGCGAGTCATTAGCACAGATGGCACTCGCTTGGCAATTGCAGCCACACCGCACTGACGGCAGTGGTGGAGATAGAATAACTTCGGTAATTATCGGAGCTAGCAGCGTAAAACAGCTCACCGACAACCTAGGAGCACTAGAGAGTGCGCCCTTCTCTGCCGAAGAGCTAACAGCCATCGACAAAATAACACTCTAGAAATAGAAAGCAACACTTCAAAAGCGAAGAGTACTCTGAGCAGTTGTGAGAAAGTGAATTGGGGTCTGAAGTATAGTAAAAACAAAGTACTATATCTTCAGACCCCAATCTACAAATTATAAATTATAAATTATGAATTATAAATTAAGCCCCCCCCTAAAGTTCCGTTATAGAAATCGTAGGGATAACAGAAGTCTCAGTCTTATCCAAATCTAGAGGGTTAGCCCCATCCAAAACGGTAGCCTCCTGCTTCAAACCCTGCTTCGTGTCATATTCCAGCTTAGCGTTTACATCGGTATAATTACGCCACGATTCAGTCTGTTTCTTAATCTGCGCCACATATTCGTCTTTCTGTTTATTCAGCTCATTTTGTGTATTACGAGCAACGGTTTCGCCCTGAAAACCATACGTACCCCCGCCTCCTTTTACATACGAGCCAAAGGTAAAAACAACCTGCTGCCGCCTATCACGTGGCTTACCATTACTATCACGAGAAATCACACCGCACTCAGGCAGCTCATTCATCGCTGCGAGTATCACCCAGTCGACCCACGAGTTATAAGACCTTCGAACTTCCAGTTGCCCTATCTTCCCAAGGGTGTCAATCTCAAAGGTGATAACCAAATAACCGTCCAGTTTCTTCATCTGCTCAGGGTCGAGACCCACAACCAAATTCGCCGATATAAAGCTAATAATTTCATTACTCTCGGGCTCAGAGCCATAGATAGGATTAAAACGCTGCATAACCCTATTAGAAGCCATCCCCGAGGGGGCGTAGCTCAACGTACTATCGGGAGGAGTAGCACGACCCGAAAGCACACAAAGACCTATTATAAAAATAAAGAGTACCTTTTTCATATCACATCTCTTAATATTACATCTCACATATCGGAAAGGGAAGCCTCATAGAAGCCATAAAGCATATAGAAGCGACATCCCTTCACATCCCCACAACTGTAATAACGCACAAAGTGTGCATTTTATTAGAAGTCCGGTTCATCAGAGAGCTGAGCACTAGCCAAACCCTGCCCCATCTGAACACTTCCCTGCGACGCACTAAGTGTATCCATACCCTCATCCTCTGCCTCATTAAACGAGCTAGAGTCCATCGTCGAATAGGTTGTCGTAACCTTACTGCCCTGTTGTGTTGTAAAGCCAGTATCGTCCCAGTCGACAAATTTAGCCTGCTCTTTTCTAAAGCGTAGTTTCACATCTGTCACCTCACCATTACGGTGCTTTGCCACGATAATTTCTGCTAGTCCAGCAGTTGGCTGATGGTCTTCGGTCTCAGTCATTCCGAAGTACTCTGGACGGTGAATAAACGCTACGATATCTGCATCCTGTTCGATAGAGCCCGACTCACGGAGGTCACTTAGCTGTGGGCGTTTATTGCCACCACGTGACTCGACAGAACGGTTCAACTGTGACAGGGCTATAATCGGAACGTTCAGCTCCTTAGCGATAGCCTTCAAAGAGCGAGAGATAAGGGCAACCTCCTGCTCTCGGTTACCCCTTGTATCAGCCGTACCAGCAGTCATAAGCTGCAAGTAGTCGATAACGATTAGTTCGATTTTACTATTAAGTTTCAAACGCCTAGACTTCGAGCGGAACTCAAAGATTGAGAGCGCAGGTGTATCGTCGATAAAGAGCTGCGCTTTGGAAAGTGGACGAGCAGACGATTCAAGCTGTTTCCATTCGTCAGGCGAGAGTTTACCCGATTTAATCTTTTTAGAGTCCATTTCGCTCTCTGCCACCAGCAGACGAGTCATAAGCTGTGTAGCACTCATTTCGAGCGAGAAGAACGCCACAGGACGATTATATGTCACCGAGATATTACGAGCCATCGTAAGTACGAAAGCCGTTTTACCCATCGAAGGGCGTGCCGCTAGGATAATCAAATCCGAGAGCTGCCACCCGAGTGTTAGGGCGTCCAAATCACTAAAGCCAGTTGGCACACCCGTCATACCGTCAGGTTTCTTACCTGCCTCTTCGATAATTTTCATCGCTTCGGTAACGATGTCACGGCTCGATTGCACATCTCTGCGTATATTTCCTTCCGATATCTCGAAGATTGAACGCTCCGCCCTACTCACAAGTTCTGCTACATCTATTTCGTCGGAGAACGAGTCCTTTTGTATCTGTGTCGAAGCTGTAATAAGTTGTCTCTGTATATATCTATCTGCTACGATTTTGGCGTGATAATCGAGGTGGCTAGCCGACGATACCTTTTGCGTAAGTTCAGTAAGGTATGCCATACCTCCGACTGCCGCTAGGTGTCCCGAACGCTTAAGCTGCGTACCGATAGTATAGAGGTCGACAGGCTGAATATTAGCCGAGAGTTCTAGTGCAGCAGCATAGATTAGCTGATGACGATCGTGATAGAACGATTCGGGCGAAAGGATACCCTGAATATTTAGCAGTGCATTCTTTTCGAGCATTATCGCCCCTATAACAGCCTCTTCAAGCTCGATTGCTTGAGGGGGGTGTTGTCCCACTTGACGACTAATAGCATTTAGTTCGTCGGCGGCTGCACGTTTTTCAGCCTCTTTTTTTCTTACTGCGTAACTTTTCTGCTGCGGCATATCTTTTGTTTATCTGAAGTTTTTTATATGGAGAGAGGGGGGGGGGGTAGCCCCACGTAACTTTTAACACGACAAAGGTAATTCTAAAATCTTAGATTTAGAATTTTTTGCCACTCTTTTTATCACCATATTTTTTGACATTTGTTTTATAGGGTTGTTTATAACCTCCCCTTTGCGGCTTACCTCCCCGTTGGCTCTGCGCTTTAAAGGATTCAAAGAAATAGGATTTCTGAGCGTCTTTATCTTCCTTACTCCTTGCCACGTAGACCCTCCTCTTTGTGTATGGGTCAATGCCTGTGTAATACATTACCGAACTAAGGGTCATAGGAGTAGGAGTAAAGTCTTGCACCTGGTCTGTACGCACACCTTTGGTCTTAGCCTTAAGGGCACGCATATCCGCTTCGCTGCACCCTGGGTGTGCCGAAATAAAATATGGCACTATAACGTAAGGCAAACGATGTTTCGCACAGATATTTTCAAACTCTTTAGTCATACGCTGATACTCGCCCCACTGCGGCTTACGCATAAGCTCCACCACGTGGTCTTCGGTATGTTCGGGAGCGACCTTAAGCCTTCCGCTGGTATGTTCTTTAACGACCTTTTCGAAATAGCCCGAAGAATAATCTATCAAATCGTAGCGAATACCGCTGCCGATAAAGAGGTGCTTCACCCCTGCGATACTTTGAATCCTACGGTAAAGTTTCATAAGTTTTTCGTCCTCACCTCTGAGGTTTGGACACCGTCGAGGGGCAAGGCAGCTAGCCCTGCAACACTTCTCACACGCCTCAACATTCTTCCCTCCTGTCATCCACATATTAGCCGAAGGACCTCCAATATCGCTAATCGTTCCACGGAAATCCTCGCTCTCCACAATTCTTAGAACTTCCCTCTCTATTGACTCTACACTTCTGCTAGCGATATGCTTGCCCTGGTGCATAGAGATAGCACAAAAGCTACATCCGCCATAACACCCCCTATGGATGTTAACCGAGTGTTTAATCATATCCCACGCCGTAATAACCTTACCCTTGTAGCGTGGCGCAGGCTGCCTCATATACGGCAGCTCGAAAGTCTCGTCACACTGTTTTACCGAAAATATTGGATAGGGAGCATTGACTACAACACCGCCTCTGCTGCACGGTTCAATGAGTTGCTGTGCCGTAATCATATTACTTTGCCGCTCAATCTCCACGAAGTTCTCTCCAAATTTTTCTTTACTCTTTTCGCACTCCTCTCTAGAGTGTAGCACTATGGCGTTATCCTCTCTAAACTCATCACAGTTCTCAGTATAGAACGCCACTTGCGGAGTATCTCTCCACTCCTTTTTACGCTCTATCTTCCGTGCGATATCTACAATTGCCACCTCACCCATTCCATAGATAAGCCCATCTACATTGCACACTTCAGCGAACGACCCTATAAGCCTATCCTGCAAATAGTCATAATGTGTAAGCCGACGAAGCGAAGCCTCTATACCCCCTGCTATAATCACAGAGTCGGGATATAATTCTCTTAGGATTTTACTGTACACAACTGTCGGATAGTCTGGGCGTGCGCCGTGCCGTCCTCCTGGAGTATAGGCATCTGAGGAGCGCAGCCTACGAGTAGGGGTATAGTGCATAACAGTAGAGTCCATAGCCCCTGCGCTAACGCCAAAGAAGAGCCTTGGAGCACCGAACTTCTTGAAGTCACGCAAATCGTCCTGCCAGTTTGGCTGCGGCACAATAGCAACTCTATAGCCTGCCGCCTCTAGCGAGCGACCTATGACCGCTGCACCGAAGCTCGGATGGTCTATATAGGCATCGCCCGAAAAGAGAATCACATCTATGTAATTCCAGCCCAGAGCCTTTATTTCCTTTGCACTTGTAGGTAAAAACATTTTTATTGTAGGGGTATGATTTAGTTATTATTTCTTTAAGGGAGATTTTCAGAAGCCTCCTTTAGTTCCAGATAGGAGCTATCTCCGTAGCTTAGGAATCTGTAATCGTTTTCTAGGGCGTGAGTATAAATCCTCTGCCACTCATCTCCTACAATAGCTGATATAAGCATCAGCAGGGTACTCTTGGGCTGATGAAAGTTTGTAACGATTCCCTGAATTGTACTAAATTTATACTCTGGGGTTATCATTATTTGTGTAGCCCCGACAAGCCTAGGCATATCGTGTTCTCTCATATATTCCAGCAGCGGCACAATCGAATGTTTCTCGTAGCGTTCCCACTGCCCTACTGGTTCTTTCGGGCTTCCTCCGCTTAGAATTCTACCCCCCATCACCGCTAGGCTCTCAATTGTACGAAGCGAGGTAGTTCCCACTGCCACAATTTTGCCTTCACTCTTTGCCAGTTTCTCAACTGCCTCAATAGTCACATCGAAAGTTTCGGTGTGCATCACGTGCTCAACGGCATTTTCCGCCTTTACAGGCAAGAAAGTACCTGCTCCGACGTGGAGTGTCACAAAAGTTTTATTTTCGATTCTAGAGAGTATTTCATCGGAGAAATGGAGTCCTGCGGTAGGGGCTGCGACCGAACCTTCGACTTCGGCATACGCTGTTTGGTATCTAGTGGTGTCTATCTCCTCACTTCCACGGTTTAGGTATGGAGGGATAGGTATATTTCCTAATCGTGTGAGGACTTCTCCGAAAGTTTCGGAAGTCGTCCACTCGAAGTGAACGATATCGCCTTCGCCCTTGACAGCACGAAAAGTTTGGTCATCGCTAAGCAGTGGTGTATTAAATTTCTTGGCATTACCCACCATACAGTGCCACGACGATTTACCAGTGGCTGTAAAGGCACGCTCATAGTCGGCAGGAGAATTAGGTTCTAGACAGAATATTTCTATTCTCGCCCCAGTGGCTTTGTGCATAACGAGCCTAGCCCTTACGACTTTCGTTTGGTTAAAGACTAGTAGTGCATCCGAGGGCAGCACTTCTCGAATCTCTGAGAATTTTCTGTCTTCAATCTCCCCTCCCTTGAAGCTCAGCAGTTTACTATCTGAGCGTTGCTCCAATGGATACTTCGCAATGCGATTATCTGCGAGTGGATAATTGAAAGTGTTAATATCTATAAAATTTTTCATATCTTTGTCGTCCGATGTCTTTGGAGAGTATAAAGTTCTCCAAAGTTACAAAGATAATAAAAAAGTGGGGGAAACTGTCGCTGCGGCTACATTTTGTAGTCGGGGAGGAAAGTCCGAGCAACACAGAGTGGCATACTTGCGAAAGTACAAGAGGGGCGTGAGCTTCTGCCTTTTGTAGCAGAAAATAACTACCAGAGTGTTTTTAAGTAGGAGTTTTTCTTTCGAGAAAAAGTTCCTTTATTCTGGCAAAGGTGAAAATGTAGGGTAAGAGCCTACGGCGTGCGGTAGTGATATCGTATGGGTACAGGGCTATGCGTTGCAAGACCAAATATACCGTTCACTGTTGTTCCCCTTTGGGGTTCAACGACGAGGGTTACTCGCCCTAACGGACGGAGGGTAGGTCGCTGATGAGCTTCTCTAGCAATAGGAAGCCTAGATAAATGACAGTTCTAGACAGAACTCGGCTTACACCCCCACTTTCTTTTTTACTGACATCTAGAACATCTCTAGTGTCACTCCTTCCTATAATCCCCTCTACACCCCACACATCACAACCCTTCACACATCACAATCCTTCAAAGCTCTTTGAAAGACTTATAAATTCCGCCAAATTCTTCAAAATCTTTGAAAAACTTTGAAGAATTTACCGCTAATCTAGCCCTACAATACTTCCAAACTCTTCACTACGAACATAGCCCCTCTTCACCTTATTAAGATGGATTTCATTTAGCACACCCCTCTCCACTAAACCTATCAAATCTTTCTTAGCTGTTACATTCGAAACCATAAATTTACTTTCAACTTCTTTAGCTGTCAACACTTCGAGTGGAGAATCCACAAAGATTTTGATAATTTCGGCTTGTCTCTCGTTCACCCCTCCTATTTTAAGGAATAATGAAGCAGCTTGTCTTTCGTTAGCCTTTCTTTTAATATATTCTTTAAGCTCTTCGAAGGCTTTACTTAGCACATTAAGATTATATGTAATAAAGTAGCCGATATCATTTTCGTCGTGTTCACTATAAAGATAGGCTTTCTCGTAGCTTTTTTTAGTTTTAGTTATTATCCTCGAAATCGAGAGGAATTCAGTAAGCCAGTATCCATTTTTGAGCATATACCAGTAGAAGAGTGCACGTGCAGTACGTCCGTTACCATCGACAAAGGGGTGTATATACCCAATCATAAAATGGACGACAATTCCTTTAATTATAGGGTGTATAAAAGGGCTATTGTCCTTTGCGTTAAAGAACTGTTCGAGGTCTTTAATAAATTCTGGAATTCCCTCATACGAGGGTGGAGTATGGACAACTTCGTGTGTTATGCCATTCTCTACAACCACGTCGTCATCCCCTCTAAATCGTCCTGCATCACCTGGACTAGCAAGAGTGTTCTCGGTCATAATCGAGTGTATCTTCAATAGCAGCTCTTCACTAAAGGGTTTATCCTTATTCTCGACAACGAATTTAATAGTCTGATAGTTATTAAATATCATCTGCTGAGAGTTATCTTTTGGAGACTCTTTTTTTCTGAGCATTTCCTTTGCTACTTTTCTAGTAGTAACAGCCCCCTCCATTTTGCTTGAAGATATAGCCTCTTCCATCAGCGAGCTAACAAGGTATTGATCTTTGCTACTCTCAATTCCTAGGGAGTTTGTACCCCACGAGCCTCCAAAGTTCATATCAAATTCGTGACAAACCTTTTGCATATAATTTGTGATGGCAGTCGAGATTCCGTACTTACTCCAAAGGGGTATGCTTGTAAGTCTTCTAGAGAATTTGATATGAGTCCACAACTCTTCGCTACTTCTCACACCATCGGGCAGTTTCTTATACTTTATATCACTCCAATAGATATATTCATCATTGAATTTCTCAATGACATTCACAATGCTACTATGTGTATTTATTACTTTGAAATACTCTTTATTTCCAACTTTTGGAGGCTTTTCCATTGCTCTTAATTTAAGATTAGTTGTCTTTAACAGTTATGCAAAGGTAATACTTTTTTACAAAAATTCTTCAAAGTCTTTGAAAAACTTTGAAGAATTTAGAAGATTTATGTTTTGAGGATTTGAAGGGTGAGGATTTAAAGGGTGGAGATTTGGGGGGTTGGTGTCTACGGAATCTTCGATTCCTTTTTTGGTGTCTTTCTGACACCAACCCCCCGCTAGCTCTACACAGCCTCGCAGCCGTTACTCAGTATTACTCAGCTATACTCAGTTCTACTCAGCAGCTTCTAATTTGTGTCCCCACTAGGCTATAACCCCATTCACAATTTACAATTTACAATTCACAATTCACAATTAAGCAAGAACCCATTAATCATTCAATACTCCGTTAAATTTTTGGGGAAATTAGGCGGCCTTTGAGCCATATAGAATAAGTTCATTGACAATATTGTGATTTTTCTTTAAGTTAGGATTAATGCCAAACTTG
>JAWXTN010000045.1:0-16221 GCA_044433515.1 Rikenellaceae bacterium | reverse complement strand
CAAGTTTGGCATTAATCCTAACTTAAAGAAAAATCACAATATTGTCAATGAACTTATTCTATATGGCTCAAAGGCCGCCTAATTTCCCCAAAAATTTAACGGAGTATTGAATCATTAACAATCGTTAATCATTAATTCTCATCATCCGCCACACTTAGAGTGTCCGCAAGCAGTACAAACCAAACACCCCTCCTGATAATGCAAAGTCTCACCTCCACAATCAGGGCATATAACACCACTACGTGCCTTAGTCCCATTAGGAATGTACTTGTAAAGAGCACGTCCTACACCATTCTTCCAAGTGTTAATAGTCTCACTATCCAAACGCAAAGATGACACCAAAGATACAACGTCAACAATAGGCATCTCATTACGAAGTACACCAGAAATAAGCTTAGCATAATTCCAGAACCCCTGATCAAACAATCGTGAAATACCCCCAACAGTGTTGCGATAGCCATACTTGTCCTCATACTGGAAGTCATAACGTGTGCCATTGCCCTCCTCCTTAACCTTGATAATCTCGCCTTTCTCTATACGCTTAGGTATGTACATAGCATCCTCCTCAATCTTACCAGTGAATATCTCATAAGGTATATTATTGTACAAGCCCACAAAAGCTATCCACTCCTCACTACCATTGCGGAAACGTACCACATCAGCATCCAATGAAAGTGGTCGCTTAGCTGGTAAACTAGTAGGTGCAGTAGCACTGCCGCTGTCCTTCTTAACAAGTACTCCAGCTCGTGAACCATCCCTATACACCGTAACACCCTTACAGCCCTCCTGCCAAGCCGTACGATATACGTCAGATACCAACTGCTCAGTAACACTCTCAGGCAAATTAACAGTCACCGAGATAGAGTGGTCAACCCACTTCTGTATAGCCCCCTGCATCTTAACCTTAGCCACCCAGTCAATATCATTAGACGTAGCCTTGTAATATGGCGACGACTCCACAAGAGAATCTACCTCACTATCGCTCATCTTTAGAACCTCCTCCTTAGTTATGCCCTTAGTAGTTAGATATGTCAAGAAGTTATGATGGAATACATTGTACTCCTCCCAGCTATCACCTACCTCGTCCACAAAGGTAACATTCGATGACATATCATTAGGATTCACCTTCCTGCGACGCTTATATACTGGCATAAAGACTGGCTCAATACCGCTAGTAGTCTGTGTCATTAAAGATGTAGTGCCCGTAGGTGCAATCGTAAGTAGAGAAATGTTTCTACGACCCCTCTCTGCCATAGCTGCCGCTAAAGCTGAATCTGCCTCCTTAATACGGCTAATCATAGGATTGTTTGCCTCACGCTCAGCGTCATAGACTGGGAACGCTCCACGCTCACCTGCCATCTCAACAGAACTGCGATAAGCCTCCACCGCTAACATCTTGTGAACGTTAACAGCAAACTCCGTAGCCTTCTCGCTACCATACTGCAATCCTAGAGCTGCCAACATATCGCCCTCTGCCGTAATACCAAGTCCGCAACGACGACCCTGCAATGCCTTAGCTTTAATCTTCTCCCACAACTGACGCTCTACCCTGCGGATATCGTCCTCCTCTGGGTCACGTGATATCTTCTCGATAATGCCGTCTACTTTCTCGATTTCCAAATCAATGATATCATCCATCATACGCATAGCCTTGCGCACGTGTTCCTTGAATTTCTCAGTGTTAAACTTGGCTTTCTTCGTAAACGGAGCATCGACATAAGAATACAAATTCACAGCCACCAAACGACAACTGTCATAAGGGCAAAGAGGTATCTCACCACAAGGGTTCGTAGATACTGTAGTGAAGCCCAAATCTGCATAACAGTCCGCCACACTCTCTCTAATGATTGTGTCCCAGAACAAAATTCCTGGCTCTGCCGACTTCCAGGCATTGTGGATAACCTTGTTCCAAAGTGTTACTGCATCAATGTTTGTAGTATATTGAGGCTCAGTAGAGTCTATCGGGAACTTTTGTTGATACTTCTCGCCTGCAACAACCGCACGCATAAACTCATCGTCAAGCTTAATAGATACATTCGCACCAGTAACCTTGCCGCTCTCCATCTTTGCATCAATGAATCGCTCAGCATCTGGGTGTTTAACAGACAAAGAAAGCATCAACGCTCCACGACGACCGTCTTGGGCAACCTCACGTGTAGAGTTAGAGTAACGCTCCATAAACGGAACAATACCAGTAGAGGTCAAAGCCGAGTTCAAAACTGGGCTGCCCGTTGGGCGAATGTGTGAAAGGTCGTGACCTACACCGCCCCTGCGCTTCATAAGTTGTACCTGCTCCTCGTCAATGCGGATAATCCCACCATAAGAATCGGCTGGCTTCTCGTGACCGATAACAAAGCAGTTCGATAGGGATGCAATCTGCAAATCATTACCCACACCAGTCATAGGCCCGCCCTGAGGGATTACATACCTAAAATCGCTGAGAAGCTCCATAACCTCCTCCATCTGCATAGGATTTGGATATTTGTTCTCAATGCGCACAATCTCCGAAGCAATTCTTTCGTGCATCTGCTGTGGAGAACATTCGAAGATTTTGCCCCAAGAATCCTTAAGAGCGTACTTGCTCACCCACACTGTGGCTGCTAGCTCATCGCCCTTAAAATATTCCCGTGCCGCTGCAACAGCCTCTTCATAGCTGTATTCTTTTCTCTTTTCCATCTTTAGTTTTGGGGTTTTTAATAGTTATTATTATATATGTTAATTTTCTTTGCTAATGTGTTGTTTTGCGGTCTTTTGGGGTTGTTTTGAGACTGCGATTTAGGGGATTCTGACTACAAAGTTACTACTAAATTAGACCTTTTGAAATGTACAGCTGAAAAAGTTATTAACATTTCTTTTATAATGTTAATAACTTTTGAAGGGCTGAAACTTTGGCATAATCTTTGAACACCTAGTAAAATATAGGGCTTTTAAAAGAAGCTCGACAAATAACTTTTTTTCACTTTTTGGGGAGAACTCTTGAAATTTCTCATTTTTATTTAAGAGAGCTCCCTTTTTTATTGAAGCGCAATCTTTTTCCAATCATAAATAACTATACACAACAATGAAAAAATCTTTTCTAACAATCCTGACCCTACTCCTTACGACGGCGCTGGTCTTTGCCGTTGCGAACTCTGCATCGTCGAGCACGAGCACTAAAGCCGCTCAAAGAAAAGCCAAAAGAGAGGCTCGTGAGCAGACCGCTATCGACAATATGAAGGCTGCACTAGCTACTCAGAGCTTCATATTCTATCCTACGAGCTACACCCTGCCATACCAGAACCCTGTTCAGATTTTCGACCGCAGCGACCTATATATGTCGTTCTACCCAGAGGATTTGGATATCTCGCTGCCCTTTGAGCTTCAAAACGATAAGGAGTTTACCTTCGATGCTTCGCTGCTGCCCTACACAGATTATACTGTCAAGGCGACAAAGCACCCGAATAATTTTATTATAACGGCTAAGCTAACAAACGTCTCGAACACAGGCTTCGATAGCGATTTCGAAGACCAGAATATGAATATCGGCATTCACATAGCTCTAAGCCTCTCGACTGGTAGCGCATTTGTAACACTTACGCCCGACTTCTCAGCTGCCGTAACCTACGAGGGGCGAATTATTGCAAACTAAAACTTTGGATTTGGCTGTATAGGGGGAGGGAACTCCCTCGAAACAAAGAGATGGAAGGTTTTCTTTACACAAAAGAAAATCCTCCTCTTTTTTGTGCGAAAAAGGGGTTAGTCCCAGAATAAGGTGCTTATTGTGGTGTCGGAGGTGAACATTGCTAGTTCGGGGATGTATAGGTGGTTCTCTTTGGTGTGTAGCCCTTGGGCGGTTAGCTCTGCCTTGGGGTGTTCGGCTAATAAATCACGGTTGAATCGGGTGCGGTATTCGGTTAGGTCTATGCCCTCTGAGGTTCTTAGGCGTGTCATTATATACTCGTTGTGTAGGTCTGTGTCGCTTAGATGCTCGCTCTCGTAGGAAGTCCTTTCGAGGTACTCCTTTATAGAACTTAGATTCCACCTGCGCTCTCGTGCTCCATCATAAGAATGGGCTGAAGGGCCTATCCCTAAATATTTCGCTCCTGTCCAGTAGCTGCTATTGTGGCGTGAAGAGTAGCCTGGTAGCGAAAAGTTCGAAATCTCGTAATGCTGATAACCCGCCGCTGCTAAACGTTTACACAAAATACTATACTGCTCAAAACAAACCTCATCGCTTGCAGTTGTTACACCCCTGCGAGAAAATAGCGTGCCCTCCTCTATGGTTAGCTGATAGGCTGAGATATGCTCAGGGTTAAGTTTCAGAGCACTAGAAATGCTCCTCTCCCACTCCTCCAAAGTCAAGTCCTCAAAACCGAACATCAAATCAACTGAGATATTCTCAAAGCCTGCCTCTCGTGCACGTCTCACTGCCTCCTCAGCGCACTCAACACTATGTCTGCGCCCAATGGAGCGTAGTCTAGAGTTATCGAACGATTGAGTGCCGATACTAAGGCGATTGATGCCAAACAAGCGTAGTGCTCTAAGATACTCTACGGTGAGCTGCTCGGGATTAGCCTCAAAGGTAACTTCTGTCACCTGCGAAGTGTCGTAATGGAGTCGGATAGCTCTGAAAATCTCTGAGATATTCCCCTCTGAAAGTATCGAGGGCGTGCCCCCTCCAAAGTAAATAGTCCGAAGAGGCTCGCTATACTCCCCCCTGCGCTCGCCCAGCTCTCTGCAAATGCTAGCGGTAAGCTCCTCTTGTGCGACACCCCTAGCCCCAACTGAATAGAACGAGCAGTAGTGGCACTTCGAAGCGCATATAGGTATATGAATATAAAGCATAGTCTCTCTTTTTTTGAATTCCTCTGGAAATATCGTTGTGCAAATCTACAAAAAAATATTATCTTTGTGGATTATAACTTTTCATTTCTATCCATAGAAATCCAAAAAACAAATAAATCACAGCAAAAACAAAAAGTTTACTATAAAATTATGAATATTCGAAACCTAGCCCTACTGCTCCTTGTAATTTTCACCTCAGGGTGTGCAAACAATAACTCAGCGATAATTAATGGTCACTTCTTCGGTCACGGCAAAGAAAGACTGGCTATCGAAAAGATATTGCCAGGAACTAGCAGCAGAGTTATTGATACTCTCTCGACAGATGCAGAAGGTCACTTTAGTGTAAAGGTAGACTTTGACCAAGAGACACCGCTGTTCGTCAACGTAAGGACTCTAGATAGCTACGTGCCGCTACTGCTCAGCCCAGGCGAGAATGTGAAACTTAGCTCAATCGGGAATATATACAATAACTATGAGGTGAGCGGCTCACAAGGCTCTGAAAAGCTTCGTGAACTAAACAATATCACAACTCAAAAAATCAAATCGCTAGACTCGCTCTCGCACCTCTTTAGTGCGACACTAAGCGAGGAAAGGGCTGCCGAAATTAGCAGAGAATATGCGCAAAGTTATATTCAACTCAAACGTCAAGTTATCCGCTTCGTCGTGGCAAACCCACACTCTCTAGCAGCTATTGTGCCCCTATACCAGCCGATGGTTAACGGCCGCTTTATCTTTGATGAGCCAACAGATATTATCTATTTTAGAACTATTGCCGATTCGCTTGCTGTAGCCTACCCAGAATCTCCCTATGTTATCTCTTTGATGAGAGATGTGGAGGAGAGCCGTAGCTCGTTTGTTATGGACTCGACCTTTACCGCAAACCTCGAAGATATCGTTATCTCTATTCCAGAGATTGAGCTTAAAGATGCCGAGGGTAAAGTGCGTAAACTTACACAAGAGGTGGCAAAAGCAAAGCTAACACTTCTGGACTTTACTGTTATATCGACCCCAGAATTAAAGGTTCGTAACCGTGAGATTGCCGAAATTTATGACAAATACAAGGCAAAAGGCTTTGAGGTATTCCAAGTTTCTCTAGACAACAATAAAGCCGAGTGGCTTAACGCTGTTGTAGACGCTCGTCTGGGCTGGATATCAGTGAACGACCCACGTGCGACTTCTTCGCCATATCTAGGTAGCTATAACGTGCAGTCACTTCCATACAACTTCCTTATCGACAGCGAGTCGAATATCATTACAAAGAATATAACCTCGCCTGAACAACTGGAAAAAGAACTAAGCAAACTCCTGTAGCTTAAGAGTCTTTTTTCTGTAATTCATTAATTTATAATTTCTAAGAAATGTCCTGGTGGTTGCCTACATACGATTACACTTCACAAGGGGCTGTGCCCTCGGATAGCGTAGTTGTGGGGCGTAGGGTGTGCAGTAGTGCTGAGATGTTTGGGACGGGAAGTGTTGTGGACGGTTCGGTAAATAGCGATGGGGCACTCTCTAGTTTTGAATATTTGGCTAACACTAACCCTACGCTGAGTATTGTTATCCTTTCGATTTTGGTGGTGTGGTGTTATATGCTCTTCCGCTATGGGCGGATTCTGAGCTGGAGTCTTAAGAATTTGGTGTCGGTTTCGGGTGCTCTTTTTATGTTTGCGACTACTTCTATGGAGTTTGTGCGTTTTATACGTATGGGTATCTTCATTAATATGCTCTGTACTGGTGCGGCTATTTCGGGCTTTATGGCTGAGGAGGAGGCGGTTCTGGGGGTCTTTTTGTGTGCCGTTGTAGCTCTTTTGTTTGTGCGTATATGGGGGTTGCTGTGGCAGCGTATTTTCAAAAAGTTCGATTTCAAGGCTTCTCGGTGGCGTGATATTAGGAATTTGAGTAATTTTGATACAGCCCTTCTTTCGACTCTTTTGGCGGCTCCTGTTATAATCCTGTTGTCTATACCTGGCTCTATGTTTTTTGTTATTTGTTTACTGGCATTGGGGTATCTTTATCACAGTTTGAGGATTGTTTATTATTTTAAATCATCAAAATTTTCTTTTTTGCAATCAATTTTGTACCTTTGCGCCGTTGAAATCACTCCTGTAGCCCTTATATGGGGTACGGTGGTGTACTTTAGATTATTGTAAATTAAATTGTTAGGGCCTTGGCTATTAAACGAATTCTCATCTCGCAACCAAAACCGTCGTCGGAGCATAAATCACCTTTTGCACCACTAAAAGACAAATTTAATCTAGGCATTGACTTTTTTCCTCTTATAAAAGTGGAGGGAGTCGAGCTTCAGGAATTTATTTCACAGAGAATAAAGATTCTCGATCATACTGTAGTAATTTTTACTAGCCGCACACTAATTGATAACTTCTTCAGATTAGTGAGTGAGTCTCGTATCACTATACCAGATTCGATGAAGTACTATTGTATTTCGGAGGCTGTGGCTCTATACCTGCAAAAGTATATTGTTTATCGTAAGAGAAAGATTTCTTTCGCTTCGGGTTCAGTTACCTCGCTTATGGAGCTTATTTTGAAGCACAACAGTGAGAAGTATTTCTTGCCACTCTCTGAACCATACAAACCAGAGCTGCCAATGGCAATGGAGCGTGCTGCGCTTAATTTCTCGAAGGCTGTTCTCTCGCACACTGTGTGTAGCGACCTAGGCGATATGGATGCCTCGCAGTACGATATTATTGCGATGTATAGCCCTCTAGAGGTTCATAACTACCCTGCACTAGTGGAGCGTGGTTTTAAGGGCTCAGTAGCGGTTTTTGGTGAGGCTACCGCTAAGATTGCACTTGCGAGTGGAATTGTAGTCTCTATTATGGCTCCTAGTAAGAAATATCCATCTATGACGGGTGCGATTGATGCCTATTGTACGGCGGCGAGTAATGGTGAGGACCTCTCTTCGTTTACGGTTAAGAGTCTAGAGAATACTTCGCAGAGTGAACTTTTGAAGATGGCTGAGAAGCGTAGGGTTCGTTGTCGTAAGACAGCTGTAAGTGCTTCTTCGTCTGCTGCCTCTAAGAATATAAAGGTTAAGAGTACAACCACTCGTTCGGCAACGCCACGTTCGGTGTCGGTTGCTGCTTCGAAGACTTTGGTTAAGAAACCGTAGGGTTAATGAATTTTGGATTACCGTCAAGCTCACGGCTAAAGTCTCGCAGTGCTATACAGTCACTCTTTGCGTCGCATAAAACAATAAATGTGCCACCTCTGCGCTGTATTTACACCCTCTTGGAGGGGGGCGAGGGGGGCGAGAGAGGTGAGAGAGGTGAGGGGGGCGAGAGAGGCGAGAGAGGCGAGAGAGGTGAGAGAGGTGAGAGAGGCGAGAGAGGCGAGAGAGGCGAGCATGAAGTGGGCGAGAGCCAAATGATGGTCTCTGTTCCAAAGCGCATCTTCCGTAGAGCAGTCAAGCGCAACTCAGTGAAAAGACACCTCAGGGAGGCTTATCGCACAGAGCGACATAGGCTATCGGGGGGAGCGAATATCCGACTTGCCTTTATCTATACCAGCGGTAAGGATTGCAGTGCAAAGGAGATAAAAGAGAGTGTAGTGAAGATACTCGACAAAATTAAAATTAGGGAGACGAAGGTGCAGTAAGCCCAGAGTTACCAAAAAATATAGCTAGGAGTCATTAGACTCCTTTTTTTATGCCCTAAAAGTTCAAAGTGCCGAATTATTACCCCCTTTTGTAGAAATTTTACACTATAATTATCTTTTGATTAATTATTTTTGTAAAGAGACAGTGTGCAACAATACTTAAAAAAATTTAAAAACTAAAATCGAAGATATGAAAAAATCAATTCTTATGCTATCGCTCCTAGCTGTGGGGCAATTGGCGATGGCATCTACAACGCCACCACTTCTGGAGTGGCAAGACAATCAGGTGACTGGAGTAAACCGTGAAGAAGGCAGGGCAACGTTCTGGTATTATGAAACAGAAGACGAGGCTCTCAGCGGAGGTTATTACAATTGTGAGACAAACCAGAGCCTTAACGGCGAGTGGAAGTTCTCTTTTGCTACAAATCCAGACGAGAGAGAAGCTGACTTCTATAAGACATCTTATGATGTGTCGGCGTGGGACGATATCAAAGTTCCAGGTAGCTGGCCATTGCAGGGTTATGATAGACCTGTTTATCTAAACCATCCTTATGAGTTCGCTCTTCAAAATCCATACCCTTGTGTAGCTCCTACTGCTTGGAATCCTGTGGGTTCGTATCGTAGAGACTTCACAATCTCGAAGGAATGGAAGAATCAGCGTGTGGTTCTATACTTTGGAGCTGTGAAATCTGCATTCTATGTGTGGGTTAACGGCAAGAAAGTAGGCTACTCTCAAGACTCGAAGATGCAGGCTGAGTTTGATATTACTCCATATATAAAGGAGGGTAACAATACCCTTGCAGTTGAGGTGTATCGTTTCTCTATTGGTTCGTACCTTGAGTGTCAGGACTTCTGGAGACTTGCAGGTATCAAGCGTGATGTGTGGTTGTATGCAACGCCTAAGACCTTTATTAAAGATGTTAAGGTAAGCTCTCCTATGATTAATGACTATAAGGATGGTGAGCTAACAGTTGAGGTAGAATTGGCGGCACTTAGCGGTTCGTCTACTCAGAATGTCGATGTGGAACTTTTCGATGCAGAGGGCAACTCTATATATAAAGGCTCAAAGAGCGCAAAGGTTTCTAAGAGCAAAGGTGCAATAGTAACTCTTAACAATCTTTTCCCTGGTATCGAGCCTTGGAGCGCAGAGTCTCCAAACCTATATACTCTTGTTGTATCGAATGGTGCAAAGGGTAAGGATAAGAGCTATATGTCTACTAAAGTAGGTTTTAGAACTGTTGAGCTAAGAAATTCACAGTTGCAAGTTAACGGCAAGCCTATCTATGTGAGAGGTGTGAACCGTCACGAACATCACCCAGAACTAGGTCACTTTGTTCCACGTGAGACTGTCGAAAAAGATGTTGAGCTTATGAAGAAGTTGAACATTAACTCTGTTAGAACTTGTCACTATCCCGCTGACCCTTACTTCTATGAGTTGTGCGACAAATATGGTTTGTATATCTGTGACGAAGCGAATGTTGAGAGCCACGGTCTAGGAGCAGCTGTTCAAGCACCTTATGACCCAGCGAAACATATTGCTGACGACGCTTCTTGGATTAAAATCCACCATAACCGTATGGAGAGAATGGTTCAAAGAGATAAGAACCACCCTTCTGTTATCATCTGGTCGATGGGTAACGAGTGTGGCGATGGCGTTGTGTTCCGTGAAGGTTACAAAATGCTTAAGGAAATGGACCCTAGCCGTCTAGTACAATTCGAGCAAGCGGCTACTCAGCCTCATACAGATGTTTATGCTCCTATGTATATGCGTATGGATAAGGTTAAAAACTATGCGATTTCTAATGACTCATATCGTCCGCTAATCCTTTGTGAGTATGTTCACGCAATGGGTAATAGCCTTGGTAACTTCCAGGACTATTGGGATTTGTTCGAAACTTACCCACTTCTACAAGGGGGCTTTATCTGGGACTGGGTTGACCAAGCGGTTGTAGACTATAGAGATGGCGAGCGTTTCTTGGATTATGGCGGAGCTTATGGCTATCAAAATGAGAGAAACGACGGTGCGTTCTGTCTAAATGGCGTTATTAATGCCGATAGAGAGCTTAATCCTCACGCTTATGAAGCTAAAAAGGTGCTTCAAGCCCTTAGGGTTAAACCAGTGGTGGGTTCTGATAATGAGTTTGAACTGTTCAATAACTTTAGCTTTACAAATGCTTCGAAGTATGCTCAGAGCTGGACTTTGGAAAAGAATGGTGTAGCGGTTGAGAGCGGTGTTCTAAACCTTACGACTTGCCCACTTCGCAGCGAGAGATTTACGGTGAACTATACCACTAAGCTCACTTGTGATGCAGACTACTATATTACCTTTAACTTCGATACTAAAGATGTAGAGGGTTACCTACCAAAGGGCTATACAGTGGCTTATGATCAGTTGGCACTTCGTGAGTTTAAGAAACGTAACTATGAGTCAGTAAGCGAAGGCGAGCTTGATGTAGAAGAAAACGACAGCGAGGTTGTGATTTCTAGCGGTGATTTCTCGGTTAAATTCTCAACAGAGAGTGGCGCACTTAGTGGCCTTACACTTGGCGGATTTGAGTATGTGGAGAGTGCTATGCGCCCTGACTTCTGGCGAGTTAAGGTTGACAATGACGGATGGTCAGATGGCGAGAAGTATTGGAAAAATGCGCATAAGCATACAACACTCGAAGATTTTGAGATTGTAGAGAATAGAGATGGCGATAAGATAGTTAGCGTTGCAGTTATCGCTACGACACTTATCGACATTGACCCTAAGAATTTGACAGCAGACTTGCAGAAGGCTTACTTTAATACAACTTACACAATCTACCCAGATGCTACAATCGAGGTGATGAATAACTTCTTGCCTACTTATTATCACGCAGAAAGAGATATGTCACTTCCACGTATTGGTCAGTTGATAGCTCTTAGTGGCAAATTGAGCGAGGCAGAGTGGTATGGTAGAGGTCCTTGGGAGAACTACTCAGACCGTAAGACTTCGGCACTTGTGGGTCGTTATAGTATGCCAGTTAGCGAGATGATGTATAACTATACTCGTCCGCAGGAGAATGGCTACCGTACAGATGTTAGAGAGTTTGCTTTGACTTCTAAGGATGGCTATGGTATCGAGATTGAGGGACTTCCACGCATTGGCATCAATGCACAGAATATTAGTAAGGAAAGCTATGAAAGCTCTCGTAACACAGTGGATTTGAATAAAGAGGATAAGGTTTATCTCAATATAGACCTTGCACAGATGGGTGTTGGCGGTGACAACTCTTGGGGCAATCCAGTACACGTAGATTATAGGGTACTGATGCGCAACTATAACTATGGCTATGTAATTAAGTTAACGAAAGAGTAATTTTAAGAAAAAGAGAGTGGGGGAGGGCTTTGTTCTTCAAAATCCTCCCTGCTTTTTTCGAGAGAATATTTAAAAAATCTAATCAAAAAACACCTAAACAACAAAAAACAATGACAACAAAAAAACTATTTTTAGGCTCGGCGGCACTACTTTCTTGCGTTCCTTTAGTGGGATGTGGCGGAAGTGCTGAGAGTACAGCTGTTAAGGCGCCAGCGGAGCGTCCTAACGTAATTTTCATCCTTGCCGATGACCTTGGTATAGGAGACCTTGGCTGCTATGGTCAAGAGCAGATTAAGACACCAGCTATTGACAGCCTTGCTGCTAATGGTATTAAATTCACACAGCACTATTCTGGTTCAACTGTTAGTGCTCCGTCACGTTGTGTGCTTATGACTGGTAAGCATACAGGTCACTCTTTTATCCGTGGTAATAAGGGTTATAAGGCTGAGGATGGCAGAGGATATGACTTGAATCTTGCGCCAGAGGAAGTAACAGTAGCAGAGATGTTCAAGACCGAAGACTATAAGACTGCTTGCGTAGGTAAGTGGGGATTGGGCGGTCCTCAGGCTGAGGGTCATCCAAATAGACAGGGTTTTGATTATTTCTTCGGGTATTTGGGTCAGGGTAATGCGCACCGTTATTATCCTACACAGTTGTTCGAGAATGATGATGTAGTGCCACTAAACAAGGAGGTTTATACACACGACTTGATTCTTACAAAGGCGCTTGACTTTATTGACAAGAATAGCGAGGAGAATTTCTTTTTGTATTTCACACCTACAATACCTCACGCAGATTTGATATTGCCAGAGGGAGAGGATAACGAGTATGACGGGCAGTTCTTTGAGACTCCGTTCCCAGGCGATGGTTATACAGCGAGGGAGAATCCACGTGCAACTTTTGCGGGTATGGTATCACGTTTGGACAATGGTGTTTCGCAGATTGTTGAGTTGTTGAAGGAGAAGGGTATTTATGACAATACCATTATAATTTTCTCTTCGGACAATGGTACACATTGTGAGGGCGGACACGATCCAAATTATTTTGACAGTAATGGACCATACCGTGGAAACAAGCGTGATTTGTATGAGGGAGGTGTTCGCACTCCGTTCATTGTACAGTGGCCGGCGGTTATAACAGAGCCTCGTGGTTCGTTACATCAGGGTGCATTTTGGGATTTTATGCCTACAATGTGTGAGATGTTGGGTGTAGATGCACCACAGGGTATTGATGGCGTATCTTATTTGCCTACATTGTTGGGTGATGATAAGAATCAGAAGCAGCACGATTATTTGTATTTTGAGTTCCACGAGCAGGGTGGTAAGCAATCTGTTATGAAGGATGGCTGGAAGTTGATTTCTTTGAATGTTAACAATCCAGACGAGCAGTATTATGAGTTGTACAACTATTATATGGATCCAGCTGAGAACACTAATGTTGCAGCGCAGTATCCTGAGAGAGTAGCTGAGATGTCTAAGATTATTGCTGGTGCACGTACTTCTAATGCTAACTGGGAGTTTGGTGTGCAACCGCAGAGACCTGCACGACCTAAGAAGTAGGCGTATTTTAGTGATTAATTATTAGTGATTAACGTTTGTTAATGATTAATGATTAGTGATTAATGATTAATGTTTGGGAGGCTTTTTGCCTCCCTTTTTTTAGGTTTTAGGTTTTAGGTTTTAGGCATTAGAGGTAAGGTATTATTCGAACCCCATTAATCACTAATCATTAAAAATAGGCTAGCGGCACTGCACCCAAGTCCACCCCCTCATCCCCTCAACTCCTAACCCCTAACCCCTGCAACCTACAACCTACAACCTAACACCTATCCCCCTATCTCTATGAATTTCAGTAAAAAATAGAGAAAGTTTTGTGAAAGCGAGATTTTATTTCTAATTTTGTCGTAACTAAACCTAAATAATACCTAAAAAAAGCTACTCAAATAAAAACAAAAATCCTTTTCCTATTAGCAATTCTATGGTTCGTGGGTTGTAATGACACCACGTCAGAAAACACACCAGACGGTGCACCAGAGATAACGAACCTATTACTTGTACAAAGCGATTCTACTGAGCTAACAATTCAGGCAGAGATAAAGAATGCCTCGAAACTCTACTATAAAGTCTGTGCTGGCTTAGAGTTGTGGTATGACGTTGACCTTAAGGCTAGCCAATCGACTTGCACCTTTACTGTTGAATATCTAGAGCCACACACTTCATACGACCTTGTTGTCTACGTGGCATACGACGAAAGTTCAAGTAGCCAAATCGAGGAGTCGTTTATTACTGCTCCAAATGCTACTCCTACTTTAGAACTTCAATCTGTGCTTTGTGAACCAGGATTTTACGGTTCTGGAGGGGCTTATGCTATTGTTACTTCAATCACTAAGATATACTACTGCTACTATCCAGAAAATGAGAGACCCGAAAACCCAATGTATGATGTATTAGAAATTTCTCAGTCGGGAAGCTATGAGATTAGAGTGGAGGGGGACGATCTTTATCAGGAGGGTCAAGTGTTTATTGTAGAAGCCTATGGCGTAGGTGCAGATGAGAGCATTGTAACAGAGGTTAAGACAGCAGATTTCCAAATTATCACTTGGTATAGACCTACGTTCCTTCTCGATATAATTGAGATAACCTCTAGCGATATAACAATTGAGGCGACTCTAGAACGTGATATAAATCATATTTATTACAGCATTACTAAGGTTGATGACGGTTCAGTGGTTAGAGAATCCATTGACTTAGAAGAACCTATCCAAGAGGAGTTAGAGCTTTATACATTTACGGTTGATGGTTTAGAACCTAACACGAAATATCAGATAGAGGCAGTTGCAACTACTTCTCGTGATGATACATCTAACCCTGTGGAATTCGAGTTTGAGACACTTGCCGAATAGGGGTGCAAATATATAGATTAAGGGGGGAGGCTTCACTTGGGTGGAGTCTCTTTTTTTTGTCTAACATTTAGTTGGTCTTTTATAACACAAAAAAAGCCTTGATGAAATACTTCATCAAGGCTTTTTTTGTGTTAAATTCTGTGGTTTAGAGCTATTCGCTGCTATCCATACCAAATGCGTCAACCTGTACAATGTAGAACGCTATTGGACTGTCGTTCGGAGAAATGTAATTCTCTAGGTCTAGGTCAATGGTTATTTTACGGTCGTTTGGTATGCCGTCTATCTTCCAGTACTGTACATTTGCAGGCTGACCAGGACCCCAGTTAGCACGGTCTGTTAGGTATGTACCTGCTTGATAGTAGTTGTCTCCATTCTCCCAGAAAATATAGCCCTGACCGAAGTTCTCTCCATTCACTATCATATCATAATAGTTGTAGTCAAACTCTGCTGCATTCTTTGTGCTATAACCGTCTCTATCGGGGAATACACCTTGCTCCATACCGTGACCAGTGATGCTTACTCTTAGTGTTAATGACTCTACATCCTCTGGTACTGTAAACTCACGCAGCCCCATTACTGAGTCTGCCTCGATAGGCTTAGATTCTGAACCATAATACCATCCTCTATAGCCATTTGAGTTAAAACGTGAGTCATATATCTTCTCGGTAAATACAGTGCGTGGCAAAATAGCTGCCTCAGAATAGAAATCAAATGTCATCTTTACAGTGTGCGCTTTAGTTGCAGTTGCATCAAAACCACCATACCACACCCTAAACTCGCAATCGCCAGTTAGCATAGGTAAAAACTCCGTTACGTCCATATAATAATACTTGCTCCAAGTCGAACCAAAGGTATAGCCATAAGGAGTGAAGGCACGTGCAATCTCATAGTAATCCTCGGTTGTCTTGTCATACAACATAATTAGCGTAGTGTGATCCCAATCAGATGGACCTTCATTCCATCCACCCATACGGTAAGTAAGAATAGCACGGTTGTAATACTCCGTATTCTCTGGGAATGTCATATTAATCTGAGCATCACTAGTGATACCTCCCCATCCGAAGAATTCCAGCTTCTGAGCCTCGTGAGTAACAGTAAACTGAGATACCTCGCTAGACAAAGGGTTAGATGTATAGAACGGCTCACGGTCTAACTGTGTGACAACTAGCTCTGGGTCTTCTTCTGGTTCGTTCTCAGGCTCAGTAGGCGTATTGTCCTCACAACTTAGCAGCATAACACTCGCTAGCAATAATAATCCGAAATAATTTAATTTTTTCATTTACTTTGTGTTTAGTTAATTTAATGCTCTTTTCTCCTTCTCCTTCTTCTCAAAAATTTACATTTCTTCGAAAAGGGCAACTTTCTATTGAGCAAAGATAAGCATTTTATTTCACATATACAAAACACCACCCCATAGCACCAGGGCAAACGCACGAAAAAAAATCACACTGACCCGCAAAATGCCCATAAATTTAAATGTGTAATTTATTGAAAATAAGTTGATTATAATTTGCATATCTCGCTAAAATTTCGTATATTT
>JAWXTN010000044.1:0-16454 GCA_044433515.1 Rikenellaceae bacterium | reverse complement strand
AGACTGAGTGGTTTTAGCCTTAAAGATAGTAAAAATCAGGGACATAAGCAAGAAAAATCACATTTATTTTATTGAAAATCAGATGGTTAAATTAAAATTTAACGGAGTATTGAATCATTAAAGAACCCCTACCCCCCTTTGGTATATTATTTGAACAACTACCCATTCAGGAATCCATCAAAAAATTGTTAAACCTCCCTCCCCTACAAGGGAGAGTATATAAATACACCTAAAGCTATGAACAAATTTTTGATAACAATCTGCCTAATCTTCTGCCCCCTCTCTTATAGCTGCACCAAACAAACGCTTCAAGCCACAAGTCAAGTCACAAATCAAGCTTACCTCACTATTAGCTTCGGCGAGACCACAACCAAAGCAACTGGCAGCTACGAAGACTACGATGATGAGATAAAGAGCCTCTACCTATACATCTTCGACAACGACACCGAAACATTAGAAGAACTACATATAGCCACCACCGCAGAGCTAACCCTAAAAAAGATTGTTCTAAAACACACTATAGGGACGAAACACATACACCTTCTAGCAAACACAGCCACCGAAGACGACAACACCCTAAAGAGCATCAAATCTCTTGACGAGCTAAGAGCAAGTGCTTATAATCTAAAGAACTTCGATGCCAACAAAATTTCTATGAGCGGCTCGCAATCAAACATAACCCTAGTGGAGAGCATAGAATCAAACGCTACAATTTCGCTAGAGAGAAACGCTGCAAGGATAAATCTCAAAGAGGTAATAAACGAGTACGAAAAACCCTTTACAATCGACTCAATATATTTTCTGGACGCAACACCCCACGCCTCCTACTACGACTGCTCCACAGTGCAATTAATTGAGCCATACGACAGAATGACCGAAGGTTTTAACTTCCAGAACTACGACATTATAACAGGTGGAAAGCTTATAGAAAGCGGCACAACTTTCAGTGACATCCAGCCAAAGGGCACACACTACTTCCTCTTTGAAAACACCTCGTCAGTTAACCCCACTTCACTTGTTATCACTGGAACGATAGAGGGAACTAGGGTCTACTACTCCACTGCCCTTGTAGGGTCAAGTTCTATTATGCACAATAACCACTACGATATCACAATCTATATAACAGATATGGGCACATCCTCCCCAGAGATAGATATCTTCGGATGCAATGCCCTAGTGACTGTAAGCGACTGGCAAGAGATATCAAATGACGTAATATTTTAGAGCACTTCCAAAGAGCCCCCTCTTAAAGAAACAACAAAAAAATAAAGCATACCCCTCACCCTCTTATAAACACCTCTACAAGACTATGAAATACCTCACTACTCTAATATTCTTTGCCGCCCTATACAGCTGTCAACAATCATCTCTTATAACCCCAGAGACCGAAGATGAGTCACATACCCTTATAGCGACCTTTAGTGCACAGAGTTTCGACAGCCCCACAACACGCAGCACAGAGGTTATCGAAGATATAGACATCTTTATATTTGACAGTTTAGGAGAGAGGCTACACTACCGTCACATAGAGAACTACGACAACACGGAGGTACATTTCATCCTCCCCACCACAACGTACAGCATTGCCGCTATCGCCAACAGCAACAGTCAATTTGCCAAAATAACAACACTTGACGAGTTGACTTCTTCTAGTGTTTCCTACCCTTCCAACGTACTAAGCTACCTAGGCGAAGGTCTTAGCACTAGTGCCCCCGATAATGCCAATGGCGTAGTAACATACTCCGACATAGAGTTATCTCGCACCTATGCAAAGGTCACAACAGTATTCGACAACACAAACCTAGAGCCTTCAATCACAATAACCCCCACACGCATTTCGCTATGCACGACCCCAGACGAGTGTCTAATTTTAGCCGACAATCGTCTCAAAAGATACGACAGCTACACAGCTACCTCCGAGAGCATAACAGAGAACCTAACCCCTCTATCGCACAGCCTAGCGACACCTCTCTACTCACTAGAGAACCTACAAGGCACTTATGGAGACCCAAGCACATCCCAGAGCGACAAAACGCACAATAACGCCCGCAAAAACAGATGCACATACCTAGAGGTAGAGGCAATCCACGACAGCCCAGAGGGGACACGAGACGTAACATATCGCTACTATCTGGGTATGAACACATATAATGACTTTAACCTAAAACGCAACTGCTGGTACAAAGTAACAATTTTCTTCACAGGCAATGGGGGCGTTGACGAAAATTCGTGGAGAGTAACCCTCGAAGACTTCACAACCTACAAGAGCTATCTTCCGAGTGTAGGGCGCAGGTGCTACACCTTTTCACTTGAGGACATAGAGGAGTTCACTCCGTCGAGCAAGGCTTCTCAAGGCATAACGTTAAAAGAGAGCACAACCACCGCTCACCTACTTCTCGAAGAAGATTACAAGGGCACTACCTGTGAGGTTATCGGCACTACTATACTCGATGGCACAGCCACCGAGCTACACAGACTCCCCGAGAGTCAGAGTCTAATAATCCCAGAGGTCACAAATCTCTTTTTTCCACAGAATTCTCTCTTTGGCTACACATCATATCCTATAACACAATTCATAAACTTTCTTAGCGACAGCTCTCTACCAGAGAGCTACTACGCCACCAGCTCTGAAGATTGGCTATACTTTGGCGACGGGGAGACTTTCCAGCCTTTTAGTGCCTCTAGGCTAGCCTCTACGACATCCTCGTGTGATATGTACAACGACTGTTCGGGTGCAGTAAATCTACGATGTTTTTCAAGCGGCTATCTAGCTGTGAGATGCGACGACAACACCTCGTCGGCATCCCGCATCGGTTACATCAAATTTTACGATTCTTCCTCTCTAATGGTCGCTATGGTGAGTGTGATACAGAATCCTAAGGATTACCCTACCTCACCTGTACATCTCAGTTACATAACAGGCGGATGGTATAAGCCTGGAGCGTGGCTTAGTGACGGCTCGCTAGAAGCTACTTCACTTTGCTATGAGTATAACTCCACAAACGAGTTTTGGGAATGGGAGTCATCCTTCTATATAGCCACAACTGAAACAACCGTACAACAATTCTGCGATTTTCTAAACGACCTAGGTATAACATCCCCAGACGAGCTACTTAACACTCAATTCTCAGAGCTAGGCAAGCGAGGGGATTTAAGTTACGATTATCTGGGGCTAATCCCACCAAATGGGCAGCTTACTACCTTTTGCAGCGGTTCACCCTACTCTATTGAATTTAATGGAAAGCTATGGCAGCCACGCAAGGTCTCAGCCTACAGAGAGGGAAGTCGAGCCTACTTATGCCCAATAACGGCAAACAACTATCCAATGGACGGCATCTCAATGTTCACAGCTGCCGATTACAATTACTGGGCTCTGGACAGAGCATCGAGACAAAGTAGCCGATACTCCGACCCTCTTCTTATCACAGAGTTGGAGTGGGAAGCTGCTGCACGTAACATCTCAAACAAAGGAAACTTTAGAGAGGATAACTTCAATGGGCTATACCCCTATCCTCTATACGAGCATAGCGACAATACTTCTCTATACTCGAATATGATATCTGCATCTTTAAATTCCACAATTATGAAGTTTGCGTGGCAGTGTTACGAAGTATCGAATGGCTGCAATTCGGAGTCTTCTATAAGCACAAAATACCCTGTCGGGCTACTACTGCCCTCGGCAGCCAATCTGTACGATCTAGGGGGCAATGTGCGAGAATGGTGCTATGACCTAGCAAACTGGCAACAAGATATGCCATATAGCTCCTGGAATAGCAACACCTGGTACGAGGGAACAAACGAGACAGACTACGCAAAACGCATATTTAGAGGTGGCAATACACAGGAATCACACCACACTATGTGTGTGACATACAGAGGTGGTATGGAACCGAACACAACAGACGAGTCAATAGGCATCCGTCTTGTAATCAGATAAAGCCCAAGAGCTACTCCCAACCCTACAACCTAACACCTAATACCTAACACCTACAACCTAACACCTAATACCTAACTAAAGATAGCTAATGAGGACAAAGCAGCCCACTAGAAGCACAGTAAAGGCAATAGCGACCAGATTAAAGTACTTATCTATAAACGCCTTTATAGAGGGTCCAAAACGCTTAATAAGCCACGCTATAAGGAAGAATCTCGCCCCTCTAGAAATAATCGAAGCTACACAGAACAGCGCAAAGTTTATTTCGAATACCCCTGCCGTAATAGTGATAACCTTATAGGGTATAGGAGTAAATCCTGCTGTAAAGACGACCCAGAAGTTGTAGTTATCGTAGAGCTGCCCCACGCTGTCGAATGCCTCTTGGCTAAAGACAGAGGGTATAAACCATCCTGAAAGTGACTCCCATCCATACGAGCCAATCATATAGCCTGCAACGCCCCCAAAGGCAGAGCCAAGGGTACAAATCGCTGCAACATAGAAGACCTTAGAGGAGCGCAGCGGCAAGCCCAAGCAGCACGCTATAAGCAGCACATCGGGAGGGATAGGAAAGAAGCTACTCTCTGCAAATGCCAAGAGAAACAACGCCAAGATTCCCCATCGAGTATCAGCCCAATGGAGCACCCAATCATAAGCTCTACGCACGATTCCACGTTTATTATTATTCGAGCTAGCGTTCTGCTCCACTGTATTTTTTGTACTTTGTTCCGAGTTAATGTTTTTGTCTGTCATATATATTTTTTAGGGGGTGTATTATATCTATTGTACTTTTACTTTAAGTTCTTCAGGCAGGTGAAGCCCGAAGGTGTCGCCACGTAGTCCACAACGAATTGTTTCGAGCGAAAGTATTTCGTCGGCAGCAATATTTCCGAGGTTAACATTTGCGCCCAGTTCTTTAACGAACCAGACCTGCTGCGATTTAGTAGGTGCTTCCCAGATAATTTTATTTTGCGGCACACACGAGACAATTTGTCCTATCATCTCAGACTTAGCCTGTCCCTTACCGTCGAATATACCTACATTCCCAGCCTCACGAGCCTCAGCAATTACAAAATCGCTACCAGCGTTTAGCTCATCTTTCATCATAGAGATCCAATCTTCCGTAACAACCTCCACACCTGCTACTTTACTACCGACCTCCGAGAGCACTTGATATTTCTTACTAAATCTCTCGATTAGCTTACACTTCTCACTGTGTGGCATAATAACCGAACCGTCCGAGATTTCAAGGGTCTCGAAGTGGTTCTCCTCCATAAAGGTTTCAAACTCATCCACCATACCACGCAGGTAGAAGGCTTCGAAAAGAGTACCTCCTGGGTAGACCTTAACGCCGTATTTTCTATAAGTTTGAAGTTTACTCTCTAGTCCGCCTGTAAATAGAGACGTGCCGAAACCGAGCTTTATAAAGTCGATATGAGGGGCAGCGAGTTCACATAGCCCCTCCACCTGACATTCGTATAGTCCCTTATCCATAACCATAGTTAGCCCTGCGACTCTGGGCTTAATACCTCTGTGAGGTAAAAACGGTAGTTTCATTTTTTTAACTTTAAAAAAATTATTTTAAATTCTTTTTTCATAGGTATTTTTCAAAGTATCTATTAGGAATTTTCGGTATTAGCCCCACCCTATGACTTTGCATTGCCGTAACAAAGATAGTGCTTTTTATTGTGAATTTGAGATTTTTTTATTATTTTTGGAGATATTTACTTAACTTTGCGTTTTTAAAAAATTTGCATAACCTACTTTGATCTGGCACGTCTTCAGCTATTAAGAGTACTAAATCAATCGAGCTGGCAAGTGAGTGAGTGAAGTACGATAGATAGGCACAGATTATTTTTTTAACATAAAAACACATAAAATATATGGGTATTTTTAACTTTTCAAAAAGCGGTCACAGCGAAGAGGCTGAACCACAAACTAACGAAACAGCGTTCCAACCAACTTTTGACGGTGGCAGCGCAGACGAAGTCTTTTCTGTACCAGTAAAGGCAGGCAAGCGTATTTATTATTTTGACGTTAAGGCAACTCGTGCCGAAGACTATTACATTACTATCACGGAGAGCCGTAAGAAGCAACTACGTGATGGCAGCTTCACTATTGACAAGCACAAGATTCACCTTTACAAGGAGGATTTCGCAAAGTTCGCAGAGGGTTTTAGCCAAGTAGTAGAATTTGTAAAGAAGAACAAACCAGAGTTTTTCGAAAACGAAGCAAACTTCAACTCAGAGGAATAGTAGCAATACTTTCTCTAGATTCTTATCTTTTTTAGAGGGTAAGACAGGCAGCATTAAAGCAGCAGACCACACACTTTTATGGTATCTACCTTACGATTTAGGGTATAGAGGTTGAAGTGTTTGGTCAGCTTTTTTGTATCCATTATTTTGCGTACTGACTTTATGGGACTTCTAAAAAATCCGTTTAGATATTTTATGAGCGACAAATTCACAATCACAGAGCACAGCCAGGGACTCACGCCCTCAGAGTCACCTATCTCTCTGAGTCCGCTATCACCAAGTGACGCAGCCTATACGCTGCGTGTAGAGAACGATCCAGAGGTATGGGCGTATAGCGACAACACCGACGCCCCCTATACCCTAGAAGAGATTAAGGAATTTTGCAGCTATATTCTTTCTAATGAAAACACGACCTCACGCCGCTATGTTATAATGGAGAGCGGCAGCCGTCGAGGTTTCATAGACGTGTACGACATTACCCACACAGAGCCCACCCATTTCGAGGGCTATATATCCATTCTAATATATCCTCTAGAGCATCGCCACAGCGGCATAGGCACAGCAGCCCTAAAATCCCTAGAGTCTCTCCTAACGCAAGAATTCACCCACATAGAGCTACACGCCCTAGTCCCCCCACAGAACACCCCAAGCCTAAAATTCTTCCAAAAACACAACTACACCCCCACGCAAAAAAACGAGAGAGGACACATCCTCTCTCACAAATTCACAAAGCCATAAGGGCTGTTAACCTCACTCTCTACGACCTCCCTGCAATGCCCCTATACCGAAGAATAGCCTCGCAGAGAGAAACACCCCTTCGACACCAGAGGAGATCCCCCTTTCACAGCACTACGTCTTCTAGAAGTAGCCCTCTTTTTTGCGGTCTTCCATTGCGGCTTCGCTACGGCGGTCGTCGGCTCTGCTGCCTCGTTCGGTTACACGTGAGGCGGCTATTTCGTCGATTATTTCCTCTAGGGTATTTGCCTCGCTGAGGGTTAGCCCCGTGCACGAGATATCGCCAATTGTACGGCAACGCACTCTTTTGCGCTCAACCTTTTCGGTTGGTTTAAGGGTCATACACTCTTCGGCTGCTAGCCACTGCCCCTCACGGAAGAAGACATCTCTCTCGTGTGTATAATATATCGACGGCATATCTATACCCTCCAACAGAATATACTGCCACACATCCATCTCAGTCCAATTCGAGATAGGGAAGACACGGAAGTGTTCCCCAGGGTTCTTCCTGCCATTAAAAATATTCCACAGCTCTGGGCGTTGATTCTTAGGATCCCACTGCCCGAACTCGTCACGGTGCGAGAAGAATCTCTCCTTCGCCCTTGCCTTCTCCTCATCTCTACGAGCACCGCCCATAGCGCAGTCAACTCTATACTCTTCAAGCGTGTCGAGAAGTGTAGTAGTTTGGAGCTTATTTCTAGAGGCATTAAAGCCCTTTTCTTCGACTACTCGACCCTCATCTATACTTTTCTGCACGGAGCCCACTATAAGCTCAGCACCGAGCTTCGCTGCCATAGCGTCACGATATTCGATTGTTTCGGCAAAGTTATGCCCTGTATCAATATGCAAAAGGGGGAAAGGTATTCTAGAGGGATAGAACGCCTTATATGCCAAGTGTGTCATAACGATTGAGTCCTTACCGCCCGAGAACAATAACATAGGACGTTCGAACTGCGCTGCGACTTCTCGCAAAACATAGATAGATTCTGCCTCTAACTCTTTGAGATGTGTTAAATTATACTGCATATTATCTTTATTTAAGGGGGAGTTCATTACAAAGCTCCCGATTATTAACTTTTTTTAAAGGGAAGTTATAACTTCTCCCTGAAGAAACAAAGTTACAATTTTTTTCACAAAAACTGTTCTTTAGCCCCCTATGAAAATATACCGCTAAGGTATTTTTTTGTAAGTTCATTCTTGGGATTCTCGAATATATCACGAGCAGCCCCCGCCTCAACGACCTCGCCCATATACATAAAGACCACATAGTCAGCTATGCGAAGAGCTTGTCTGAGAGTATGAGTAACCATTACAATTGAGTAGTCGCTCTTAAGTTTCAGGAACAAATCCTCTATTGTCTTACTCGAAATAGGGTCAAGAGCCGAAGTAGCCTCATCCGCCAAAATAAAGTGAGGTTCAACCGCCAATCCACGAGCCAAACAGAGCCTCTGCTGCTGCCCGATAGACATACGTGAGGCAGGGCTATGCAGCCTATCCTTAACCTCGTCCCACAGCCCAGCAGCACGAAGATAGTATTCCACAATCATCTTTAATTTCTTACGATTTTTTATGCCGTGAATTCTACACCCATACGCCACATTATCGAATATAGACATCGGCAGCGGACAAGGACGTTGCGACAGCAACCCCATCTTCCTACGCATAGATGTAAGTTCGACATCGGGCGAGAAAATATCCTGCCCATCGACGAGCAGTTGCCCCGAAATCTTCACACCATCTGTATAGTCAATAAGTCGATTAAAGCTCCTCAGCATTGTAGATTTGCCACAACCAGAGGGCCCGATAATACAGGTAATCTGTTTGTCGGGAATCACAAGCGAGCAGTTTTTTAGGATATGACTGCCATCAATTGAAAGGTTAAAATCACGAAGTTCGATAGAGGAGCTCTCCCGCTCCTGTTTGACGAATTTATTATTGGGTCTAAAAGTCCCTTTTACGAGTTCACTCATTGGCTTATTTTATTCTATGACGTGCAGCATTCGAGGAGATAATCCGTCCTCCAATACTTAGGATTAAGACAATAATTGTCAGCAGCAGAGCTGCGCTATAAGCTCTCTGTTGCACTTCGGGCATAGGGGATGAGAGCTGAAAGAAGACAGCTAGCGGAAGTGTTGCGGCAGGCTGACTCAGCGACGTGGGTATGCTATCGGTATATCCTGCTGTAAACATCACAGCCGCAGCATCGCCTATTGCCCTACCAATCGACAGCAGCGTAGCAGTAGCGATACCAGGCATAATTTGACGCAGCAGCACCTTTATACTTTGCAGGCGAGTAGCCCCAAGCGAGAAACTAGCATAGAGTATATCACGGGGCATAAGCCTAGCAACTTCGTCCATCGAGCGCACGAAGATAGGAATAATCAAAAGTGTAATAACTAGAACCCCTCCCATCAGCGAGGTTTTAAGCCCCAGGGCAATCATCACAACATAGGCGAACGCTCCATAGACAATACTCGGCACTCCAAATAGCACATCGAAACAGAGCCTCACACCGTATCCCAACTTCGAGCGTGGGCGCAGGTAGACATTAAGATAGAAGACCACAGGAATACTCACAATAAGCCCCAGAACGGTCGAGAATCCGACAATGAGTAGCGACCCCACAATAGCATTAAGAAGTCCTCCCTCCTTGCCGATATAGAATTCTCCTCCAGGCAGTTCAGTAATCATACTCAGCGAGAGCGAGGGTGCGCCCTTGCTTATGATTGTGTAGAGTATAGAGCCCACAAAGTAGAATAGCATTGCCGTTGCGGCAGCCATCACTATTTGCATCGCTTTATCTTCTATAAATTTTCTTTTCATAACTATATTTTTCTCGGAGTGTATTTATTAGTTATATTTATTTTCTATTTTTCTGAGAATAACCCTTGAGATAAGGTTAAATATTAGGACAATAGCAAAGAGCAGTAGAGCGGCAAACATCAGTGCGCTATCGTACATAGGTATGCTCATCATCTCTCCGTAGTTATTTGCTATTAGGGCAGGAATAGGATATCCTCCGTCGAGTGGTGACTGAGGAATTTGGATTATGTTACCGCAGACCATAAGCACAGCAATAGTTTCGCCCATAGCCCTCGATATCGAGAGTATTACAACGGCAATAATCCCTGGGGTATTTTTTTTGAGCACGACACTACGAGTAGTTTGCCACGTAGTAGCCCCAAGCGAGAGTGATGCTTCACGGAGTCTTTGTGGCGTAGTGCTAAAGAGTTCAATAAAGAGGCTAGCCATAAGGGGCAGAACCATAAGCCCAAGGACGACCCCTGCGCTAAGCATTGTATAGCCTGTGGAGTAGTCTACAAATTTTGGAGCGAGCCACTCCGAGACCCACGGCACAACAACTACTATACCCCACACGCCAAACACCACGCTAGGAATACCAGCCAGAATATCGAGCAGCGGAAAGACGATTTTACGAAGCCATTTAGGGGCAATCTCCGTAAGGAACAGAGAGGTCAGAAGGGCGAGCGGCAGTGTCCATACAATAGCAAGTGCCGTAACCCACAGCGTGCCCATAATAAACGGAAGAAAGCCAAACTGCCCTTCGCTCGGCCTCCACGCCGACGAGGAGATAAGTTCCCAGAGAGAATTTTCGCTAAGCAGCGGCTGCGACTTTACTATAAGCCCACCGCAAATCGCAAAGACCAGCAGCACCAAGACAGAGGTACAAAAGAGCATAACCACGGAGGCTATCCTATCGTTTATAATCTTTGTCTTCATAACTAGCTACTTTTTTTTGTTTATTTTAAATGCAAACCACACCGAAAAAATAAAAAGAGGAGGAGTCAACACGAACTCACTCCTCTTTAAGAAACGTCAATAAACACAAGTTTATTTTATAATTTTTTATCTACAAAAGTCATTTGTTTTTTTGCAGATAAAAATCCTTAACGTATAATAGTTTGTTCACGGTCAGGTCCTACACTAACGATTTTCACCTTCACACCCACGCTATTTTCGATAAACTCGACATAGTCTTTGAATTCCACTGGGAAGTCGTTGTAGTCACGCACATCGTTAATATCGCAGTTCCATCCTTTAAAGGTCTTGTAAACTGGTTCAATTTCCGTGCCACTTTCGAATGGGAACTCAGTTGTTTCTTCTCCATTTATTTTATAAGCTACGCAGGCTTTGATTTCTTCGAAGTCGTTAAGCACGTCGCTTTTCATCATAATAAGTTCGGTAACACCATTGATAATCACCGAGTAGTTAAGCGCAACGATATCCAACCATCCGCAACGGCGGCGGCGGCCAGTAGTAGCGCCATATTCTCTACCCACTAGACAAAGTTTTTCGCCCACTTCGTCGAAAAGTTCTGTTGGGAAAGGACCACTGCCCACTCTTGTACAGTATGCTTTAAAGATACCGTAAACCTCACCGATAGTTTTAGGCGAGATACCTAGCCCGATACAGGCACCAGCGCATACAGTCGACGACGAGGTTACAAATGGGTAGCTACCGAAGTCAACGTCTAGTAGTGAGCCTTGCGCACCCTCTGCTAGGACTGTTTTTCCGTCTTTAATCATATCGTTCATAAGGTATTCACAGTCTACTATTTCGTAGTTTCTGAGTACTTCAACGGCTGCCAACCATTTTTGTTCGTAGTCAGCAAAGTCGAACTCGAAGTCTCCTAGAATACCTAGGTGTTTAGTTTTCAGTTTTTCGTATCTTTCTTTAAAGTCGTCAGCTAGAATATCTCCTAATCTTAGACCGTTACGCCCTGTTTTGTCCATATACGTCGGGCCGATACCTTTAAGCGTAGAGCCGATTTTATCTTTACCCTTTGCCGCTTCGCTTTGAGCGTCAAGAGCACGGTGAGTAGGTAGGATAAGATGAGCTTTTTTAGCAAGTCTAAGGCTCTTTTTAACATCCACACCGCTCTTTTCCAATTCTCTAACCTCTTCCATAAAGATAACAGGATCCATAACAACACCGCCTCCCACTAGGTTTATAGTATCGGGGCGGAACACGCCACTAGGGATTGTGTGCAGTACGTAAGACTGACCGTCGAAGTGGAGTGAGTGACCAGCGTTTGGTCCACCTTGGAATCTAGCTATAACATTATAATTAGGAGTAAGTACATCCACTACTTTACCTTTACCTTCATCGCCCCATTGCAGGCCTAGAACTACGTCAACCATTTCTTTTTTTATATAATTTATGTTTTGTATAAAGCTTCCACTTATGCCAGGCATTGGCGCACAAATTATGTGTAGCGCTATAAGCTGACAAATTGCAGACAAAGTTAGAAAAAATTTGAGATTATACCTAAATCAAAATATCAAAAAAACTATTTTTGCACTTTTTTTCACAAAACTAAAAAAAATAGTTGCATAACTAGATTTTTTAGTTTACCTTTATATTAAAGAAATTAAGGATATTTTCCCGCTCCGCTTAAAAACAATTAAAAAAACGATGAAAGACATATCAACAAAACTAACAAAAAAAGAAGAACAGGTAATGGAACTATTCTGGGAATATGGAGCAATGTTTATCCGCGAGCTTCAAGAGAAGTACGACGAACCGCGCCCTCACTTCAACACCCTTTCGACCGTGGTACGTGGACTGCAATCACGAGGTTTTATAGAGTTCAAAACCTTTGGAGGAAGCTATCAATATTTTGCAGCCGTTAGCAGGGAGCAATACAGCGAGCTTGTTGTAGAGTCTGTTATTGACAAATATTTCGACCGCCCACTTTCGGCAGTATCGGCACTTGTCGAGAGCGAAAAGATTTCTCTTGACGAGTTGCAAGAGCTTATCAACCTTGTAAAGAACAATAAATAAACCCACTACGCTATGTTAACCACCGCTGCCCTATACCTTATAAAGTCTGCACTAGCCCTTGCAGCACTCTATCTTTTCACACGCCTAGCACTTAGCAATATCAAGGCGCACAGCTACACACGTGCCCTTTGGCTAACCATTAGCGTAGTGGCATTTACTTTACCATTAATAAACATAGACTCAACAACTGAGGCTACAATTATACACTCACAGAGCACCGCTATCACTCTTTCGGACACTTCTACTTTTCCTCAACCAGTAGCAGAACCTTCCGACACTATTGGCGACTATGTTCTTAGCATAGGTCTAACAATCTACCTTTTGGGTGCTCTTTGGGTGTTTTTCAGCAAGTCAGTTAGCTACATTCGTCTTTTAAGGCTTGTAGTTCCTCGGACACACCACTACCCTACTTCAGGCGAGCATTATTCCTTGTTTAAGGAGTGCGAAGAAAGGTTGAATATACACAGAAAGGTTCACTATATAATCCATAATCGCGCTATTGCGCCTATGAGTTGGATGAATTATGTTGTAGTTAGTAGTAGTGACCTTAGAAGCGAGGCAGGGCGAGAAATTATTCTTCACGAGTTAAGCCACGTTAGGGGTTGTCATTCTATCGATGTTATGTTTATGGATTTGATGTGCATTGTTATGTGGTTTAATCCAGCGGCTTGGCTTATCAAAAACAATATAAAACTATCACACGAATACTTGGCAGATTTTTCGGTATTGAAGTGTGGGACAAATGCAGAGAAGTATCAACTTTTATTAATAAAAAAGGCTGTTGGGACACGCCTCTACACGATGTCCAACAGCCTAAATCACAGTAACCTTAAAAACAGAATCACTATGATGAAAAAATCAAAATCTTCATTTGGAGCTACCTTGGCAAGAAGCCTAGCAGTAGCAGGTGTAGCATTAACAGCTACATTAGTTTTAAACACAGACGAGGCACGTGCGCTGTCTGGTACTTTTTCTGAGTACAAAGTTATCAAAAATTTCTCGGAAATAAAAACTGAGAATTTGAACAAGCCCGACTTTGGTGTTATCGCATCTGACAGCACTGAGAAAATAACATACATCTATGATGGCAGTGAAATTAGCAGTGAGCAATTCAGAAAGATAAACCAGAATGGAATTAGCAGTATAACGGTGCTTAAAGACAAGAGCAATATCGCTAAGATATATGGGGATATGTATCTTGATAGCGACGGGGTAATCCTTATAACTAGCAAGAAGTCGGAGGGGGTTAGCGACGGTAGTATAGAAGCTAGCGTTGAGGGTGAGAGTGAAAATCCTAATGATATAAATCTTCATCTTAAAGGGAATAATACAGCGTATATATGCAGAGGCAAGCAGATTAGCAGCGATGAGGTGCGCAGTATTAATCCTGAGAGTATAGAGTCTATTACAATTATAAACAAAGACAAGTCTGATTTATTGGCAAAAAAATATCCAAAGTATGATAGTTTCTTGATTGTCAATATGAAGGAAACGACTGGGACAACTGTTGATGGTGGCGAGCCACGTGATATGATGAATGCCGAAGAGCAGGCAATTTTGGATAGGTATATCGCAGAGGGCAAGAAAGTTCGCTATGTAATGAGTTCTGCTGTGGACGAGAACAAGGATAGGGTTGAGCAGTATTACACCGACGACTATTCTCCAGAGAATGTTGATGTTGAGTTTTTAGATTCAAACAACGTCAAAGGACTTAAAGTTGCCGAGGATAGCGTTATTGTGCTTTTAACGGTAAATTAAATATAAATTGTAAATTATGAATTGTAAATTACAGTTTTGGGTATAAAAAAAGGAGAGCTATGTTGGCTCTCCTTAATTTTATCAAAGTGTGGATTGTAGATTACAATAGTGCGTTTGTTGCACGTACTGCATCTGCACTCTTCGCAAATAGTTCTTTCTCCTCAGCAGTAAGGTCAAGTTCAAGAATCTTCTCAACACCGTTACGACCGATAACCGCTGGTACTCCAATGCAAATATCGCTCTGATCATACTCGCCCTCAAGGAAACAGCAAGATGGAACAACTTTCTTCTGATCGCATACAATGCTCTCAACGACATAAGCTGCTGCTGCACCTGGAGCATACCAAGCCGATGTACCCAATAGTTTAGTAAGAGTAGCACCACCGACCATAGTGTCAGCTACAACGCCGTCAAGCACCTCTTGGCTAGTCATAGACGATACTGGAATACCCTTATAAGCAGCCTTGCCAATAAGTGGAATCATAGTAGTATCACCGTGACCACCGATAACCATACCCTCAACCTCGTTAGAGTTAACTCCTAGAGCTTTGCTAAGGTAGCATTTGAAACGAGCAGTATCAAGAGCACCGCCCATACCGAACACTTGGTTCTTTGGAAGACCAGTAGCCTTAAGTGCAAGGTAGGTCATAGTATCCATAGGGTTAGAAACGATAAGGATAATAGCCTTTGGAGAATATTTAAGAATCTCTGTTGCAACCGACTTAACGATATTAGCGTTTGTGCCGATAAGTTCTTCACGAGTCATACCTGGTTTACGAGGGATACCAGAAGTGATAACAACCACGTCAGAGCCTGCTGTTGCAGCATAGTCACCTGTTACACCAGTGATTTTAGTATCGAAATCCATAAGTGTAGCACACTGGTAGATATCCAAAATTTTACCTTCTGCGAAGCCTTCTTTGATGTCTAGAAGGACTAGTTCACTACATACTTCACGAGTTGCAAGGACGTTTGCACAAGTTGCGCCTACGTTACCTGCGCCTACTACTGTTACTTTCATTGTCTTTAAGTTTGTTTATTAAATTATTTTTTGTTCTTTGTTTTTTGGGGGTTACCCTTTAGGGGAGTTTTATTTTCTCCCTTAGAATTATTGGATAGAAGCTGCGTATGCTTCTGCGTCCATTAGAGCTTCGTACTGTGCTATATCGCTAAATTTAACTTTGATCATCCAGCCTTCGCCATAAGGGTCAGAGTTGACTGTTTCGGGTGCGTCGTTTAGGGCTTCGTTAAATTCAAGGACTTCACCTGCTAGAGGCATAAATGCGTCAGAGACTGTTTTCACTGCTTCGATAGTACCGAAAACTTCGTTTTCTGCGAGTGTTTCTCCTTCTGTTGCAACGTCAACGAAGACGATGTCACCTAGTTGGCTTTGGGCGAAGTCAGTGATACCGATAATTGCGATGTCTCCTTCGATGCGAACCCATTCGTGGTCAGCTGAGTAGCGTAGGTTTGATGGTGTGTTCATTGTTTTTTTGTGTATGTTTAAGTTATATGTTTTATAGTTTTTCAGGGGGACTTCTAGCAGTCCTTAAATTTTGGGGCAAATAGCTTTAATGAATTTGCGAGTTCAAAGGTACGAATTTTTTTGTGAAAAACATAACACTACGATTTTTTTCTTTTATGTTTAACATTAATGTGTTTTATTGCCAACCAGCCACACACCAAAACCCCACCAAAACGGGACAAGCGATAATTATAGTGGAATAAGTATCTGTTATTATTTGTTCTGTTTCTATATTTTCCTAGGCTTTTCGGCACTGCAACCGTGTCTCGGGAGAGACCGCCAGTCCGGCGTTAGGACGATGGCAGGCGGCTTTCACACGGATGAAAAACGGATGAAAAACGGATGAGAGGCTGTGTAGAGCTAGCGGGGGGTTGGTGTCAGAATGACACCAAAAAAGGAATCGAAGATTCCGCAGACACCAACCCCCAAAAACCGAACCTCAAAA
>JAWXTN010000043.1:0-16728 GCA_044433515.1 Rikenellaceae bacterium | reverse complement strand
ACTTTTTGATAGTTAGCTTTTAACTCCAAGAGTCGTTTGTTTCGCTCTGTGGTATCAACTCCTCGACCTGAGAATTGTTGTTTCTGCACATCCCAGTCCTTCAAAGGTCCTGCAATATTGATGACCTTTGTAGTACGAGCGTAATCAGTCTTAAAAAATACAAGCTCTAACTTTACTTGTCCGAGAGATTTTGGGTTCTCTTTACCCCTTACATTAATTGAAAACATAGCACATTAGCTTTAGGGGAGTTCTAAAAACTCCTTAAAATAATTATTCACTTATTTCACTACTATTTTTCAATTTCCAAAAACGTCATATAGCCCCACTATAAGCCACTTTTGAAAATTAAAAAATAGCAGCAAACTAAATAAAAATTAAAATCAAGGAGTTTTTAGAACTCCCCTTTAATTTGTTAAACTTATTTTCAGTGAAAAATGCCCTAAATTTCGAACATCATTTCCCACTACATAAGAATAGGGGTTTTCACCAAAAAGGGGTTATTTTGCTAAACTTTTTTATTTTAGCCTCAAATCCCGTAAACAAATATTTTGCTAATGTGCTATGTTACTTAGAGTTACAGTATGTACTACTGTAAACATCTAAAAAGAGGGGTGTCATTACTGTGACCACCCTCTCCTTCACCACTTTTATAAACGAGACAACTAGTTAGCAAACGGTACAATATAAACCGTATATACCACCGACTCTGCAGTTGCCCTATACTGTTCATCTGTCAGAGGACCACAAGACCCATTGCCTATACCCGTAACCTTAGCAGCCACACGCATCTCCGTAGTAGTAGAACGCTCTGGCAAGTCCGTAGTGTGTAGTGCAGCCTGCAACTCATCTTGAGTATATGGCAGGGCACTCATCGACAACACCTCAGGCGCAATAAATCGAACACCTCTACCAGCGTTGTCACTCAACGACATCCATCGAACATCCATTCTATTACCGTGGTCCTGTGGATAAGCATAAGGAATATACATATCCCCGACCTTCATATTATAAAGACCCGTACGTGCAGAATATTTGCGGTCAGGCTCATTATTCATAGGTCCCAGTCCATAATAGCTAACATTATTTAGCGAAGGCACAAACGGTATTCTAAGACCTATACGTGCAATCCAGTCCTCAGATGTAAGTTCACCCTCAGGGTCTACACTAACATTAAGTTCAGCCTCGCCAAGTCCATCAATCTTCCAGGTCTGAGTCTCCGTGAAGCCACCATTTTTAGGGCTCATATATAGATTTTTAACACTCACAACTACAAATTTACCTTCATAAGCCCACGAGACCAGAGCATCGCCTACTCGCTTAATATTGTCAAGCGCAAGGGAATCAAATCTAGCCATACGGTGCATTGAACGGCGGAAGTTATAGAGGTTATCTATCCAAGCCATATTATTATCAAAGAGTCTATCTCTGTCGCTCTCAGCAATCAGTTCCTTGCCCTTAACCTTCAAAGACGAAAGAAGACCTGTGCGAATATCAAAGTTATACTCAACACCATTGTCTGTAAAGATAACAACCTTATCATCCACATCCCTAGCGACTGGAGCCAAAGAATTTGGAGTATAAGCATAGTCAAACTCGCCCTTAACCTTGAACTCCGAGAATGTAACCTCAAAGCCCTTATCAGCCCAGATTGTACTATTCTTCAAGTTAAAGAAGACTCTCACATAGTATTCCTTATTTGCGCACATCTTCGCAGTTGCATAAGGAATCGCAAACTGCTGAGTCTTCTGAGGAGCAGCATTAATACCCTGCAACTCTCCACTCTCCACAACGCTGCCGTCTTCGACAAGTTCCCAGCTCACAGCATACTCAGCAAGCGACTGCTGATTAAGACGGTTACGAACCTCAAAGACACCCTTTTGAATATTGACAGCTTTAACAGTGAAAGGCTCATAGCACTTCTTCACCTCAGCGGTTTTAGGAGTCTCCTCTCTATCGGGGAGCAGCAGTCCATTAAGACAGAAGTTATAGTCTGAGCTTACTTCACCCCAATCTCCACCATACTGATAGTACAGTTCTCCACTCTCGTCATAAGCCGCCAAACCTTGGTCAACCCAATCCCAGATACAACCACCGTTCACACCATTCTCCTCATTTTCGTAGTACAAATCCCACACCTCTTTGAGCGAACCCACAGAGTTACCCATAGCGTGACGATACTCACACATAAAGAATGGACGAGTGTCCTTGTCTCTATTTTTAATATATTCAACAGCCTTGCCGTACGCTTGGTACATAGGTGTAATAGCATCTGGTTTGTCACCACGCACTGGGAAGACATCTGCATAATCGTCCTTAACAGTGACACCTCTATCGCACATCACATAGCGAGTAGGGTCAAGCTCCTTAGCGGCATCATACTGCAAATCGAAGGTTTTAGTCCAGCCCTGACCCTGCTCATTACCAAGCGACCAGATGAGGACAGCAGGGTGATTTATATCCCTCTTTATCATACTTACAACCCTAGAGACAGAAGCATCAAACCAAGTCTCTCTGTTGCCAGGCAGGTCTACGTCAAAGCCGTGACTCTCGACATTCGCTTCGTCAATCATCGCAATACCATATCTGTTACAGATGTAGTACCACCTCTCATCGTTTGGATAGTGCGAAGTTCTCACAGTGTTAATGTTATTTTGCTTCATCAGCTTAGCATCTGCAATAAGCTCTTCCAGCGATAAACAGTGACCACCAAACGAGCTGTGGTCGTGACGGTTCACCCCTTTGATGTAGTATCTTTGACCGTTGAGGAAGTAGTTACCGTTTTTCTCTTCGAAGCGTTTAAAACCTGCATCAATTCTCACAACCTCTTTCACCACACCTTTGCTATCCTTAAGCGTTGCGATAAGCGTGTATAGGTTTGGAGCATCGGGACTCCATAGCTTCATATCGTTAAGTGTTAGGCTGCCGCTTTGAGTAATTTGCTCACCGGCTTTAATAGCAGGGAGTTTTTCGCTCCACTCCTTTACAGGCGTTGTTTCGTCAAGAGGGAGAAGTTCGAAATCGACAGTACCGTTTTTCCAGCTTTTTTTAGAGTTGTTCTTTACAGCGATTTTGTAGTTTGTTTCGATGTTCTTCAGCGAAGCATCTGGCACGCCTACGAACTCGATATCAGCCACGTTTTGTTCGGGCATAAATTTGAGATATACATCACGGTAGATACCAGTCCAGCGGAGCATATCCTGAATTTCGAGGTAGCTACCATCAGTCCACTTGTAGACTTTTAGAGCGATAAGGTTCTTACCTTTCTTTAGGTATGGAGCAATTTCGAAGTCAGCAGGCAGGAAGCTGTCTTGGCTGTATGCAACCTCTTTGCCGTTGATGTAGAGTTCCACACCAGCCTCAACTGCACCTATTCGCAAGATAACCGAACCGCTTTTAAGTTCGCTATCACTTATCTCAATCCATTTGCGGTAGCATCCAGCTGTTTGGAGGTCAGTTGGGACATAGCCCATATCTTTTGAGTGTTCGCCCACTTCTCCTTTAAAGATTTCCCTCATATCTTTGAGGTTTTTTTCGTGCACGAAAAGCGTACGAGGGCTAGTGTAGCAGAGAGTGTCGTAGCCGTAGATTTGCCACGTCCCTGGCACAGGGATTTCGCCCCAATCTTTCACGGGGCTATCTATCAGAAACCAGTCCTCGGGCACGGCATCAATAGTAGGGTACCAGTTAAAATTCCAGACCCCATTTAGCGAGCGGTAGAACTCCGAGTGCCAAGGGTTTTCGAGATTGAGGGGTTGAATAGCATCGTCACGAGTTAGGTACGAAGTAAATTCGGCGTGGGGATCTTCTTTATTAATTTCGAAGATTGTAGCGTTTCTCCATTTTTCGGGTTCGGCAGCAATTGCAGCAGCAGCGACACCGAGCGCAAGGAAAGCGAGTGACACGAGAGTTTTTTTCATAATTTATAATTTATAATTCATAATTCACTTTTTGACAATTCAAAACAACTTTTCTACACTTTTATCAAAGTTAAGAAGAATTTTCCAAAATTCCAAAAAAATCTCACACAACATCTCTTAATAGAGAATATTTATATATTTAGGACACTAACTCATAATTCCTAATTCCTAACTAAGCTATAACCCATTAAACATAAATCACTAATCACTAATCATTAAAAAGTCTGTGCTTTTCGAATTTTGTCAGAATTGCGCCCTAGGTGAAGTTTTGTTTTTTGGATAGAACTGGAGTTCATCCAAATAGCAAAGCTAAAGCATAGGGTGTGATTCTGGTGAAATTCTACTCTGGTGAAATTCTATTCTGGTGAAATTCTACTGACTACCTGTTCAATCGAAACATCTTTCAGTATAACTCTCTTGTCTTTAGACAACAAATAGAGAGTCGGCAGTGCCTTTAAATCATATAGAGCCTCAGAGCGAAGCACCCCCTCTTTATCGGTAGCATTTATCATAAGAGAAGGATAATCAGCCCCTCGCCACAACTCATAGTCAGACTCTGGATATACAGCTATGATTTTAAGCACACCCGAACCGACCTTATAATTTAAAGCCTTAGAATCCTCTATATAACGTTTAACCCTCTTACAGTCCTCACAATCGGGGGTATTAAAAAACAATATCGTATATTCACTATTAACAGCATAGAGACTAGACTCCACACCCTGACAAGTTATAAACTTAAAATCATTCGAAAACTCCCCCACCCTATTCTTTAGAACCATTTCAAGCTGCCTACGAGACCTTAGCTTATATACATCCTCAAGAGATGCAGCCTCAACAACATACCTAAGAACATAGATGTACATCTCCTCATCCCGCATTGGAGAATTTGGATTAAAGAGATAATCTTCGAACGTAGAGCACAACTTCTCAAAAGAAGCATATCCAAACTTCAGAGACAAACCTAAAGCAACCTCCACACCCTTCTGGACTGTCAGCGTGTCGCACATACCCAAAAGCTGAACAAACCCCGCCACCGCACCTCCACGCACCTCATCGCTATTAATCATCCCCTCTGCACTAAAGTCAAAACCATCCCAATAGTGCTCCACTAAATAACCTCTGCGTTCTTCAACCCCAACAACCATAGGAGGAATCTCAGGCATAGAAAACGTGGGAGCTTTCTCCCCCACCTGTACAGCCGAATGACTAGCAAACTTCTTGTCGCTACCAGTAGAAACACCACCACAGCCACACACTAAAAGCAGTGCAGCTGTGGCTGTGGCAAAATATCTGCCTAAAATTTGTCTACTTCCAAGCGTCCTAATAGCCATAAATTTTAGCCTTCAATTTTTCGTTTTCCTCCTGTTTGCGTTCTATATCTATTCTTGTTTCGAGAATTTTTAAATTAGAGGTAGCTCTACTACTACCCTGCTGCTCCGCACGGCTAAGCAGTTCACGTGCCGTAGTATAATCTCCCAACATCATATAGTAGGCTCCCAGAGTATTATTTATTTCGCCCGAATCTGTATTATGATCAAGCCCTTCCGCCAATGCGCCTGCCCTCTCCATTGCGCCAAGTCTAATCTCTACAACAAGGGCATTGTGAAGCGCAACATAATCTTCGGGATAAACACTAGCAGCTGTCAAGAATATACTCTCAAACTCGCTGTCGCCTACCTCATACATCTCCGAAAGACGATACATCTCCTCAAGGCTAAGATTCTGAGGCTTGGAAGTGATAAGTTCCTTTATCCTTTCGATATCATAAGCATCAATGTTATACTCAACATCTACAACCACAAGGCGAGTAGCAGGGAATACATTCCTCAAAAGATACCTATAAGGCTGTCCGCCATTCAAATCCATAAGAACCTTCTCACGTCCCTTTTCGATAGGAATATCACGGATAATTCTTAAAATCTCTTGTTTATCGGCTATTTCCATCTCCTCGACCAGTTCTGCCAAACGAGCCCAGTTCTCGCCACCAAACTTCACGCTATAAAGCCTTGGAGCAATTGTGCTATACTTTTTCTTCATAAGCGTCTCCAGAGCCTTCGCACGTCCCTCTGAGAGCCTCATATTCGATTCTAACGAACCCTCTGGCGAAGCATATCCCGTAATATTAACCTTCGTAATAGTATAGTCGCTGTCAGAAATTACCGACTGCATCATCTCGTCGATAGAGTTAAGTTCCGCCTGGTTATTCTCCAAAAAAGGCTCTATCACCGTCGAATTCACCTTAAAGGTAAGAGCCGACGAGTAAGCAATATCACGCCTTTTAACCGCTACCTTCTCAGGCTTAATAAGCTCCACCTGCGCAATAGCATCGTAGCCCTCCACATTAACCTCTGGAATCTCAATGACAAGAGTATTGTCACTAGGGAGAATCACATCACTGCCCTTAATATTACAACAACCATACTCCTCATAGTCTACACCCAGCTGAGAATCTACCATCCACGTTTCATAGGGTATAGACAACGAGTACCCAAAAGTCTTCTCTTTTTTACCGCTGCCATAGAACTCGACAACACTATAAGGCGTACCGTAGAAATCCTCATACTGAGCTAGTGACGCTTTATTATCGAGAGCCACCGCTCTGTTGTATGCACGTGCCCCACCCCTGCTCTTAACCACGAGTGTAGGCAACGAAATTTCATTCTCGCCCTTATAAAGCCTTGGGGTAAAGACCACGCTGTGGTTTGCACCAATATCAAGACCCTGAAGGTCAAACTCCAAATTGAGATGAACCGAATCACAGAGATACTCCAGACTCTGAAGCTTAAGGGTAGCCCCCTTCACCTCTTGAGCAGGACTTTGTGCCATCACACTACCACTAAGCGACACAACGGCAATTAATATCATAGTATATCTTCTCATAACTGTATCTTTCTGTTTTTTTATTTAATTATATAAACGAGTGAGACTCCGAGTTTAGTGAGTCCCCAATAATGTGAAGTAGCAACCTCTATCAACGGGTCGCACGTAGATGGACCATACTTCTCATAGTCAAGATAGAGGTAACCTGCACCAACCGCAAACTCAATATTAAGCCTACTAGCAACAGCCCAAGAGTACCCATAAACAAAACCACCACCATACCCATCGCCCTGATATCGACTATCCCCCTGCTCTATCGAGCCAAACGAACTAGCAGCTTTAAAGGTATTCATCAGCCACTGGTCACCACAAACATTAAACTGCAAAATATGAGCGTGTGCTCCAATAAAATGACCGCTCATCTTTTCACAGAAGTAATACCTAAATTCTGGCTGCAAAAGGAAGTGCCGCATCTTTTCATTTTGCGACTCATCTGTGTACCAAGCGTTATAGTTTCCCGATATATCAAGTGTTGTGCGCTTGCCAAGACCTATCTCGACACCAAGGTTAACCGTCGCCGCAGCATCATACACAAGATTGGATTTAATCGCAATCTTCTGGGCATTTGCATTACAGACAAACAGTGCAAGAATTATTATTAACCAGTATTTTGTTTTCATTATTTTTTTGATAGAGTTTTTTTTAGAAGCTCCCTAAAAAGGGTCTTATTATTCGTTCACTGTTTCATAAATATCTTTGACACATCGCACCATCTTTTGTGATGATTTAAGGTCATAAATCGGACGACCTGTCACATTACTAATACTCCAAGCATACCCAGGTGCGCCTGACGCATAGAACTCCGTAGATGTCCAATATACCCCGTCGAGCACTTCGCTAGTAACAACTCCGCTCTGTATATACTCAAGAGCCTGCTCAATCACGGTAAACATCACCTGTATTTCCCTTTGAGTAGGCAGTCTCCACTCGCCTGGTTTATCCGTGCCGTTCATTCCCCTATACGCAGCACAACCAGTAGGAGTTTCCGCCAAAATCGACTCACCTACACCAGTGCCATCCGTATCTATATATTCACCCGAACCACTATTTATCGAAGTATCCCATCCCGAAGCCTCTGCCCAAGTCATAACTGTATTTTCATCAGATGTATGGTTTCCGTCTACATCAACGTTATATGGAGAGGCGATAAATGCAAATGAAATTTTATCATTGACATCATAGCCTTCGCTACCAATCTTCTCATCCACGCCCTTAGTTGTGTGGTGTCGTCTCACTACTCCCGTACCGTCGCTATTTGTAGTAGAGGCACGCATCTCAGAATTAGTCTTCACCACATCTCTTTGCAGCCCATAGGCGTGTACCGACATATAATTAAAGCTATTATAAGTATATACCTCCATACGCTGAGCCGAAGCAAAAAGCGGAGTAAGCAACAAAACTATAAGTATTAATCTTTTCATTTTACTATTCCTTATTTAGAGGGTCGCCCCTCTCTTTATTCCCTATTATTTTACAAGTGCATCTCTAATAATCTAAACCTCTAACACATCTAACGTGGCACTGACCCGAAGTATAGCCTGCATCCTTTTGGTAGTAATCCGACTGCCCCTCTAGCATATTAAATGCAAGGACGTGAGAGTTAAAGACAGAAGGAACACGCCATCCGTCCTGGTCGTCAATTTCCGAACACGACCAGTAGTAGACATTAGCATCTCCATAGATATCATTATTTAGTTTATAGATGTCCAAATCTGACGAGAAGACATTCATATTTACCCACATAGCCAAGAGCTGATTCTGAGTTGGCAAGAACCACACAATAGGCTCATCGTCGTCAATAACTCCATTGCCGTTCACATCATTCTTCATATAGCAATATCTAGCAGCTAGCGGCAGGCTTCCTTCTTGTGTATTGTTTTCCACAATATTCTTTGTGATATCTAGTCCTTCGACAAGGTTCAGGTATCTATCCCCTATACCTAAGTAATCGCCATAAATTGTTTCGGTGTAATATTTTTGCTGAGACTCCGACCACATCATAACACCATTATTTTGGCTAATCTGTACACCCGACCAGTCGTATTCAGGAATCTCTTCGATTTTCTCACAAATAAGCCCATTGTAATGGTACACGCTCGACGAGCTAGAAGATGCACTACCGAAGTGTCCCAAATAGAAAGGAGCTAGCTGTTCGATTTGAATCATAACTTTGAGCGTTTCGCCGTCCGAGGCTCTCTTGTACGAGTAATATCCTTTACGGGTCTTAGGCGAGAACACAGGGTATGAGTTAACTGAATTCTGACCACTCACATAGCCGTCCATTGTTCTATATCCCGTAGGCGTAGCATTTTCGCCAAAGTAAATAACTACTCCTCCGTCGTCTTCATCATAGCTCGCCGACGAGGCTCTAGCCCCAAAGTCAATATCGTCACTCTGCCAGCTGCCCTCTACATATTCACCGCTATCTAGGTACAACTGTCCTGGGTGTGCATCAAATGCTCCATCACCATCGCCATTAGTCGCCACTTTTTTAATAGTTATCTCATCACGTCCCATCTCCAGGTTTCCGAGTTTTATTCTAAGAGCGATTGTGCACTCTCCCTCGCCTTCGAGCGTAACAGAGATAGACTGCCCCTTATCCGTGAGGTAGCTCATTCCCTCGCCATCGAATTCGAAGTCGCTAGAAGTAGATGTTATAAGACCTTCGCTATCGCTAAGCACGCTAAAGTACACTTCGTTTGTTTCGAACTCAGCACCATCCATTTGCCCTCCATCAGGCAAGACGTAGCGGATATTATTAAATTCAAGAGTCGTTTGATTAGTTCCGTAGACAAGGATTTCGTCGAAGCTAAGGATTTCGTCGAGGCTAATAGCATACTGTCCGTTGCTATACGTCAGACCTCCCTGATCGTCATAAATTTCATATTCTATATTACTAGGAGGCATCTGGTATGCTTCCTCTAGAGTTTCATATCCACGGCTATTGACAGCAGTAATAATTACTCTATAACTATGGTTACGTACCACATCGAAATAAGTAGAGGTAGCCTTATCGAGAAGGTTTAGCTTATAGTATCTCGACTCACTAGAAGGAGTTTCAGTATAGATATTCGTGTCGTCGTGTTTAAGGATTATAGCAAATCTATTTTCGTCAAAGACATTCGAATACAGGTCGCCTCCCTCAATTGTTTTAGAGGCATAAGGGAACTCTTGCAGGTATATCTTATTTGGCGTATCGCTAAGCGAGCTAGTGCTGCTATACTCTGTAAGGCTATATGGGAAATCATAGTCAAATGCAGCCACATCAAAGCAGCTTTCAGTTTGCTGCACCCCAGCCACCGCAGGCGATAGCGAGCTAAAACCCATCGAACCTACCGAAACTTCATTAACGATAAAATATTCAAGGTTCTCAACCCCGATAGAGTGCGTATGACTATCGTGTTCAATTGTCAGTCCCTCTTTAATAAATAGTTCCATACGAGCTACCGAGCGATAGACCTCACGCACAGCTCTATCGGTATCCACAAAGTCATTAAGCGACATAGGCATACCAAGTGAGTAGTCGCCACTGTTCATATCCTCTTGAATTTTCTCAAGGTATTCTCTTGAAATAGGGAAATAGTCGTTCAGATTATCGCTTGTAATCACACTAAAGTCGTCAGGCAGCACGCAGCTAGTGTCGTGGTTAAACACTGCAATAACCTTATCAGAGATAGAGAAGTCACTTCCCACATCGAATTTGACAGTAGTACCGTCCTGCGTTATAGTTTTATCTTCAAGCGATTCATAACCTTTATAGATACCCGAAGCGTTGTCATAGAAGAAGATGAATCCTCTGTCAATCACCACATCGTTAGCAGCTGCACGAGACGAGCTGACAACCTCATCAGAAAATGCTTTAACATATAGTGTAAAGGTTTGCCCCTGCAAAGTTTCTTGGTTATCTAGCAGTGAGCTTTTCTCGCACCCCACGAAGATGAAGAGTGAAAGAGCAAACAATATTTTAATCCAGTTCAGCATATCTGTTATCTCGTTTATAGAACTCTCTTTTTGTATAAGGTTTTAAGTTAAGTGAGTTCTTTTGTTGGTTATTTTTTATAATTATCTCTACAAATTCATTACTGTAAGTCCATAAGGCATCTCACAAAGTGAGTTTGCGAGCCATCTCTACGTTCCATCAAATTTTCAATCATATAGTCTCTCGACATAAAGTCAGCCGACCAGTAGTATCCTGGATACTGAGAGCTAGCCGACGAAGACCAATAGACAGCTTCGGTAAGAGAGCCAGAGTTCACATCGCTGCCATTATTTTGGAATCTGTACGAGACTCCTAGTTCGTCGAATTTGCTTGCGAGTTCAATCATATCAGCATACGAAGGCATATACCAGCCGTCGCCAAAAATCTCTTCACAATAGCTAGAGCCGCCCTCAGCCGTAGCACTGTACTCTCCACGATAGTATCCATCCTCGTCTCTGTGCAGTATTTCAGGGGTAGTGAGAGGGTGATTAGCCTCGCCACGTTTAGCAAAGACAACTCCGCCAGGAGCACGTTTAGCCCAGTCGTCCGACAATACGCTACTAGAGAGATATCCGTTATCGTAGACAGCCTTCATTTGTTTAGTTACGTTATCGCTTTTAATTCTTATAGGATAGCTTTGAATTTTGTAGTTCACCTTTACGGGTGTATAAGTAAAGACGATATATCCCGACTGCGCCGAAGTAAAGTGAATAACTGCGCTGTCAATCCAGGTTGTAGCAAAGATATAGTTATTATTAAGAGTTATTTCCTTCAGGTCATACGATTTACCTGCGCTCATATCCTCGAATTCGAACAATTGGAACTCGTAACTTGGCACCGTTTCATCATCAGTTTGCACTGACACAGGCATATAGAACTCAATAGGTTTATTACTACCGAACGACACTGCACCCGAAGTATAAGAGTTACCATTTCTCAACCAGTCCATCGCCACTTCGCTATCCACAGCGAACATAACCCCCTCGATTTCACCACTGACATCGACCGTAGTCCAATCCACAACTTCGAATTCGTCGGCTACAATCTCAGTACCGTTATACGAAGCGTAGATTCTATAAATATAGTTTCTACTGATTTGCGTCAGTTCACTCGTAACACTTTGGCTAAGACCTAGGGTTACGCTTTTGCTCTCCACAGAGACACCGTTATCTATGAGTCCGTCAATTTCGATAGTGATTTTAGAATCGTTATCAGTATAGTCATAGCTTCTTTCAGCGAGGTAGAACGACAGCACTCTTTGCGAAGTACTCTTATCACTAGCGACAGTTCCAAGGGTCATATCCGCAGCTGCTAGTTCAATTGCAGTAATACCCTGCGGTTCGTCAATATTAGAGGGATAAAGCATCGAAGCAAACGAAAGTCCTGTAACACTCAGCAAAGTATTTCCGCTAAGCTCCACAGCACGAGAAGAAGCCGACTCAGTTTTGTCTAGCAATAGGTCAACTCTTGCAACAGCTCTAGTAAGAGCCACATAGACACTGAGGTCAGCCATAGCATTAAGGACATTGTATGTTCCAGTCATAGGCATCAGGAACTCATCGGCAGAGAAGTCTGCCTCTGCATTGAATCCTTTGTTCATAGCCTCTGCAATTTCGAAGCCAATATCTTTAAGCTGCTGGGCAGTCGTAACTACATCTAGCTTATCAGAGATAGCCGAAGGTTCATTTGCAACGAAGTATATCTCTTTACTTAAATCCTTAGGCACTTCAATTGTTTGAGTAACGAGGTGATTAGCATTCAAGTTTTCGTAAAGTTCCATTTTGTCGAGTTCGCCATTAGAGCCAAAGACATAGATTCTAAGATTTTCAATCACATACTCACCAGTGCCCAAGACACCCTCCTGAACTGCATAGCTCGAAGCGTTTTTTGTATCATTTGTGTCGTTTGAGTCAAGTCCGCTGACCTCCACAGTAATCACCACAGAGCCGATTTCGGATTCTTCCTGCACCACACTATACTTCTCACAGCTCACAACAGCTATAAGACAGAGGATTAAAACCTTGGCACGTATGTAATTAATGGTTCTCATATCATTTTTAAATTGTCATCAATGTATTTACGAATATATCTATTTAGGTTATATAAAGGACGGATTGTTCTGGTTTCTATAACTTAATGTATCGACTATATATAAAAAGAGTCGAGCTAAGAAACGGGGGTGAAAAGCAATGATCTTTTTTCACGGAGAAACCCAAAAACTCCTAATTCAAATCATTGCTTGAAAACCAAACAACCCATCCATTTATATTAATATTTATTGCAACGTATCCTGTATCATCATCTTGCTCCTCTACGAGCAGGTATATTTCCCAAACTTTGTTTCTATCCAGAAATTCTTGGTCAGAGAGTGTGCTATCTGTTTTTGTGGCTAGCATATACTCTACAAGGTCAATTTCCGTGTTTCCTCCCACCGATATTATTCTCTGAGGAGAACTCAGCGACTCAACATACATAGTACAGTCCATATCAGGTGTAAGTCTCAGAGTCCCGACACAGCCACACGACATATCTTCACCATCGACAATCTCCTCGGCGTTATTATATTCAATCTCCACAGACTGTGTTTCATCAATCGTATAATCGGTGTGATAGACGTTATTAGTAGCTTCTATTGTCACAAGGTAGTCCTCCATATTGAGGTCAACTAGTGAGCCATCCTTCATTTTTTGTTGGATGTATAAATCCACATCGGTATGGAGTCTTGTCATATATACTCTGTGGCGAGTAATCTTTGCACAAAAGTCAATAGGTTCGAATGGGGAAGCCCAAAGGGGGTCAACCATATCTGAGCAACTTTGGCTAGCAGATTCATAGACAAGTCTCAGGTAGAAGTTTTCGTAGCTTTCTCCGAGCACCATTCTACGACTAGTATAGCCATCCGAGTTAAGTCCTTGCCACACCACAGCGTTATAGTTACGATATGTAATCGGCACTTCGAATTCGAACCCTTTTTCCTTCAGCTCTCCATAAGAGAAACTGTAAACTTCAACACAGATACCACTCGTGTCAAATACAAAGACATCAATCTGTTCGTCAGCTTCTATCTCGTCTAATATTTCGGCAGAGTACGCTGAGTAGTCAAGGATAATCGACCCTGGACAATTGCTCACGTCATCTTTAATATTACACGACACAGTTCCTGCTATCATCACAAGAAAGAGACCTATATTTAACGCTAAATTTTTCACTGTATCTTTTTTTACTGAAGTTCCTTTATGAGAGTTTTAAAAACTCTTTTAATATTAAGGGCAGCCGACAACTAACCAACTTTTATAAACCAATAACCAAAATTTGAAAAAACTTTTTCCTCATTTTGAACTTTTTAGCCAGCTGCCCTTGTTTTTTTTGAAGGGGAGTTTTTTGGATTACTCCCCTTTAGTTTAATTAATCAAATCAATTTATTACATAAGTACTGTTTCTTGATACCATAGAACCCAAGGGTTAACCGAGATAGTAACAGAGATATAAGCGTTAAGCTCGTCAGCTGGCTCTGGGTCAGCAGGGTCTTGGTTTTCAGGGTCAACGATATCTGGGTCAGTAGGGTCAGGAATATAAGGAAGACCTTCGTGCATAATACCCGAGATATCCATTCTATACGAGTTGTTTCTTACCATACCCCAACGTCCTGCGTGTCCGATTGATTGGCTATCGTCGTGTTGGATAAAGATATCGTAGTAGGACACAGCGTTTTGGTAGTACTGAATCACGTAGTCAGATTGCTCAGCTACAGTAGCTGCTTTGTAACCGCCATAAGGGCGAGCGTCAAGTTCAGCAAGTGTAAGACCGTCAGCCCAAGTTCTACCTTCAGTTCCTAGGATGTGGTTAAGCTGCACGTCCATAGAAGTTTTAGCATTTTCGTCAGCTGTGAATAGATCGAACTTGTCAGTGTATAGTTGCACCACCTCAGCGAAAGTAAGGTAAAGTGTACCAGTACCGTCAGAAGTAAGAATTTTAAACCAGCTAGTACCGAGTGCTAGAGGTTCGCCAGTAGTTGTCATACAAGGGTTGTATGCAGCCTTAACGATAGCCTGTGTAAGGTTATTAGAGTTACTGTACGAAGGCTCAACCGTATTTTCAAGAACGTACTCAGGAGTAGTAGCCACAACGCCGTCAGTAGAGTTAGGAGCGATGAAAGCTTTATCAGTAAGTTCGTTTTCGTTTGTCAGCCAGTTAAAGTTTTCGTTAAGAGCTTCACGAATATCGCCAGCCTCAGTTAGACCTTGACCCACAGTCATATTGTGGTCAGTACGATAAACGTTACCACCTGCGAGTTCGTCTGTTAGAATCGTAGAGTATAGATACGCAGCTTTATTTGTAGCAGTAAGGGCAACACCTTGCACTTCACCAACAGCGTAGTTAGAAGTTTCTCCAAAGAGAGTAGAAGTATTGCTATCGAAGCTAGTACTAACCGAGAATTCGAATTTAGCTACCATACGGTCAACAGCGATAGTCAGAGGTGTAGGATTATCAATATCTTCACTAAGTTCAGTATCAATAGACACAAGCGATTCTAGAAGAATACTCGAAGTGTTTTTCGCACCAGCATTAACCATTGTAAAGCCACGAGTTTCAGAGCTATTAGTTTTATAGTTTTCAGTCGAGACATCCGCTGCCGCCATTGTAATAGCAGGTAGCGAAGAGAATGCCGATTGGTTATACGAAGAAACTCCGTTAATAGCATCCCAGATTGCTGATGTAGGGTTAACCACTGCGAAGAATCTACGAGCGTCAGGCGCTACCTCGCAATTAAACTTACCATCAGAAGCGTAAGCTTGGTATGAACCAATGAAGTCGTAGTTGTAGTCAAAAGCGACAAGTGCAAGCGTATAGATTTTACTTTCGTCGCCAACCGAAGTTTCGTCAGTAGTGCCATCTTCATCTTCAGAGTCAGCAGCACGAGTTGGAGTAGAGACCGATAGCGAAAGGTACGCCACGTCTACGTCTTGCTTGTCATCATAGCCAGTGACGTCAGCCTCTTGGCAAGAGTAAGCCATCATAGCCACCATAGCGGCACAAAGCATTGTAATTTTTTTCATAGTGTTTTTTAATGTTTTTTGTTAGTAAATATGTTTTGAATTATATTTTTCTAAAATTAGGTTTTAATATTTTTTTTGCTTTTTTGTATCTTTTCTTTTGTAAGTCTCTGTATCTAATGGTTGTGTTGTGTATTTGTCTGCTTCTTTGTTGTTTTTAATAGAGAGGAGTCGGGGGTTATAACTCCTCTCTAATTTTTTCGGGCAGTGAGTTGTAGTAGTCCATACAGCTAACTTGTTTAAGTTCGTTAATTACTAAATCTACCGAGCGACCAATAATTTTACATACCATACAATCCTCTCCATCCAAGTGTTCTTTTAAGAGACATCTAGGGTAATCAATATTCCAGACAACCTTTGCAATCTCATAAAGCAGCACATCCTTCGGCTCTTTCGAGAAGCCATAACCAGGGTTATTTCCTCCAGCCTGCGAGTAGAGGACACCCGACTGCACCAATCTTTTAAGTGTAATGTTAAGCGAGCGTGAACTCACTTGGAATCTATCGCCTAAAGAAACAGCAGAAACTCTTCCCTCGTCAGCCAAGTGGGCGTGAACAATAGCAGGGAGCACCTTGAATATTTCTCTCGAAGTTTGTTTGTTCATAACTTAAAATTTTGCCTTAAATATTGTAGTACACTTTCTTTATTTCAAGTATCGGCTTCATATCAAATACAGCTAATTTCTGTATTTCGTGTAATGCCTGACTTTGATACTGCAAAGGTAGATGCAAAATTCTTAAAAAGTTTCACTGATTTGCTCACATATATTACATATATCGTAACCGTCTCCGCGATGACGTATTGACAGAAGTTTGGCAGGGTTGTACCTTTGTCGGAAAAAACGATTTAAGGTTATGGCAATGATTTTTGATATTGAAGAGCAGGCGCGATTTTA
>JAWXTN010000042.1:0-16967 GCA_044433515.1 Rikenellaceae bacterium | reverse complement strand
CCAAACAAGCGAGATATTAGCATTAAGCGGAAGCGAAATGTTGGCGGCTGGTCGGATAAACATTTGATTGCTATGATGGGAATGGAGGTTGATTAATTTTTTTTCGTGCGTTTGCCCTGCCTTTTGGGGGCTGAGTTTTTGTGTATTAGGAGGACTGTGTTAAGTGCCCCTCTCTGGAAAAACGTAGTTTAGATTTTGGCTGTGCGCTTTCTGTCGTGCTCGCTTAGGAGAATTTTACGCATACGGATGTGGTTTGGTGTTACCTCTACGTATTCGTCGCTCTGGATATATTCTAGTGATTCCTCCAATGAGAAGACTGTTGCTGGGGCTGCTACACTCTTGTCGTCTGAACCCGATGCACGCATATTTGTTAGCTTCTTTGTCTTACAAACATTGATAACCAAGTCGTCTGCACGTGTGCTCTCGCCAATTACCTGACCCTCGTATATCTCGTCGCCAGGCGATGTGAAGAAACGACCTCTGTCTTGTAGCTTGCTGATTGCATAGGCAATGGCTGTACCTGTTTCGTGGGCGATAAGCGACCCTTGTGTACGACCCTCAATCTCGCCCTTATATGGCTCATAAGCCTTAAAACGGTGCGATACTACCGCTTCGCCTGCCGTTGCTGTCATAAGGTTCGTTCTTAGACCGATAAGACCACGTGAAGGAATCTCAAAGTCCAATAGTGCTCTGTCTTCTCTATGGTCAATATGTAGAAGCATACCCTTGCGGCGTGTTACCATTTCTATGGCACGTCCTGAGATATCCTCTGGAAGGTCGATTGTCAGATGCTCGATAGGCTCGCAACGAACTCCGTTGATAGTCTTGTCGACTACTCGTGGCTGACCCACTTGCAGTTCATAGCCCTCTCTACGCATAGTCTCGATAAGAACCGAAAGGTGTAGTACCCCACGCCCAAAGACCCTAAATGAATCACTTGTAGGACCTGGCTTAACCTTTAGTGCAAGATTCTTCTCCAACTCCTTGTCAAGTCTATCTTTGATGTGACGAGTAGTTACATACTTGCCGTCACGACCGAAGAATGGCGAGTCGTTAATCGCAAAGAGCATACCCATTGTAGGCTCGTCGATAGCGATAGGTGTAAGTGGCTCTGGATTCTCAAAATCGGCAATAGTGTCGCCAATCTCAAAACCCTCGATGCCCACAATTGCACAAATATCACCGCAAGCTACACTCTCGACCTTAGCCTTACCCAAGCCCTCGAATAGCATAATCTCACGGATGCGCTGACGTTCCATCTCGCCTTCTCTCTTGCAGAGGGTCACAGGCTGAGTAGCCTTCAACTCTCCACGTGAAAGACGACCAATAGCGATACGACCCACATAAGGAGAGTACTCCAATGAAGTCACAAGCATTTGTGGTGTACCCTCAACGATTGCAGGGGCTGGAACTTCTTCTAGAATTGTGTCAAGAAGTGGAATGATATCAGTCGTTGGAGCGTTCCAATCTGTTGACATCCATCCATTCTTTGCACTACCATAAATTGTCTTATAGTCTAGCTGCTCCTCTGTTGCGCCAAGCGAGAACATCAAATCGAATACCTGCTCATTTACATACTCTGGACGGCAGTTCTCCTTGTCTACTTTGTTTACCACTACGATAGGCTTAAGACCTAGCGAAAGGGCTTTTTGTAGTACGAAACGAGTCTGAGGCATTGTGCCCTCGAAGGCATCTACTAGTAGTAGTACGCCATCTGCCATATTAAGTACACGCTCAACCTCGCCACCGAAGTCGCTGTGACCTGGGGTGTCGATAATATTGATTTTTGTGTCTTTGTATTTAACCGATACGTTCTTTGCAAGGATTGTGATACCACGCTCACGCTCTAGGTCATTATTATCAAGAATAAGCTCTCCAGCTTGGTTTTCTGCGCCCTCACGGATAAGCTTACCCGTTAGAATCATCTTGTCCACGAGTGTGGTTTTACCGTGGTCTACGTGTGCAATAATTGCGATATTGCGAATTTTGTTCTCCATTAATTATTTTTTGGTTTGTTCGTGCCTCTTACTGAAACTTTTAGAGGCTTTTCGTCTGCTGTTGTGTAGATAGTAATCGTTTTGTAGAATACTCCTACATCGTCTTTATCTGCTGTGTATTTTAGTGTTAACTTCGTGCTGTCTTGTGGCATTATCGGTTTTTTGGAGTGGCTTACACGAGTGCAGCCGCACGTTGCTTCGATTTCCTTTATTACCACGGGGGTCTCAGTGAGATTGTGTAGATAAAACGAAAAAGATTTTGTTCGCCCTACCTCTCCTATATCCACTATCTCAGGAGTCGTTTTAATCTTTTCGTCTACTTTAGGCTGCTGCCCAAGTGCCACTTGTGATAAAATCAAAAATGTGGCGAAAAATATATAGGTTAAATTTCTCATCGTTTTTACTGCATAGGGAGAGGACTATATCATACTTAGGTACAACTCCTAAACTCCAATATTTTTTTCGTGCCGCAAAGGTAGTTATTTTTAACGAACTTTGGGGTAGTATTTAAAAAAAGTTACAAATTCTTATTCTTCGTTTATCCTCAATGCTATACTCCGATTTAGTGGGGATTTCTTTGATTCACCCTCAAAGGGAGGCTCACTTCACTCTAGCGGCACAGTGAAAAGCCTAGCCATACGCCTAAAAGACATAGAGCTACGCTGCCAAGGATATATAGCCCAAAGAGGAGAAAATTCCCGTCTTCGAGAAGTGCAAGGCTCTCTGCCGAAAAGGTCGAAAAGGTTGTCAGTCCGCCACAAAAGCCCACCGCCAAAAATAGGCGTAGCTCACTGCTAATGCTCATTGAGGATGCAAGGGCGAGGAATATCCCTATAAGGAAACTCCCTAGGACATTGACCGTAATAGTCGTAACGAAAATAAACGAGTCGGGCAGAAGTGTGCGCCCCAGTAGCGTAGAGAGATAGCGAAGCAGCCCTCCTATGGCTGAGCCTGCCATAACGCATAGTATATCTCGTATCATAGTGCTATGAAAATTTTATATTTTTTGTGGGGTAAGAAAAAGGGGAGTTGTAAGACCCCCCTCTTTAGTAGATAATTTAAGTGAACAGTAAGGCGTGAGGAATTATTCAGCACACTCTTTTTTACACTCTTTTTTGCAAGCAGTAGAGTCGCCTTCGCATTTTGTTTCACATTCTTTTTTACAAGCTGTAGAGTCACCTTCACATTTCTTTTCACATTCTTTTTTACAAGCTGTAGAGTCACCTTCACATTTCTTTTCACATTCTTTTTTACAAGCTGTAGAGTCACCTTCACATTTGGTTTCACACTCTTTTTTGCAATCAGCTTTATCTTCAACAACTGAAGTTTCTGTTGCTTTAGTTTCAGCTTTTTTGTCAGATGGAGCAGAACCACAAGAGACCATTGCAGTAAGTGCTACCGCAGATAGAAGTAGGAAAAATCTTTTCATTGTTGGAAAATGTTTTTTTAGTTAGCTAATTTTCGGTTATTAAACCTTGTCGGGGGCAAAGATAAGAATTTTTTTTGTATATTTGTCCTCACCTTAGATAACGTAATTTATTTTTTAATACAATATATTTATTATGACTCAAGAAGAACTATTCAAGAAATTAATCGGTCACTCAAAGGAGTATGGCTTTATCTTTCCTAGCTCAGAAATCTATGATGGACTCTCAGCTGTATATGACTATGGTCAACTGGGCGTTGAGCTGAAAAATAATATCAAAAAATATTGGTGGGATTCTATGATTAAACTTCATAGCAATATCGTAGGGCTTGACGCTGCTATCTTTATGCACCCAAAGGTTTGGGAAGCATCGGGTCACGTGGGAGCCTTTAACGACCCTCTTATCGACAATAAAGACTCTAAGAAGAGATATCGTGCTGATGTCCTTCTAGAAGACTGGATTGCTAAACAAGAAGAAAAAATCAATAAAGAAGTAGCAAAAGCAAAGAAACGCTTCGAAAACTTCGACGAAGAGATGTTCCGCTCTACAAATCCACGTGTGGCTGGCTATCAAGCCAAAATCAACGAAGTGGAAGAGGAGATGGCTCGTAGCCTTGGCGAGAATGACCTGCCTGCTATCAAAGCTCTTATCGAAAAGTGCGAAATCGTTTGCCCTATTAGCGGCACTAGAAACTGGACTGATGTTCGTCAGTTTAACCTTATGTTCTCTACTCAGATGGGGGCGGCTTCGGACGCTTCGTCTGTTGTGTATCTTCGCCCTGAAACAGCGCAAGGTATCTTTGTGAACTTCCTAAATGTTCAAAAGAGTGGACGTATGAAGATTCCATTTGGTATTGCGCAAATAGGTAAAGCATTCCGTAACGAGATTGTGGCTCGTCAGTTTATCTTCCGTATGAGAGAGTTCGAACAAATGGAAATGCAATTCTTCGTTGCTCCAGGCACTGAGATGCAGTGGTACAACCACTGGAAGGAGTTCCGTATGAGCTGGCACCGTGCTCTTGGCTTTGGCGATGAGCATTATCGCTTCCACGACCATATCAAACTTGCGCACTACGCTAATGCAGCGGCAGACGTTGAGTTCCAGTTCCCATTCGGCTTTAAGGAAGTGGAGGGTATTCACTCACGTACGGACTATGACCTAAGTCGGCATAGTGAATTCTCGGGCAAAAAGATTACATACTTTGACACAGAGCGTGGAGAAAGTTATGTGCCTTATGTTGTCGAGACTTCTATCGGTGTAGACCGTATGTTCCTGCAAGTACTTTCGGCTTCGTATAAAGAGGAGGCACTAGAGGGAGGCGATACTCGTACAGTTCTTTCTATCCCTGCGCCACTTGCTCCTGTTAAGGTTGCAGTTCTTCCGCTTATCAAAAAGCCAGAACTTGCAGCAGTAGCAAATGAGATTATAGATTCTTTGAAGTTCGATTATGCTGTGCAGTACGACGAGAAGGACTCTATCGGTAAGCGTTACCGTCGTCAAGATGCAATCGGTACGCCACTGTGTGTGACGGTTGACTTCGAGAGTCTTGAGGATGGATGTGTTACTGTTCGTCACCGTGACACTATGGCGCAGCAGCGTATCGCTATTAGCGAACTTCGCAGCCTTGTCGATGGCGAGGTGTCTATGCGTCAGCTTTTTGAAAAACTTGCAAAATAATTACGGCAATGAATTTTGATAAATATATAGATGATTTAATTACCCTAGCCATTGCCGAGGATATAGGCGATGGCGACCATACGTCACTCTCGACAATACCAGCCGATAAAAGCGGTAGAATGCACCTGCTCATAAAGCAGGACGGTATTTTGGCAGGTGTGGATATCGCTAAGAGAGTTTTCTTGAGACTCGATAGCGATGTTGTCTTCGAAGAGAAGTTAAGCGATGGGCAGCGTGTGAAGGTCGGAGATATCGCTTTCTATGTGACGGGTACTGTGCGTACGCTTCTTCAGAGCGAGCGTGTGGTTCTAAATATTATGCAGCGTATGAGTGGCGTGGCTACCCAGACGGCAGTCTATGCCGACGAACTGCAAGGGCTAAAGACTAAGGTTCTCGATACTCGCAAAACTACGCCTGGTATGCGTGCCCTCGATAAGATGGCAGTGAAGATTGGTGGGGGCGAGAATCATCGTATGGGTCTCTTTGATATGATACTCTTAAAGGATAATCATATTGACTTTGCAGGGGGCGTAACGGCTGCTCTAAAGAGTGCTAAAGACTATATCGTAGCAAATGGTAAGGAGGGTATGAAAATCGAGATTGAGGTTCGTACACTTGAAAATATCGACGAAGTTTTTGCCGCTGGCGGAGCTGATAGGATAATGCTTGACAACTTCTCTGTGGAGATAACACGCAGTGCTGTCGAGAAGATTGCAGGACGTTGTGAAGTGGAGAGCTCGGGGGGTATTACTCTAGAGAACCTTAGGGCTTATGGAGAGTGCGGTGTGGACTTTATTTCGGTAGGGGCACTTACTCACCAGATTAAGAGCATAGATATGAGCTTGAAATACGCAGAGTAATTTTTTAGAAGTAAGAAGAGAGGGGAGGGATTTGCCAAAGAGCTCGCTGCTCCCTTTTTTAATAAAGGGGAATTTTTAGAAGTCCCCTAAATTTTCTTGGAGGGTTTAACTCCGTAAATATTATAAACGATTGAGCGAAATTAGAGAAATAGAAAAGTTGCGTGAGGAGGAACTAGATCAGCAGATTCGCCCCGCTGTACTCGAACAATTTTCGGGGCAGGGGAAGATTGTCGAAAATCTGAGGATTTTCATTAAAGCGGCGATAATGCGTGATGAGTCTCTCGACCATACACTATTGCACGGCCCTCCTGGGCTGGGTAAGACTACTCTTGCGAATATTATAGCTTCGGAACTAGGAGTTTCTATGAAGGTCACTTCGGGGCCAGTGCTCGACAAGCCTGGCGATTTGGCAGGGCTACTCACCTCTTTAAGTGAGGGAGATGTTCTTTTTATTGACGAGATTCACCGCCTGAGTCCAATTGTCGAGGAGTACCTTTATTCGGCAATGGAGGATTATGTTATAGATATTATGCTCGATAAGGGGGCGGCAGCTCGCACGGTGCAGATAAAACTTAAGCCTTTTACCCTTGTGGGGGCAACTACTCGTAGTGGGCTGTTGACTTCGCCACTGAGGGCACGCTTCGGCATACAGTGTCATTTGGAGTATTATGACTCGGCTACGCTGTGTAGTATTGTTAAGCGTTCGGCTTCGATTCTCGATATTGAGATTGAGCATAGTGCAGCCGATGAGATTGCACGTCGTTCACGAGGTACGCCACGTATCGCCAATGCACTGCTTCGCAGGGTTCGAGACTTTGCAATGGTCGAGGGCGATGGCATCATAAATTTAGCTATTACACGCAGGGCACTAGAGGCTTTGAATATAGATAAGCGAGGGCTTGATAGGATGGATAACCGTATTCTAAGGGCAGTTATCGAGAAGTTTGGAGGAGGACCAGTGGGACTTACAACCATTGCTACGGCAGTGGAAGAGGACGCAGGTACAGTTGAGGAGGTTTACGAACCATTTTTGATTAAAGAAGGATTTTTGAAGCGCACACCACGAGGCAGGGAAGCTACACAGGCAGCATACGAGCACATAGGCGCAACAGTGCCCTCTACAACTGCCACGCTGTTTTAGTGTGGTGAGGTGAGAGAGTGTGTAGGAGATAAGAAATAATTAACCAAAAAACATAACAACTAAAAACTTTAAAAACAATGAAAAGATTATTTAATTTCGCTCTAGTGGCATTAGCTGCTATAACTTTTGTGAGCTGTGGTTCGAAATCTCCAGAGGATGTAGTCGTAACTTTCGAGAAGCTTTATAACTCGGGTAAGATTGACGAGGCTATGGAGTATGTATGTTTCTCATCAGAGGAGGAGATGTTCAAAAGTGCTAATATCGTAATTCTTAAAGAGAGATTTGCTGAGGCGCTAGCTCAAGTCGATGAGTACAAACTTCTAGATGTTTCAGATGTAGAGGTAGAGATATTCGATGAAACTACTGCTTTTGCGTGCTATAACTTGAAGCAAAGTGTAAACGGTCAGGAAATCGTTGAAGCAAAAGAAACCTATATGTTTAAAACAGATAAAGGCTGGCAAGTCTCTTTCGACAGCCTTAAAGAAGACCTTTAATTTTTAATGATTAATTATTAGTGATTAATTATTAATGGGTTATAGCTTAATTATGAATTGTGAATTGTGAATGGGGTTATAGCCTAGTGAGTATAAAGAAGCATAAGCAAAAACCACAATAGACACCACTAGGCTAGCGGCACTGCACCCAAGTCCTGGGAAGGACCGCCAGCCCGGCGTTAGGGCGATGGCAGGCGGCTTTCACACGGATAAGAAACTACTGAGTAACACTGAGTAGTGCTGAGTAATGACTGAGTGACACTGAGTGACACTGAGTGATACTGAGTAATACTGAGTAATACTGAGTAATACTGAGTAATACTGAGTAATACTGAGTAATACTGAGTAGTGCTAAAGTAATGACTGAGTAATGAATGCGAGGCTGTGTAGAGCTAGCGGGGGGTTGGTGTCAGAATGACACCAAAAAAGGAATCGAAGATTCCGCAGACACCAACCCCCAAGTTCAGACACCAACCCCCAAACTCCGAACCCCTACGCCCCCCTGCACTACAACACTTCAACTATCGCTTAACCATCAAATCAAGGGGGAGAATCGCTCGAAACAATTCTCCCCCTTAATTATGAATTATGAATTATAAATTACGCATTCATATTCGGCACTGGCTTGTCATAAACGCCCTCTTCTAGCTTCTGACGGATAGCCTTAAAGCAGTTAATTGTAAATTCTACATCCTCCAAACTATGCACCGCAGTAGGGATAATACGAAGGATAATCTCGCCCTTAGGTATCACTGGATAAACAACAACCGAGCAGAAAAGTCCGTAGTTCTCTCTTAGGTCAGCCACAAGGTTTGTAGCCTGCTCTGCCCCACCCTTCAAATAGATAGGTGTCACTGGCGATTGAGTTACCCCAATATTAAAGCCATTATCCGTAAAGCCCTTCTGTAAAGCCTTTGTAATAGTCCACAACTGCTCACGGAACTCTGGGTGAGCCTGAATTAACTCATAACGCTTAAGAGCACCCATAACCATAGGCATAGGCAGCGACTTGGCATAGGTCTGAGAACGCATATTATAGCGCAAGAAGTCAACAATTTCAGGGTCAGAAGCGACAAAAGCCCCAATACCTGCCATAGATTTTGCATAAGTAGCAAAGTGAATATCTATACCGTCCGACACACCGAAATGCTCTGGAGTACCTGCTCCAGTCGCACCCATAGTGCCCAGACCGTGCGCATCGTCTACAAGGATTCTAAAATTAAAGTCCTTCTTCATTGCAACAATTTCATCCAAACGCCCAAGGTCGCCCTTCATACCAAATACCCCTTCGGTAATAAGTAGCACACCACCACCTGTACCCTCTGCCCACTTAGTGGCACGTGAGAGTTGTTTGCGGCAATTCTCCATATTGTTGTGAGGATAAACGAAACGCTTTCCGCCCTTTGCCTTATGAAGCAACAGTCCGTCAATAATACAAGCGTGCGCCTCAGAGTCATAAACAATAACGTCACGTGCCGAAACAATCGTGTCGATAATCGAAACCATACCCTGATATCCAAAGTTCAACAAAAAAGCATCTGGTTTACCTACCCAGCTAGCCATTTTGCGCTCCAACTCCTCGTGATAAGAAGTCTGCCCACTCATCATACGTGCACCCATAGGAGCCGCCATACCAAAGTCAGCTGCACCCTTAGCGTCTGCCTCCATCACTTCGGGATGAGAAGCGAGTCCAAGATAATTATTCAAACTCCAGTTAAGCATTTCTTTGCCACGGAAAACCATACGTGGACCAATTGTACCCTCAAGCTTAGGGAACGCAAAATAACCGTGCGCTTCTTTCATATACTGACCGATAGGGCCGCCAGCATCCGCTTTAATTCTCTCGAAAATATCCATCTGTTTGTAAACTTATTAATTAATGGTTAATAGTACTAAAAAAAACTTTCCCTTTCTCATTGCACCGAAGTAACAAAACAAAGAAAACTATCGTTATGATTAACGACGGACAAAGTTAAGAATATTTATCAAAAAAAAACATAAAAAATAACCAAAAATTATTAACTTTGCCCTTTGATTAAACTTTGCATAGTTATGTACCTTTAAGCATTTTATTTTTTGTGGGGCTAAAATTATAACCGCAAAATTTGAAAGCTCAATAAACTTTGACATTACGCACTAAAACTTGATTTTAAATTTTTGAGTAGCGAGTAAGAGGAGAGGATACGTGGAGGGTGAAACTATACAGACTACTAGAGCAGAATTTATTTCACAAACAAAAAAAGGTAAGTCAAAAAATGAACTTTAAAAGTAAACAAAAGGCAATGAAATTTAAAATCCTAGCAATTTTTCTTTTAGCAGCACTAGCTAGTGGCTGTTCAGCGCACTACAAACTACTTAAGTCAAACGATTCAATGGCTAAGTACGAGGCTGCTATGGCTAATTACAAGGCAAAGAAATACGAAAAAGCTAAGTCTCTTTTCGACTCAGCCCTACCGACACTCGTGGGCACGCCGTATGAAGATACTATTATCTTTACACTAGGTAAAGCTTTCTACGAATCAAAAGACTTCGAAACAGCTGGCGAAATGATGGACCAGTACAGAAACAAATTCCCTCGCTCAGAGTTCACTCCCGAAGCAGAATATATCTATGCAATGAGTTTCTACAAACTATCGGGCGACGTGGAGAAAGACCAAACTAGCACTAGGAGAGCTATCAGCGCATTTGGTGAATACATAAATAGATATCCTGAATCGAAATTCGCCCCTGAAATAAAAGTCCTAACAGAAGAACTCTACAACAAACTATATCTTAAGAAATACCTTAACGGAGCACTATACTTCCAATTGGAGTACTACCTATCGGCAATCACATCGCTGAGAGCTATCCTTAAGAGTACCCCTGAAACTCCTTACAAGGAAGACATCGAATACCTTATCTGTAAATCATGGTTCGAATATGCAAGAAACAGTATCCCTTCACGACAACTCGATAGATACCTTAACACGATTGACGCATACTATAACTTCATAGCTTCATTCCCAGAGTCAAAACAGTTTGGCAAAGAACTAGCACGTATCAAAGACATAGCACAAGACTTCGTGGAAAATAACGGTACTGCCGCACAATCTGTCGAGACAAGCAGTGCTAAAATCGAAGCCGCTAAAAAAGCTATTTCAAAGAGTAAGGACGATCTATTCGAAGCGAAAACTAAAGAAGAACGCCAAAGACTTCGCAAAGTTATCAGCGATTCAAGAGTTATTATCTCAACCGAAAGAAAGAAAGCTCGTGAAGAAGAAAAGCTGATGAAAGCAAACAAAAAAGCGAAAATCAAAGAGCTAAAAGAACTTGAAAAAGAACTTAAAGCCGAAGAAGCGGAAACAGAAAGACAACAAAAAGAAGAACGCAAAAAACGCATTGAAGAACTTCGCCAAAAAGAAAGCGAAGCCGCAACAAACTAAAGCGAACTTCCCTTTTGAAGTAAAATAATTTTAACACACTTTTAAATTACATATATATTTCACTTTACACAAATGACAAAACCAGCAAACAATACAGTCACTCGCACACTCTCAGAGATTGATGCACCTACGGGTAACATATACGAATCAGTAGCGGTTATTTCTCGACGTGCAAACCAAATTTCAAAAGTTACAAAAGAAGAACTTACTTCTAAACTTTCGGAGTTCGCTGGCACTAGCGATAACCTAGAGGAAACTTTCGAAAATCGTGAGCAAATAGAAATCTCGAAACACTACGAACGTCAACCAAAATCGACACTTGTAGCTATTCAAGAGTTCCTGGACGGAGAGGTGGAATTTTCAAATCCCCAATAAAGCACCACATTTTAAGGAGGATTATAAAAAGAGGGAGAGTTCTAAGTAATCGGTTTTATTCGATTTTTAGAAGTCCCCAAAAGCTAAGGGGCAGTATAAAGAGGGCTATTTCGACCACAGTCCTCTTTAACTGTGTAAAATCAGAGGGGGAATTTACCCCCTAAAAACTTATAAAGTACTAAACTTATAGACCACAACTAAAGATGAATGTTCTAATCGGTATAACTGGAGGAATAGCTGCATATAAATCGGCTACGCTTATTCGTGAATTCAAAAAACGAGGACACGAGGTAAAGGTTATTATGACCCCATCTGCTAAAGATTTCATCACACCTCTTACCATTGCTACCCTTTCGGGCAATCCTGTCTTTTCGGAGGGTTTCTCGCCAGAGGACGGCAGATGGAATTCACACATATCTCTAGGCGAATGGGCAGATATTATGGTCATAGCACCTGCTACTGCCAACACAATTGCTAAGATGGCAAATGGCACTAGCGACAACCTCTTGTGCTGCACCTATCTATCGGCACGCTGCCCAGTGGTTATAGCTCCTGCTATGGATTTGGATATGTGGGCGCACGTTACAACTCAAAGAAACACACAGCAGCTAATAAAGGACGGTGTAAGGGTTATCAAACCTCAGACTGGCTTTCTTGCAAGTGGGCTTACTGGCAGAGGACGTATGGAAGAGCCCGAGAGAATCGCTTCGATAGTGTGTGACGAGTTCCTAGACCCAGAAGCACAGAATATCCCACAGGATTTTGCAGGCAAAAAAGTTATGGTAACAGCAGGTGCAACTATCGAAAAGATAGATGCCGTACGCTACATATCGAACTTCTCGACAGGCAAAATGGGTAAAGCTATTGCCGAAGAATTCGAAAAACGAGGAGCAGATGTTATGCTGATTTGCGGAAAGTATAGCGCAGAGGAGATGCTTCATCTCTCAGAGTTAGCATTCGAGAAGTGCGACATCGCAGTCTTTGCAGCAGCAGTTGCCGATTACACACCTAAAGAGCCGTCACAAAAAAAGATTAAGAGCGACAAGAGCGAGGGAATGACCCTTACCCTTAAGCCGACGACAGATATAGCAGCTACCCTCAGCCGCTCAAAACGTAAAGACCAAATCACAGTAGGTTTTGCCCTAGAAAGCGACAATGAAGAGGAGAATGCCCTTAGAAAGCTTGAAGCCAAATCTCTTGATGCAATTGTTCTAAATTCACTTAGGGACAGTGGCGCAGGTTTTGGGCACGACACAAACCAAATTACGATTTACTCACAACAGTCCACTGTAAGCTACCCTCTAAAGAGCAAAGCAGATGTAGCAAAGGATATTGTAGACTTCGTTATCGAAAAGCTATAAGGGAACTACCACTAAAATCCCCAGTAGATTATAGACTCATAGAGAACCTCAAGTACGAGAGACAATGCTTAAACAACTTCACATAGAGAACTACGCCATTATCGAACATCTCGATATAGAATTTGCGCCATCGCTCAACATCATAACTGGCGAGACAGGTGCAGGTAAGTCTATACTGCTCGGTGCACTAGGACTTCTCTCTGGCGTACGTGCCGACTCTAGCGTTATAGCTTCGGGGGCAGAGAGGTGCATTGTCGAGGGGGTATTCGGTATAGCAGGCTATGGATTAGAGGCTCTATTTTCGGAGCTAGACCTAGATTTCGCTGACGAGGTTATCATAAGACGAGTTATACAAAGCGGAGGCAAGAGCCGTGCATTTATAGGCGATTTACCCGTAACGCTCCAAACACTTAAGAGCGTAAGCGAAGTTCTTATAGACATACACTCACAACACCAGACCCTACTGCTAGCAAAGGGGGATTTTCAGCGACAAATCATTGACGCAGTCGCCCGAAACACCGAAAAGCTAACAGAGTACCAAACCCTTTACAAGGAGTGGCAAAGTGCCGCAAAAAGGGTCGAAGAACTCCGTCAAAGACAAAGAGAAGCAGCGACACAGAGCGATTATATATCCTTTCAAATCGAGCAGTTAGAGGGCGCAAACATACAGCGTGGAGAGGAAGAGTCTCTCCAACTAAGGGAGAGCCTACTGAGTAATGCCGAAGAGATAACTACGAGTTTCTCTAGCAGCGCATCTCTACTCTCTTCTGAGGAGGGAGGAGCTCTTGAACTTGTGCGCTCTGCTACAAATTCTCTGCGCAAAATTGACGAGCACCACACCTCAGCAGGCGAACTTTCAGAACGTCTGGAGAGCTGTTATATCGAGCTTAAAGACATAGCAGAGGAGCTTAGCGACCTAGCCCTAAGTATCGAGGCTAATCCACGAGAGCTAGAAGCCATTGAGCTAAGACTCGACACGATATATACCCTATGCAAAAAGCACGGCGTAAACAGTGGTGACAGTCTATGCGAGGTTCTAGACAAATTCAGAGCCGACTTCGAGGCAATAGAGGGAGGTGTCTTTGCGATTGAAGAGGCAGTAGCTACCGCAACGAAACTATACCAAAAAGTAGAAACGCTAGCAGCACAACTCTCAAACAAACGAAAAGAGGCAATCCCTAGCACAGAAAAGTTCATAGCCTCATCACTTCTAGCCCTAGGCATAAAACATCCGAACTTCAAGGTTTCGCAGCAGACCTCTCCGATTGGAGCGTACGGATGCGACTCAATCGAATTTCTCTTTTCCGCAAACGAAAAGAGCACTCCTCAGCCAATAGGTGCAGTAGCAAGTGGTGGCGAGATGTCACGACTAATGCTCTCAATCAAACACCTTGTGTCTAAGGAAATACAACTCCCAACAATTATCTTTGACGAGATAGACACGGGAGTATCGGGGGCAGTAGCCGACTCTATGGGCTCGATTATCGAGAGTATGAGCAACTCAATGCAGGTTATCAATATAACTCACCTGCCGCAGGTGGCAGCCAAAGGAGAGAACCATTTCGAAGTCTACAAAGACAGCGGAAGCCACATACGCAAGCTATCCCAGAGCGAGAGAATTGAGCGCATAGCTGCAATGCTATCGGGAGCAACAGTCACCGAAGCGGCAGTTAAACAAGCTAAAGAACTTTTAAAAGGAATAAAGTAGAGACACATAAACAAAAGCGAGAAAAGGAGATAGAAAGAAACACTTGCATACAAGAAAGCCTTCCCCACTCCCCCACTCACACAAAAACAAGATAAAAATTAAAATAAAACACATATAACCGTATTAGACCTATGAACTTCAAGACTTACATCCGCCGAATGGCAAAGTACGCTATTTACCTAGTGATTGTACTTATGATTTTACTGACGATTATGAACCTTCTACAAGCAACAGAGGAGGGGCAGACCTCACTACTTGATATGCTTCTTTCGCAGCGAGGTTTGTATATGCTGTGTGTTATTATTGCCTTTTCGGCTATTTATCCTTTTATGGGTTATACCAAAAAGACACTTGTGTGTAATGCAGAGAAGCGCAGCGAAGAGTTTATAAATGTAATGTCGATGTGCGGTTACACCGTTACAGAAAGAAGCGACAATAAGATGACCTTTAGGGCTTCGAACTTTGCGAAGAAACTTATACTTATGTTCGAAGACACTATTACAGTCGAAACAACAGCTAGTGGACTTTCGATTATGCGAGGTCCAAGACGTGAGGTTGTAAAGGCTGCCTTCCGCTCAGGAACATTTGTTCAGTAGCTCACTGCCTCTAAAAAAAGGGGGAGCACAAAAGAGCAATAGATTATTAAGGGGATTTCTAGAAATTCCCTTAGAAAAAGTGAGGGGCTACACACTTAAAGCCTAGAGTATAGGGAAGTTCTAAAAATTCCCTAAAAAAAGATACATAACATTAAAGAGATGAAAAAGATATTTATAACGGCACTAGCAGCGATAAGCCTAGGGGCTTCTGCTCAGTCGCCAGTGACACAAAACAATGAATTAGAGGCGGCGAAAGGGATGGAGATAATGTTATCTATTTATAGAGATGCAAACCTCTTTTATGTCGACACACTACAGCCCCAAAAGCTCGTAACGGATGCTATGGGCGCAATGCTATCGAAGCTTGACCCCTACACTGAATATATTACCAAAGAGGATATGGGCGATTTCGAGATGACAACTACTGGCAAGTACGGCGGTATAGGCTCGCTAATTCGCCAACGTGGGGAGTGGGTAGAGATATCTGAGCCATACGAAGGCACACCTTCGGCTCGTGCAGGGCTAAAGGCTGGTGACAGGCTTGTGGAGATTGACGGAGTTTCGCTTAAGGATTTAGGCTCGTCAAAGGTCAGCAATATGCTTAAAGGCGACCCAGGCACTACCTTCTCGCTCACCTATCGCCCTATAAAGGACACTCTTACGACTCAGACCATAGATATTACTCGTGAGAGGATAGCTATTCCAGGTGTTCCCTACTACGGTATTGTAGGGGAGTCTATCGGCTACATTCGCTTTAGCACCTTTACAGTGGGAGGAGCGAAAGAGGTAGGCAACGCACTCAAAGAGCTAGAGAAGAACAACAAACTTACAGGGCTTATCCTTGACCTCCGCAATAATGGCGGTGGTGTTGTAGGGGAAGCCATAGACATTATTAATCTCTTTGTGTCAAGTGGCAAAGAGGTGTTGAATATCAGGGGTAAGGTATCAGAAATGAACTCGACCTATAAGACGAAACATAAACCCACAGATTTAAAGATTCCTCTTACGGTTCTACTCAATAGTTCGTCTGCTTCGGCATCAGAGATTGTGGCAGGTGCGCTACAAGACCTTGACAGAGCCGTTATCATAGGCGACCGCAGCTTCGGAAAGGGACTTGTTCAGTCTACAAGAGACGTGCCTTATGGCGGTATGCTAAAGATGACAACTGCTAAATACTATACTCCTTCGGGACGTTGTATTCAAGCCCTCGACTACACTCACCGCAGAGAGGACGGCAGCGTAGGTGTAATACCAGACTCTCTTATCAATGAGTTCCATACGGCAGGGGGTCGTATAGTCTACGATGGCGGAGGTATAACACCTGACATTAAGCTAGAAAACGAATATCTATCGAAGTTCAGCGCACTTGTTATGGCGTATGGTTTTATAGATGATTTCTCCAATGAATATGCAGCACATAACACCCCCTCGAAAGAAGGGTTCGAAATAACTGACGAAATTTACAGCGATTTTGTAGACTTTATGCAGGACAAGACCATAGAGTATGAGTCGCTCAGCGCAATTAAACTTAAGGAGTTAAGGGATGCAGCCACTAGGGAGGAGTACAGCGACAAGATTCTAGAGGAGCTAGATGCCATAGCAGACAAAATTAAGGACGACAAAGAGGCAGAGCTAGAGAAAAATAAGGATGAGATAAAGGAGATGATGCAGACAGCTATTCTCACTCGTCTATACTTTTCGGCATCAGCTATCGAGGCATCACTGCCAAATGACAAGGTTATAAACAGAGCAATTGAGCTACTCTCTAATCCGACAGAGTACAACGACATTCTAAGCGGCAAAGAGCAGTAGGAGACAACAGATTTTATATACAAAGGAACCCCAACAAAGGAACCCCAACAAAGGAACCCCAACAAAGGAACCCCAACAAAGGAACCCCAACAAAGGA
>JAWXTN010000041.1:0-17202 GCA_044433515.1 Rikenellaceae bacterium | reverse complement strand
AATGACACCAAAAAAGGAATCGAAGATTCCGCAGACACCAACCCCCAAAAACCGAACCTCAAAATCCAAACCTAAAACAAACATAATTTTAACGCTCCACCCCAATTTCCGCCTGACCCGAAAGTTCTAAAACTCCAAAATATAACACACACAGAAAAACGAGAACGAACCGTTAAGTTCATCCTCGTTTTGTAGCGAGAGCCGGGCATGATCCGGCGACCTCATGATTATGAATCATGCGCTCTAACCAGCTGAGCTACCTCGCCATTGTATCCTATCTTTTTGTTGCTTTAGGGCAAAGATTCCCTTGCTATAAAAAAGCAGCGAAAAAGTTAAAATTCCAACTTAACTTTACTACGAAGCATAAGTACGAAGCAAGTGTCAGACTATTTATTGCGCATTTCGTCAGACACGGTCAATTTCTTACGACCTTTAGCTCTGCGAGAAGCAAGTACTCTACGACCATTTGCAGTAGACATACGTTCACGGAATCCGTGTTTGTTAACTCGCTTGCGGCGAGATGGTTGGAATGTGCGTTTCATTATCGTTTATTGTTATTATGTATTTTATTTTAATCGAATCGGATTGCAAAGGTATGTATTTTTTTTAATTACGCAAAATTTTTAGACATTTTTTCGCTAAAATTTTCTACAAAAAGAAGATACACTCCCTCTAATAACTCCCTAACGAACGACTACGACTTTTTTGGTTTCGAAAAATTCGTCTTCGAAGAACGTGCTTATATCTATAACCTCGACCTCTCCACCCCCTCTGCTGCGGTAAAGCCCAGATGAGGTAAGCGAAAAGCCTGCCGCCTTTATCTCCTCACTCAAATCCCCTCCCTTAAGAAGTAGCATACCTTTAGTCCACTTGCCCTCGCTCCACTTCATTAGCTCACTCAGTGGCGCAACAGCACGGCTTACAAGCCAATCCCACTGTCCGTCGAGTGCCTCAACTCTACAGTGGTGAGCCTCAACGTTACTAAGCGAGAGTTCCTCTGCTGCTGCCTTTACAACAGTTATCTTCTTTCCGATAGAATCCACTGCCGTAAACTCCACATCTGAATAGAGCGTAGCCAAAGGCACAACGGGAAAACCTCCCCCACAGCCCAAGTCCAAAACTCTCTGTCCGCTCTCAAAACCCTGCACCTTTGCTACGGCGAGGCTATGAAGGACGTGACGGGTATAGAAATTGTCTATATCCTTTCTAGAGATAACATTGATTTGTGAGTTCCACTTCTCATATACTCCCCTCATCGACTCATAGGCAGTGCGCTGTGAGTCGGTGAGAGAAAAATATTTTTCAAGTAGTTTTACTGAATTTTCTGACATATAGTCTGCTGTATCTTATAATTACAGGGATTTCTAAAGAAGGACTCTATTTTCTCCCTAAAACTTATGCTCTAGCTTCGCACTGAGCTGCACGGTTAACCTTCTTCACAAGTCCACAAAGAACAGCACCAGGTCCTAGCTCTGTGAAAGACTCTGCGCCATCGGCAAACATATTTTCGACAGTCTGTGTCCACTTAACAGCACCTGTCAATTGAGCCACTAGATTTTCCTTAATCACAACTGGGTCAGTCTGAGGAAGAGCATTAACATTTTGATAGACTGGACAACGAGGCTCAGTGATAATCGCAGCTTCGATAGCTGCCGCTAGCTCAACTCGTGCAGGCTCCATAAGTGGCGAGTGGAACGCTCCACCAACCGACAGCTTAAGCGCACGCTTCGCACCCTTTTCAAGCAAAAGCTCACAAGCCTTATCCACACCTGCGATAGAACCAGAAATTACGATTTGACCTGGGCAGTTATAGTTTGCAGGAACTACAACCTCTTCGATTGCAGCACAAACCTCCTCTACAACTTCGTTCGACAGACCCAAAATAGCTGCCATTGTAGAAGGCTCTTTCTCACACGCCTTTTGCATAGCCTGAGCACGTGCCGAAACGAGCTTAAGACCTTCTTCAAAGCTAAGTGCGCCTGCTGCCACTAGTGCCGAGAACTCACCAAGTGAGTGACCTGCCACCATATCAGGAGTGAACTCCTCTCCAAGCGATGCTGCTAAGATAACAGAGTGCAAGAAGATTGCGGGTTGTGTAACCTTTGTTTGACGAAGCTCCTCGTCAGTACCCGAAAACATAATATCGGTAATGCGGAAACCTAGAATTTCATTACCCTTTTCAAACATTGCCTTTGCAGTTTCATTTCCTTCGTACAGGTCTTTGCCCATACCTACGAATTGCGCCCCTTGACCAGGGAATACATATACTTTACTCATTGTAGTTAAATTTTTTTGGTTATAACTGTGACAAAGGTACACATTTTTCATAAAAATTAGCTACTTTTGTACTTTAGGGGAGTTCTTATTTTCCTTACCCATTAAATATAAACCTCAGATACTAACGTGATAAACCTGATTTTTAAAAGATTACTAGTGTGTAGCCTACTGTATTTCATAGCAGTAGACTCCTTTGCACAACCATACCTGCACACCCAGAACACACAGATACCTCGCAGCAATATTACTACCTACAAAAAGGCGAGTAACGCACTACTCTCTGAGGCTACCCTCTCGGAGTACTACACTGACCTAACGGGAGAGTACAGGGTGAAATATTACGACTCAGCCCTTGATATAGAGATAGAGGAGCTAGACAGCTATCTAGATTTAGAAGGGTGGGGCGAGAAGATATCTCTACCCTTTTTGTGGCAGACACAGAGCAGCGGCTACACAAAGGGCAGATACCCATTCCTTCAAGGCGAAGCTACACCAGGAGAGTTCCCTATCCCTTCTAACAGCAAATGCGCACTTTATCAGCGTGACTTCACCGTACCGTTTGACTATTTAGACAAGGCTCTATACCTTAAACTTAGCGGAGCTAGCTCGAAAGCTACAATCTACGTTAACGGCAACGAAATAGGCTTTGCAACCGATAGCAAAGGGGTAGCGGAATATGACATCTCGCAGTGGATTGTTAGGGGGCAAAATCGTCTCTCTATCGCCGTAGAGGAGTACAGCGGCGGCAGTTGGCTAGAGGATAGCGATGGGGAGAAGCTACTAGGCATTACAGGCGAAGTATCTATGCTAGCGCAGCCAAAGATTAGAATACGAGATATTATCGCTTCGGGACAGCTAGACCCTAGCTACACTAATGGGCTACTCTCATCGGCTCTACTTCTCAAAACAGAACTTTTGAACCCTCACACCGTAACGGTATATTACACCCTCTACGACACCGAAGGAAAGATTACACACCGTGACAGCAAAGAGGTAAGTCTAGATATGCGCAGAGAAGACACTGTTCGTTTCAACACTTCACTCCAGAATGTTATGAAATGGAATAGCGAGACCCCTAAACTCTATACAATAGTATATAGCGTAAAGAGAGAGGGACGTTTCACAGAATATGCTTCTACGAAAGTAGGCTTTAGGAAAATCGAAACCAAAGGCTCGCAGCTACTAGTAAACGGTATAGCCCCTACAATCAAAGGGGTAAACCTCAAAACCTTTAACAGCATAAACAAAAGGGAGCTAAACCGTGAGGAACTCACAAATATACTCCTAGAGCTAAGGAGTCAAGGGATAAACGCCATTCGTACGCAAAGGAACTCTACGCCAAGCCTCCTATACGATTTAACAGACTCTCTAGGTTTCTACGTAGTGGAGCTATGCAACATAAACACTAGCGGACTTAAGAACCAACAGCGCACTGGCTATTCACTTGCGAACAACCCTGAGTGGGAGGAGATATTCTCTCAGAGAGTCATCTCTGGCTATGAGAAGGTAAAGCACCACCCATCTGTCATAGCACTAGCCCTTGGCGAGGATGCAGGTACTGGCTATAATTTTTACGAAGCATCTCTAAAGGTTAAGGCACGCAACCCAGAACTACTGGTCATCTATGACGGCGCAGGTGCCGAATGGTACACAGATATAGTATGCCCACTTTTCCCTACTGCAAATGACTTAAAGAGCCTAAAGAAAAAGAGCATACAGCAGCCTATAATCCCTTCGAGAGTCAAACTCGACGAGATAGACTACTGGAACACTTCTGGACTCCAAGGGGCATTTATAGAGAGCACAGAATATATCTCTACAAAGCAGGGGGACTTCAAGAACTTCTCGTGCGAGATTATAAACGCAAAAGAGGGACTTATCTCCATCACGAATTTTATGCAATACCCCGACTCTAATACCTTTACCTTACGATACCGCAGCATAGCCAAAGGCAAGGCTTCAAAGTGGAAAGAAGTAAAGGCAGAGTGCCCAGTGGGTAAGACAACAGAAATACAGCTATCAAAGTTTCATAATGCCCAGTCACTTGAAGTAGAGATTTCTGACCTTTACAAAGGCACACTCGAAAACTTATAGCACAGCGCACAATCACAGGAAAAAAAGAGAAAAAGATATATGAAAAAAATAATTTTAGGACTTATCGTCCTTATAGGAGGTGTAACCTTACTGCCAATAGGGCTTCTACTGTTTATCCTAACACGTCCGTTTGACAGCAAATCATACGTCATAAATTTTATGTCAAAGATGTGGTCGGGCTGGCTCATATACGGCAATGTGGGCTGCTATATGAAAATAGAGGGGCAGGAGAATATAGAAAAAGGGAAGACCTACGTGATTATTGCAAACCACAACACGCTCTATGACATCCCGATGATGCACTTTTTGAAGATTAATTTTCGGTGGGTCAGCAAGCGTGAGGTTCTAAAGATTCCTATTATCGGACTAGTACTACTTATGCAACGCTCTATAACTATACGCAGAGGCGATGCAGCTAGCGCACGACAAATGCTTGTAAAGGGCGAGAAACTCCTTCGTAGCGGCGTATCTGTCACTTTATTCCCCGAGGGAACACGCTCAAAGACAGGCGAGCTAGGGAGTTTTAAGGGCGGTGCTTTTATTATGGCAAAGAGCGCAGAGGTCGAAGTCTTACCAGTGGTTATATTTGGCTCTAGAGAAGCCCTAAAGGGATGGCCTAGACCTCTGCCGCTAAAATTAAAGATACTTCCACCTGTGTCGATACAGGGACGTAGAATAGGAGAATTCACAAAAGAAATGAACGATAAATTTAGAGAAGAATTAAATGCTAGAGATTATAAATAACGAGTACACAGAGGACAATATCCAAACACTGGAGTGGAACAAGCACATCCGCTTGCGCCCCGGTATGTACATAGGCAAGCTGGGTGACGGTGCTCAAACAGACGACGGTATATATGTTCTTATCAAAGAGGTTATCGACAACTCTATCGACGAGTTTGTTATGGGCTTCGGTAAGGTTATAGACATAAAGGTAGACATAGAGAAGGGAGAGGTTATAATCAGCGACTTCGGGCGAGGCATTCCACTAGGTAAGCTCAAAGAAGCGTCATCAGTTCTAAACACTGGGGCGAAATATGACAGTAAAGCCTTCAAGAAGTCAGTGGGGCTTAACGGTGTGGGTATTAAGGCGGTTAACGCCCTTAGCTCGCAGTTTATAATAACCTCTACGAGAGAGGGTCAAAGGCGCACAATCGAGTATTCACGAGGCGAGCTAATCACAGACATTAACGAAGAGGGTCTCAGCGCAAAGAACGGCACTTCTGTAAGGTTCACAGCCGACACAAAGGTCTTTGGAGAGTACGCCTATAAGCTCGACTATATCGAAACGATGGTGCGTAACTATACCTATCTAAACACAGGGCTAACAGTCACACTCAACGGCACAAAGAACACTAGTAAGAATGGACTACTAGACCTCTTGGTCGAGAATATCGGAGAGGAGTCACTATATCCGCCCATACACCTTAAAGGAGAGGATATAGAGGTAGCCCTAACACACGGCACAGCCTATGGAGAGTGTTACTTTAGCTTCGTCAACGGACAGCACACAACCCAAGGGGGTACACACCAGGGGGCATTCCGTGAAGCAGTCGTAAAGGTTGTAAGGGATTTCTTTAAAAAGGATTACGACGCTGCCGATATCCGCTCGTCTATTATTGCCGCTATTTCGATTAAGGTCGAAGAGCCAGTCTTTGAGTCGCAGACCAAGACGAAGCTCGGCAGCAAAGATATGGCACCAGAGGGAGGAATTTCAGTTCGCAGCTTCGTACTCGACTTTTTAAAAGAGGCTCTTGACAACTTCTTGCACAAGAATCCATCAGTTGCCGAAGTACTTCAAAAGAAGATTACCGAAGCGGAGAAGGAGCGGAAAGCTATTAGCGGCATACAGAAGAAGGCTCGTGAATATGCAAAGAAGGCATCGCTTCACAACAAGAAATTGCGTGATTGTAGGCTACACCTTGGCGACAAGAATCCTCGTGGCGAAGAGTCTATGATATTTATTACCGAGGGCGACTCGGCTAGTGGTTCTATCACTAAATCTAGAGATGTCAATACCCAAGCGGTATTTTCGCTCAAGGGTAAGCCTCTTAACACTTATGGACTTACTAAAAAAATCATATACGAGAACGAAGAATTTAACCTATTACAAGCAGCCCTCAACATAGAGGAAGGAGTCGAGAATCTTCGCTACAAGAAGATTATTGTGGCAACCGATGCCGACGTGGACGGTATGCACATTAGGCTACTGCTACTTACTTTCTTTTTGCAGTTCTTCCCAGAGGTTGTACGCCTAGGGCACGTTTACATATTGCAGACTCCTCTTTTCAGAGTTCGCAATAAGAAGGATACGATTTACTGTTACAGCGACTCTGAGCGTGAAAAGGCTATGAAGAAGCTAGGAGCATCTCCCGAAATCACTCGATTCAAGGGACTCGGTGAAATTTCGCCCGACGAGTTCCGTGGCTTTATAGACGAGAACATACGCCTTGACAAAGTAAGGATGAGCACCAGCGATTCTCTGCACGATATGCTAGAGTTTTATATGGGTAAGAACACGATGTATCGTCAAGATTTTATTGTCGACAACCTAAGAGTAGCAGAGGTATAGAATTAAGTTTCCAAAGGAGTACTCCCGAAAGGATACACAGTCCTCCTGAAAGGATACACAGTACTCCCGAAAGGATACACAGTACTTCAAAAGAATATAGAGTACTCCCGAAAGGATACAGAGTCCCCCAGACAAATTTGCAAGAAATATTATGAAAGAAGAACTAGATATAAACACACCTGAGAAAGAAGAGGTAGAGACGACAGAGCAAGCCCCTGCCACACAGCCGCAAAGCCCTGCACTCTCGAAGCTAGAACAGCGATACTCAAAGCTACTGAGCGAAAAGAGTTCAAAGAGCGACAAACTAACTGGTCAATATCGTGACTGGTTCTTAGACTATGCCTCTTATGTGATACTCGAACGTGCCGTTCCTCACCTCAGCGACGGACTAAAGCCTGTTCAGAGGCGCATACTACACGCCCTAAAGAAGATGGACGACGGCAGGTACAATAAGGTTGCCAACGTTGTGGGCTACACGATGCAGTTTCACCCACACGGTGACGCTTCTATTGGCGATGCACTTGTGGGTCTGGGGCAGAAGGATTTGCTGATTGACTGTCAGGGAAACTGGGGTAACTCTCTTACGGGAGACTCAGCTGCTGCGCCACGTTATATCGAGGCTCGTTTATCGAAGTTCGCCCTTGACGTTCTGTTCAACGCTAAGACCACAGAGTGGATGTCATCCTATGACGGCAGAAATCAAGAGCCTGTAACCCTACCAGTAAAGTTCCCACTACTCCTCTCACAGGGGGTTGAGGGTATAGCCGTAGGTTTGGCTTCGAAGATTCTTCCACACAACTTTATAGAGCTTATAGAGGCTTCTATCGCCCACCTTCGTGACGAGGAGTTTGAGCTTTACCCAGACTTTTCGACAGGGGGTTCAATCGACGTGAGCCGTTACAATGACGGTATTCGTGGCGGAGCTGTAAAGGTGCGTGCTACAATAAATAAAATTGACAAGAAGACCCTTTCCATTACAGAGATTCCTTTCACTAAAACCACATCGTCACTTATCGAGAGTATAATAAAGGCTAACGACAAGGGCAAGATTAAGATTAAGAAAGTCGACGACAATACGGCAGCAGGTGTGGAGATACTTGTGCACCTTTCGCCAGACGTGTCAGCCGACACGACTATTGACGCACTCTATGCCTTTACGGATTGTGAACTGAGCATCTCTCCGAATGCTTGTGTTATCTACAACAATCGTCCGCACTTTATAGGTGTTAGCGAGATGTTGCGCCACTCGGCTATGGAGACAAAAGATTTACTACGCCGTGAGCTAGAGATACGCCTTAGGGAGCTTGGCGAGGACTGGCATATGAGTAGCCTCGAAAAGATTTTTATAGAAAATCGTATCTACCTCTCTATCGAAGAGTGCGAGACTTGGGAGAGCGTTATCGAGACAATCGACAGAGAGATTACACCATTTAAGAGACTCCTTCGCAGAGATGTGAGCCGTGAGGATATCATAAAACTTACAGAGATAAAGATTAAGCGTATTTCGAAATACGATGCCTTTAAGTCTGACGAGCATATCCGAGCATTGGAGGAGGATATGAAAGCTACGCAGCATAACCTTGATACCCTTACAGACTATACGATTGCATATTATCAGAACATTCTTCAGAAATATGGCAAGGGTAAGGAGCGCAAAACCGAAATTAAGAATTTCGACACAATCGAAGCTAGCAAAGTAGCCGTAGCAAATGCGAAGCTCTATGTCGACAGAGAAGAAGGTTTCTTCGGCATTGGCACACAGATGAAGGGTGCGGAGTATGTTTGCGAGTGTTCGGATATCGACGATGTGATACTCTTCGACAAAAACGGCAAGTACATAATAACGAAAGTTTCAGACAAAGATTTCTTTGCAAAGGGAATTATACACTGCGCTGTATTTAAGCGTGGCGATGACCGCACAATATATAACGTAATTTACCGTGACGGTCCTGCTGGTGCTATTATGGTCAAGAGGTGTGCCATTTCGGCAATCACTCGAAACAAGGTCGAAGACATAACAAAGGGCACAAAAGGCAGCTCAATTCTTTATCTAACAGCAAACCCTAATGGTGAAGCAGAGCTACTTAAGATTTACTTTAAGCCACGCCCACGCCTAAAGAAGGTTATCGAAGAGTTCTCTTTCAGTACAATACTTATAAAGGGTCGCAAGTCTATGGGCAACACCCTTACACGCTATGCCATTCATAAGATAGTCCTTAAGGAAAGAGGTATCTCTACCCTTGCGGGTCACGATATCTGGTGGGACAGCGACATCAAACGCCTCAATAGCGAAGGCAGAGGCGAGCTTTTGGGCGAGTTTAAGGGTGACGATAAGATTATTATCTTCACGCCAAACAACACGTACTATACAACCTCTTACGATGTATCTCAGCACTTCTCGGGCGAGATAAAGACGATAACGAAGTGGGAGGCAGATAGAGTTTATACTGTGATTTATTATGACCGCAGCGTGGGGCTGCATTACATCAAGCGTTTTACGGCAAAATTATCTGACAATCGTCCGCAGGACTTTTTGGAGGGGGACACTCTAGAGTTTGTAGCTATTTCTAGCGACAAGTTCCCTTATGCAGAGCTGACCTTCGGGGGCAAGTATTCTCAGAAGCCAGTAGAGGGAATAGATGCAGAGGCGTTTATCGGGGTTAAGGGTCATACGGCAAAGGGTCGCAGACTCTCGAACTTGGAGCTTTCGTCAGCTGTATTTGGCACACCGCTAGAGAAGGAGGTGGCACAGCCAGAAGAAGATACAGAGCCAGAGCCAGTAGAGCCTACTACACCTAACACTGACGTGGAAGAGGGCGAAGCAGTACAGGGTCAACTCTTCTAGCTTTTTTATAAATAACCACAGAAGAAAGGAGAGGACAGAGAGTTATGCGCATATTTATAGTAGGGTTTATGGGTTCGGGCAAGTCTACTTCGGGGCGGAAGATAGCTCGTGAGCTACACTGTAAGTTCATAGATTTGGATAGGTATATCGAGTTAGAGAAGGGAGCTTCTCTGATGGATATTTTTCGTTATGAGGGAGAGGATATTTTTCGGGGCTATGAGCGTGAGGCATTGGAGAGGATATGCAGTGAGTATAACAACGTCGTTGTGGCGACTGGGGGCGGCACACCTTGTTTTAATGACAATATGTCTTATTTAAACGAGATGGGTATAACTGTTTATTTGCGCCATCCTTCTGGGCAGTTGGCATCACGTCTTAGTGAGTCATATAATCCACGTCCACTCATTAAGGGGATGACACTTGAGGAGTTACGTGTTTATGTCGCCGAGAAGCTATCGGAGCGAGAGGTCTTTTATAACTCTTCTACGCTTGTAGTTGAGAGTCCTTCACGCAATATTTCGGGGATTGTAGAAATAATTCGTGAGCAGATAAACAAAGATATAATTTTTTGAGTAACTTTGCAGTTATGATATAGGGGGAGTTTGTGCAAAAAGCTCCTCAATTTAAAACCTTAAAAAATAAAATAAGATTATTATGAAAGCATTTAGAGTAGCGGTAGTTTTTGCGGTGTGTGTGTTTATGTCTGAGAGTTTGATGGCGAAGGGGAAGAACGATTCACTCTCTATGAAGAACACGATTATTGAGTATGTGTCTGAGGGGAGTGATATAGCTATTAGTTTTCCTCAGTTGAGTGTTCCTGCATCTTCTACGATAGTTATGCAGAATTTGGCTAGTCGGATCAATGGTGATGCTTGTGGAGTTATAGCTGATATAGCGGTATATAACAAGTCAAACAGTTTAGCGGTTGAGACTTCATTAAAGATAGATTCACCTTCGGAGTTAGAGATGTTTGTGCTTAGCGAGGCAAATAAGTCGGCATCTGAGGGCAATGACTTATCGGAGCCAGTGTATCAGTTGTATAGTGAGTGGAACGCATTTGCTAACAGCCATATCGTAACGATTTTCCAGAAGGTTTATAGTTTTTATGGAGGGGCACACGGTGTTACTACTTGTAAATTGAACAATTATTCGGCAGTTACTGGTGAGCGTTTTAGCTTTGCGGATATTATTGAGGACAAGGAGGGTTTTATGAAGGCAATTGTAAAGCATTTCTGTAAGGATAGAAAGTTAAAGACAACTGCGCCACGTATAAAGACTGGGCTAGATTATCAGTTATCGGATTTACCTATGCCGAGCGAGATAGGAATATGCAAAAAAGGCATAGTAGCCATTTATCAGCAGGCAGAGATAGCAGCCTCATATCTAGGAGTTATAGCCGTTGTAATACCGTTTAAAGATATGAAGGACATATTAGATAAGAAGTTCTTTGATGTAAAGAGTGCGAAGGGTTCTATTGACTCGTACAATGAGAAAACAAAGGTAAAATAATTTTAGGGGACTTCTAATAATTAAACCCAAAAGCCCAAAGCGGCACGATATTGCCATAGCCAAACTCAATATCGTCCCTAACAACATAACCACTCTCCACACCCTCTAGTTGTCGCTGACCTTTACCCTTTCCGCCTACCTCGAAGGTGTGGTCTCCAATAGTAAAGTCTGCAACCTTCGATGAGATAACATCATTGAGAACACTCATCTGCGAGAAAAAGACACTTTCACGAACATTCCCTATCTCTGGCACATCCTGAGCAAGCAGATATATGAGGTTAGTGTTACCTAGGTATATCTTTTTCACTTTCCCAAGAGCCCTAATCCCTTTGGTCTGGTCACGTAGCTGACCTACAAGTCCTGCCTTCTCAAGGTAATAAATAAAGTCCGTAACCTTATTACGATGAATATCCATCATCGTAGCAATCTTGGAGAAGTTCGGTTTGAACGGCACGCTTTGAGATATAATATATAGGAGTTGTCGAAGCTTTTTTGTCGAAGATATATTCATATTTGCATAGAAAGGAATATCTACCTCCAACATAAGGTTTAGAATTTGGCGCAAACGCTGTTCGTAGCCTACTTCCTTGAAGAATGGGTAATAACCCCTACGCAGATACTCTTTGAAGTGAATAAGCGGATGTTCGACCTCATCTATTTTAACCTTGTTCTTAAGTATATCGTCAAGGGTATAGGCAGGGAGAGACAGACCCTCAGAGAGATTGAGATACTCCCTAAATGAAAGCCCTGGCATATGGTAAATAAGGACTCTACGACTCAAATCTGCGCTACCTTTATAGATGTCAAGAATCGAAGAGCCTGTAAAGACAACCTTCATACCAGCGAAGTGGTCATAGATCATCTTTAGCTCCTGCGACCAGTTTTCATATTTGTGAACCTCATCTATATATAGTCTCTTTCCTCCATTCTTGTAGAATGTAGCGGCTGTGTCGTATAGCTTATGCTCGCTGAAATATAGGTCGTCAGCATATACGAATAGTGTATCGTCCAGGGGTTCGTGTAGCTTGATGTGTTGTAATAGCATAGTCGTTTTGCCCACTCCTTGTGCGCCAACTATTGCTATCATACGGGCTTCCCACTCTACTGTATCGTGAAGATAGCGGACAAAATCAGTGCTTACAGCCTTTAGTATAGCTCTATGTAGTTCAAATAATTGTTCCATAACTCTCTAGTTTTAAAGTCGATATGCAAAGATAATAAAAATTGCCGAATAAAAAGTGCAAAATCAATGAAAAGTGCACTTTTTATTCGGCAATTATTTTTTAGGTCTTTTATTAGAGGGTATTTAGTAGGGCTAATGTGGCTCTAGTTTGGCTGGGTATAGGATTTTGTACCGTTATCCAAAAACTCGACAAACCTCGCTACATTCAAATCATACGAACGTGGCTCTACTAGTAGCGAGCCATCACTTGGATTCATCAAAACATAATACGGCTGCGCATTAGTAGCATAAGTGTCTATCTGATAGGCTGCATTAATCTTACCCAAACTCTTTAGAACCCTTCCACGTGAGTCAGTCACCCAATCGCTCTCAGGCAGCTCCTTCTTATCGTCAACATACAAAGCCACAATAACATAATCCTCTCTCAGGCGTGAAAGAACCTCACCGTCACTCCACACATTAGCCTCCATCTCACGACAATTAACACATCCGTGACCCGTAAAGTCGATAAAAAGCGGCTTGCCAACCTTCTCGGCATACTCACGAGCCTCCTCCAAATCATAGAAGCCCTCCAGTCCGTGAGGCAGATGCAAAAACTCTGAATACTTAGGCGCACCACCCGACAACTTATCTCTATCCAATCCCCCACTCACAACAACATTGCCAGAGGCAACATTAAAATCCATACCAGACATTGGCGGCAAATATCCACTAAGTGCCTTCAAAGGAGCACCCCACATCCCTGGCAACATATAGACCACAAACGAGAAGGTAATAATCGCCATAAACAAACGTGGCACACCCACGTGCTTACTCTCAGAGTCGTGCGCAAAACGTATTTTGCCCAAAAGATAAAAGCCCAACAAAGTAAAGACCACAATCCATATCGCCAAATAGACTTCCCTATCGAGCAGCCCCCAATGGTACGTCTGGTCAGCAACCGACAAGAACTTCAATCCCAAAGCCACCTCAATAAAACCCAGCACAACCTTAACCGAGTTAAGCCATCCGCCAGACTTAGGCAAATTCTTCAACAGTGAAGGGAACAGAGCAAATAACGTAAACGGCAACGCAAAAGCAGTCGAGAACGCCAACATTGTAATGATAGGCTCCCAAATCTCTCCCTGAGTACTCTTAACGATAATAGTCCCGACAATAGGACCAGTACAGCTAAACGACACCAGTACAAGTGTCATAGCCATAAAAAAGACACCCAGCAGCCCCTTCTTATCAGCGGCACTATCGGTCTTGTTAACGAGCTTACTAGGCATAACAATCTCAAACGCCCCGAAGAACGAAGCCGCAAAAATCATAAAGATAAGGAAGAACAACACATTAGGGATCCAGTGTGTAGCCAGCCAATTGAAGATATCAGCCGTAACAGCCTCCCCCCCTCCGAAATAGCTAATACCTATAATCACAGCAATAGGCAGCGTATAGAGAGCCACGATAGAGAGTCCATAGAACAACGCTTTCATACGTCCGACAGCTTTATTGCTGCTGCCCTTTATAAAGAAGCTCACGGTCATAGGCACCATCGGGAACACGCACGGAGTGAGTAGCGCAGCGAAGCCCCAGAGTATCGCCTCGATAATAACAGCCCATAGAGACTTGCCCGATTCCTCCTCAGTAGACTGAGCCACAACGGCACTTTGCGAAGTAGCCGCTTCATTCTCAGCGACGTGAATAACCTCATTACGCTGTGTCTTGTGTATCTCCTTTTCTTCAGGATTTGCGCTCATAGAGGGCACTTTAACTTTACGCTCTATATCGCCCATCACGCAGCTACCCTCGTCGCACGCCTGCCAACTAATACTCACCACAACCTCTGCCACGTTACCTGTGGTGTTGTCAAAACCTTGAACGAAGCGAGCCACCGAGGGGTAGTGTCCAATCTCCAAACCGAAGATATCGTCCATTTCCCTTTCGGGTTTATCTAGCTCTTGCACATCGCCCCTTAGTGACACCCCCTCTGGGAGTTCAAAGGCGAAAACCGTAGGCGTAGGCCCCCACTCATAAGGGCCCATATCGTAGATATGCCATCCTTTATCTGTCTTGGCTTGGAAGTGGAGTTCATCGCCCACCATCTCGAAGCTCCATTTAACAGGTTCTTTGAGTTGCGCAGCGACATTCTCTGCGATAAAAATAGAGAGGAAAATTAGGAGTAGTTTTCTCATTGTGGTTTATTTATTTATTTTTGAAAAAAGGGAATTCTTTATTACAACGAAAGAACTCCCCAAAACTTATCTCTATAAAAGCTAATGCTATTTATTCATTTTAGCCCAGCTGTCTCTTAGTCCTACTGCTTTGTTGAATCCTTTGGCTGTTCTGACGAAGTAGCCTAGTCTTTCGAATTGGAAGTGAGTTCCTTTTGGGGCTTCTTCTAGTGAAGGTTCGCAGTATGCAGTGATAACTTGGAGCGAGTCGGGGTTAAGGTCGTCAAGGAAGTTGCCGCTAGCCTCTGGGTCTTCACTTTTGAATAGTCTGTCGAAGAGTTTGACTTCTACCGCTTTTGCTTCGGCAGCGTTCACCCAGTGGATAATACCTTTCACTTTGCGACCATCCGAGCTGCCGCCGTGTGCTGACTCAGGGTCGTAGGTACACAGTAGTTCAACAACTTTGCCACTGTCGTCTTTGATGACTTCGTTGCATTTGATAATATAGCCGTAGCGTAGTCTCACTTCGCCGTCTGGACGTAGGCGGAAGTATTTCTTAGGAGGTTCTTCCATAAAGTCACCTCTTTCTATGAAGACTTCTTTGCCGAATTTAACTTGTCTCATACCAGCGGCTTCGTCCTCTGGATTATTGATACATTCAATCATCTCGCCGTCACCTACATAGTTAGTTATAGTAACTTTGATAGGGTCTAGCACAGCCATTCTGCGCTCAGCTTTTTTATTCAAATCTTCTCTTAGACACCATTCTAGCAGCCCTAGGTCTATGATATTATCACGTTTCGCTACGCCTACCTTTTCGGCAAACATACGTATAGCCTCAGGTGTATAGCCTCTACTTCTTAGTCCGCAAATAGTTGGCATACGAGGGTCGTCCCATCCTTCGACGTAGTTTTCTTTTACTAGTTGTAGGAGTTTACGTTTGCTCATCACTGTGTAGTTAATATTTAGGCGAGCGAATTCGTATTGGTGTGATGGGAAGATTTCTAGTTCTTCGATAAACCAGTCGTATAGTGGACGGTGCACGTCGAATTCCAGTGTACAGATTGAGTGCGTAATTTTCTCTAGTGAGTCGCTTTGCCCGTGTGCGTAGTCGTACATAGGGTAGATACACCAATTGTCGCCAGTGCGGTGGTGTTCAGTGTGAATTATGCGGTACATTAGAGGGTCACGCATAAGCATATTTGGGTGTGCCATATCTATTTTGGCACGTAGTACTTTTTCGCCGTCTTTAAATTCGCCTGCTCTCATTTTGGCGAATAGTTCTAGGTTTTCCTCTGGTGTTCTATCTCTGAATGGGGAGTTCGTACCAGGTTTTTGGACGGTACCTCTTGCTTGGCGGATTTCTTCTTGCGTTTGGTCGTCTACGTATGCTTTACCTTTTTTGATAAGTTCTACAGCCCAGTCGTAGAGTTGTTCGAAGTAGTCAGAGGCGAAGTGTTCAGAGTCCCATTGGAAACCTAGCCAGTTTATATCTTCTTTGATAGAGTCAACGTATTCTACGTCTTCTTTCACTGGGTTCGTGTCGTCGAATCTTAGGTTACAGCGTCCGTTATATTTTTTGGCTAGTCCGAAGTTTAGGCAGATACTTTTGGCGTGACCTATGTGTAGGTATCCGTTAGGTTCTGGAGGGAATCTGGTTTGGACACGTTTTTCGCCAGCGTTTATAGCGTTTTCGATAATTTCTTCAACGAAGTTTAGTCTTTCTGGTATAGTATTTTCCATAGTGATATATGATGTTGGGGATTAGGATAATTTACTTTTAATTTATTTGCGTTAGAATTTTTTATATTTTTGATGAATAATAACTGACAAATATACCGATTTTTTCTATATTTGCAATAAAAACGATATATAAAGTTATGAATATAGAGGTAGTATTGGAGTCTATGAGTTTTTACTCGTCTCACGGATGTTATGACACTGAGCAGTTGGTAGGTGGTCGATTTGAGGTTGAGATGCGGTATTGTTATGATTGTTCTGGTGTTGTCAGCAGTGATGATGTTAGTGATGCGGTTAGTTATTTGGATGTTTATGCGCTTATTCGTGAGGAGATGGGTATTGCATCGCATACATTGGAGCACGTTGCTAGTCGGGTGTGTGGTCGTATGTTGAGAGAGTTTTTGGAGGTTGAGAGTGTGGGTGTAACTATTCGGAAGGTTACTCCTCCGTTAGGGGGTGATATAAAGGGGGTTAGTGTAACGTTGAGTGTATCTCGATAATTTTTTTGCATTTTTTTAGCAAAAAATTTGGTAGTAATATATTTTCGTGTTATATTTGCAGTCTCCTAAGGAACTTAAAAGCGGATGTGGTGTAATTGGTAGCCACGCTAGACTTAGGATCTAGTGCTGAGAGGCGTGGGGGTTCGAGTCCCTTCATCCGCACGAAGAGCTGAGAAAATTCTCAGCTCTTTTTTTATACCCATATTTTAGGTTGTAGGTGTTAGGTTGTAGGAGTGCCACAGTAGAATAGCACTAGGCTAGCGGCACTGCACCCAAGTCCTGGGAAGGACCGCCAGCCCGGCGTTAGGGCGATGGAAGGCGGCTTT
>JAWXTN010000040.1:0-17926 GCA_044433515.1 Rikenellaceae bacterium | reverse complement strand
CCACCGTATCGCACTACTACCACCTCACACCCCAAGCTTCGCCCTGCGTGAATTACTACCCGACAAATGGCAAGCCCAATAGCTCACATCACTGTCAATGCATCATCGTGGAGACGGTTACATACAACTACACCCCCCTGCAAAAAAGAGAAGGCTCTGATTTGAACCTCCTCTTTTAATTGTTATAATTCTTAAGGGAACTCCTAATAAACCCCTAGTCCTCTAGTATCGACTCCCAGTCGTAGCCAAACGAGAACTCGTCAACATAGAGCGTAGAGCCTGCCGCACCGCAGAAATAGCCGCCATTTATACTCGATGTAGCCACTAGGCTTATGTGGGTAGGGATTGTTGTCTTGTCGTAATACTCTATCGGTATCGTAAACTCAGTGTAGTTTGCTACCTCAGTATTAGTGCTCAACTGAGCATAGCCCACACGTGTAATTAGGTTATCGTCTGGGCGTTCAGTTGCAGTATCAGGCCACTTTTCTAGCACCACATATATCTGACACCAGTCATTCATACCCACCGAATCGGCAAAGTTATACCCAAACTCCGTGGCTGCCGTTTGCCAGTACGAACTACTTGTCAGAACCTCAGGGCTATAACGATACCAGCCGCTAAGCGACGTTGGACGACCAGTAAACGAACGCCCCATCACAGCACTTTTCAGAGCCTCGCTAGGGTTAGCACTCAGCACTGTACTATACGTCCCCGTAAAGAGGTTGCCCGCTGCCACCTTTACAAGCAGCACATCATTATAAGTTATCATCTTCACAGCCTTGCCGCTCACAGCCTCATCGCCCTCAACCGACGTTGTACTAGAAGACTTACCTGCCGCCTTCACACCCTCGTTACCAGTAGCCCAATAAGAGTTACCGCCCGACTCGTTGAAGTACCAAACCGTACCGTCAAGATACGCCTCATCAAAATTCATATTAGGCACAACAGGTGCAATATCGGTAGTGAAGCTCACTTCGTCACCATACTCCGAACCCAGATAAGCCCTATAAACATACTCAGTATTCACTAACAAATCTTTAGCCACTGCCGAAACCTTACCCGACACATTCTCTGCTTCAAGCACAGTCCACTCGCTATCTGTCGCCCTGCGATACTCAAACCCACAGCTCAGAGTGCTAGCAGCCAAAACATCGGCATAGAGATAAGCAAACTTAGCCCAAGGGCTATTAGAGCCAGTAACCACATTTTCAGAAATCTGCTGCACAGTTATAGTCCAATTCTCCACCACTCCAAAGTACGAAGCCTCAACGGCAACCGAGCGTGAGAAATCACTGATTTGATATGGGTCAGGAGTATATACCGCCACCGAAGGAGCAAGCGAAAACTCCTCGACCTTTATCGAATATAAATCCTGAGTCTGCGCCACATTTACAATAACCTTATAGTTTTCGTTATCAAACTGCGCACTACCGATACTTCCCGAAAGAACCACCGCTTGGGTTATAGGCTGCTCAGCCACAATACTCCACTCATATTCCTGAAAGGTAGAGATAGTAAAGCTATAAGGGTCGCCCACACCATAACGCTCACTAGAGCACAGGTTTATAACATCACCAGCATTAAGTGACGAACGAGAGTCATCGGTGATTGTCATTTCCGTAATTGTCACTTTTGTCAAATCGACCGTATCGCTTAGAACGACCGATACAATTTGGCTTGAAGCATCAATTTTGACCTGGGTCGCACCCTCGATTGTAATACTCTGAACCTGCCCCAGAATTAACGGATAGGGCAAATCATTATCTATACACCCAAAAAACGGCACCAACAAACTTAGTGCTAATACTCTAAGAATTTTCATATATTTATCTTTTTCCTCTTTTCTATCTGCGAGAAACATTCCTCTCGCTATATGTTATTTATTCGAAGTTACAACCTCTAGAAGTAGAATGCAAGTCCTATACCGACCGAGAACAAATCTAACTGGAAACTTGCATCAAAGTTCTCGTAAGAGCCCTGATAGACCTGATTTGTGATTTGCTCCGAAAGCATATACTCAACCCCTAGAATACCGATACTCGCCTCGATAGCCAAAAACTCAGTAGCAAAGAACGAGATACCAGGAGCAAGAACCAGCCCTAGTTTCGTAATCTTCTCATAAGTCCCCACAAGCTGCTCACCTGTGGCACTATCAATAATTTTCCCTTGTCCTCCTGCGAAATAGACCCTCACGTCATTAAAAAGCCCAAACCTCTTAGAATCCCCAAGGTTTATATAGTTCCTCAAAAATGCCGTACCAGTAAAGAGCTGCTGCACCGAGTAGTAATCGCTAATAGCAAAGGTCAAATCCTCGCTAAGAGCTATATCTACATTGTCAATCGTTATACGGTTGCGTGAGTAGTCAAACGAAAGTCCTATGGCGATATTATCTGCAAAGGTATAACCATACGAAATTTTACCCGAAAGGAGCTTAGCACTAGCATCCAAGTTATCGAAAAGGACAAACTGATAATTTGCAGCATCTATCGAAGTATAAGAGAGTGTACCCCCAAGAAACATTGCGCCCTTCGGCATAAAGGTCTTATTTTCTATACCCCTATTAAATTTCTCCCTCTTCACAGGCTTTTCCCACTTCACAGCTTTTGCACTCTTCACTACTGTAGAATCCTCCACACCGAACCTCTCTACACCACAGGCTTCAGAGCCAAAGGCAGAGAGCATCAAAAATGCGCCACATATTACAAGTAACTTTTTCTTCATAATTATTCTTTCATTTTTTGTGGGCACTTTTAGCCCATATACCTAAACGTAAAAAGGGAGATATTATCTCCCTATAATTAAAATCCCTATTCCCAGACCAGTTCAAACTCGTCAATGTACAGAGCACTACCCTCTCCGCCACAGAACTCAGCACCGAGGTGGGAGCTTGTAGCCAACAGTACAACGTGAGTCGGCGTTCGTGTGCTGCTATACTCTAGCACAATCTCAAACTCTGTATATTCACTTACCGTCTGGTTATTCTTCAACTCTCCATAGGCTATTATCGTCGGACTGCTAGGTCTAGAAGAGACTGACGAACTGCCCCAATCCTCTAGCGACATATAGATATGGCAGTAGTCTGGTTGTCCGTATCCCGAACCCGAAACTCCGTCCGAATCATTATTTATATTTTGAGGGAAATATTTGTAGTAACCCTTCAAAGCCACAGGTCTACCAGTATATGTTCGTCCGAGGCTAGCACTCGCTGATGGGTCACTCATATTTGTAGAATACGAACCCGTGTATAGGTTACCTGCCGCAAACTTCACTGGGCTAATACTTAGATTAATCGCCACACTCTGCATATAGACAGCCTTGCCGCTCACCGCATCGGTTGTTTCGTAGGTATTCGAGCTACCGCTCACTGGCCACGCCACAAGTCCCTCATTACCAGTTGCCCAATAAGAGTTTCCGCCCGAGGCATTAGGATACCAATAGCTACCACTCCAATACGACGATTCGAAGTTAAGGTTCTCTATCTCTGGGGCATCGAGTGTAGTAAACTCTATCTCAAGCTCCTCATATACAGCCTCCAAAGAATATGTTCTAAAGACATAGGTTGTCAGTGTCGAGAGTCCTGTTACACGAGCCTGATAAGTTTTATCCTCCTCTGAGGTAATAACAATATCACTCTGGTCTACCACAGTCCAAGTATCCGTTCCGCTAACTTTATATTGGAACGAAAGTCCCTCAGGAATATCAAGAGTACACCACTCGCCATACATCACCGCAAATTTAGCTTCACTTTCAACCGAAAGGGTCAAGTGATCCATATCTGGAAGCACCACAAAACTTGCAGCGACATCCACAAACTGGTCGTCCTTATCCGTTAGCTCAATAGTAAAGCTATACTCACCCAAAGACGCTGCCTCGGCATAATTTGTAAGTGTAATAACAGGGTCAATATCCTCATACACTGGCGTAGTCCACTCTATACCTGCTGCATTAGCTATTGCCTTTGTCTCAGAGCTTATTGTAGAGAGGTCAAATGTATAAGGAAGACCTAGCTCTGCCAAATCCTCATTTGTGTGACAGATTGTTATTTCTTTAGTCCCTGCATATACATCAAAATGTATCTCCATTTGGCTATCTCTAGGGCTCACGTCCTTAATAATCTTTTGCTCGCCACTCTCAAAGCCAACTGTCGTAGCCACTGGAGGTTCTTTCTTTTCGATATTTATTTCGATATCGTCGTCATAGACTGTTACGAAGTCGTCCACAATTAGTTCAAGACCTAGGCTACCATCCGTTTCGTTAGTATCTGTATTCACATCAAACGAGTAGGTATAGTGTGCACACTGTTCAATCTCTGCCTGCTCCTGCGAAAGGGTGCTTACAACTCCCTGCACATTTGTTACTTCGATTGTCCACACAAAGCCATCCATCTTATCGTCCACAAAGATTGAGCTGCCGCCCTCCACTAGTTCACGAGTAAGCACCGCATCGTTAATCGTAAAGTTAACCGAGCTAAAGAGCGACTCATCCATAAGTGTCTCACTGTACACCACCGAAACACGAGCATTGGCAAGTTTCGCAGTAATCTGCACATTTGTAACAGTACCAGCCGCAACGGTAACAATAGAGCTACCCACATAATATGGAGCGTCAACCTCAGGGTCGCTATGGTCATCGCCACTTTCTGCCACAAAGACGTACTCACCCACAGGCAAGCGTATCTCATCCACATTTAGGCAATCGTCATAGACTTCGACAAGTTCTCCCTGACTATCTGTAATAGTCAAGCGGTACTCTAGCGAAGTGTTATCGCTAGCCTTCGAGTCTGCGCTATCGTCATAACTGTGTGTAACAGTCTGAGAGTTTGTAACAATCGAGAGGACAACGTTACCTCCGTCACCTGTCTCGCCACTATCGATCCTCTCGCAGCCAAAGACTACAAGAGCAGAAAGAAGTGTTATGTATAAATTCCGAAATTTCATCTCTTAGGGGGAGCCTTAAAGCTCCTTTTTGTTTATGTATTTTCTTACTTATTTTTGTCTTTTGGGAGTCTAACAAAAATCATTCATTTCTCTCGAAAGCATTCTAGAATGACTCACAGCATTTGCTCATTTTTTGCTCATCTCCCAAAAACTTATGCTACCTCGCCGCTAAGTGCGATAGTAAGTGTCTTTTTAGTCTCGCCATTGTCATCCACAACCCTCAGGTGGAAGTAGTGCGATGCACCCGAAGCTCCAGGTAATATACCCAAGAGGCTCATAAGTGGGCCCACTGAGAATGTATGCTCTTGTTTGCCAGCGATAGGCTCGTCTGGGTCGATAATTCCAATCATAGAGTCTTGGAACATACTATACCACGCAGCCTCTGTGTCTGGGTTAGCAAGGTCTATTTCGCCATAGATTTGCAACATATCCGACTCCAAGAACTCTGTTAGTACATCAGATTCGATTGTAAGGAAAAGATTGCCGATACCGCCCTCAGCCTCCGATTTAATAAGGATATCTAGTATAGTATCCTCGCTAAGGTTAAAGTTCACGACCTCTTCAATCTCATACGCCACACTTGAACTCTCTGTACCAAATGCGCTACCCTCAATCGTAGGGGCATCTCCTGTTTCAGGTTCTGGATCTGGTTCAGGGTCTGGCTCTGGGTCAGGGTCAGGATTTGGGTCATCCCAGCTACCGTTATCGCCATTATTGTCTATAATATCGTTGTCATCTGGGACTGTAATAGTTGTTTCAGGCATTTCAAGAATAGTTTCGTCAATAATAATATCTAGCGTAATATCTCCCGAAGTCTTAACATCTAGATTAACCTTTCTCCACTGGCGAGCCTCAACATCCGAAATTGAGGTCGACAAAGAGATACTTTCACCCGTGCGAGCGTTGACTGCCGCTATATAAATTGTAATAACTCCATTGTAAGGTTCAGCGAACCAGCCCGCTCTTGTCTCCTCTACATCATAGCTTAGCACACCAGCCTTTGGAGAGGCAGGGTCAGAGTTATCGTAGACACTACTAACGGTAACCTCCACATCGCTGAGTGTCGAAAGGAAAGAGTCAGTATATTCAATCGTAAGTTTCACATTACTAATTTTACACTCCACCTGAGCCGAAGTAATCTCAGCCACGCTAACAGCAGCAGTAGTGCTACCATAGTACCAAGGCGAATCGAAGCCTGCACTAAGAAGCGAACCGTTCTTTGCCTCGATTGTATATGTACCAGCTTCTACGGTCACTAAATCAGGCATATCTGTATAAGACGAGTAGCTAACTTGGCTAACGCCGCTTTGGTCAATAATATCTACACTAAATTCGCTAAGAGAAGGAACATCGCTCTCACTTGCTTTAGTTTCCACCACGTAGGTTTCTTCGGTCGCACTAAGCGCAAAGCTTATACTTCCGCTTTCACCCGCTGGGTCTTGATTTGTAGTTTCATCACTTTTACACCCTACCATCGCAAGGGCTAGTCCTAAAAGTACTGTTAATTTTTTCATCTATTTATTGTCGTATAAAATTAATTTCCAAGTTTATTTTAAGTGTCTTCTTTTACAAAGGCTAGTATTGAACTTCGATATCGTCAAGTCTAAGGATAGCTCCGAGCCAGATTCCCCAGCCTTCATTATAGTCCTCTTCGCCAATAAAGTCTACATCGTATGATGTTTTTCTTACAGGTGCAGGATCTTGGTTTGTCGAAGTAAAATAGATTGACATTTGAGTAGCTCTTGTGCGTCTGTCTGTGTATTCGATATCCACACTTTGGAGGGTGTAGTTCGAGATGGTTGCGCCTCCTTTGCTTACGTATGCTCCTCTGCCTATTTCGGTGTCGCCATTGTAGACAATGATATCTGCCGTGAATGCGTCATTACTGTCATAAGGGGTATAGGTATGATAGAATGAGAAAGATTTAGGACGGCTCTCGTATGGTTTGCCTAGTGTTATGTAGTCATTGCCGTCGTCATAAGAGAACGTGCCTACAAATAACTTACCCGATGTTTTCGAGTGGTCGTATGTTATAGAAGTTGTATTTAGCACGTGAATGTCTGATGCAGATATAGAACGTACTTCGGCAGCAAAGGTGCCGTTATACGCCATTAGAGTATATGAGACAGTAGGAAAGCTGTTGTAACCATAAGTACACGCAAATTGACGATAAGCTGTGGTTCTGTCATTATTTGTAGTCCAGTACTGATATCCGCTTGAAGTGTATGGCGTGTAGTACGGAATATTATGCAATGAAGTTCCTAGCTGCGTAGCAGTCCAGTCTTCCATATCTCCATTCTCTACACCTAGAATAGCTTCGGTTGTAGCGGTAAGTTCGTCAGTGATATGTTCGCCCATAGCTAGACGAAAGGAATACTGAGTCTCTGAGCTAAGCCCTGTAATCGTTTGCACACCCACTTGATAGTCATCGTCTGTGTCACCTTCGAAGCTTTGGTTTTCAGCTTTACGCCACTCTCCCTCAGCCTCTTTGTACCAGATTGTTGGGCGAGAGGTTGTACTAGAGTAGCTATAAATATCAAATTCTGCGTGCGACGACCACACGTTGCCTTCGGTAGGGGCAACGCTCCATCCAAAAAGAGGGGCATATACTCTTAGATATATAGAGAATTTACCTGCATCGTTCGAGCTGTTTTTATTCGATTGGTCATACATATCCACGACCTCGATTTCGAACTCATAGTCAGTATATCCCACTTCGGTATCAGCTGTCAAATACCCAAAGAGGTCGCCAAACGAAATATAGAACCTACTATATTTTACATTAGCTGTCGAAGAGCTACTAATTGCGCTATCCCATCTAAAGCCCATCGAACTTAGAATATTCGAAATTTCGGTTGAAGCATCCACAACTTCGAGCTGCGAAGCACCTCCCCACATCGAGACAACTTCTGGCGTTGTCGAGCGAATTTTAACACTCTTAACACCTGCTGGTGCGAGTATTGAAGCCGAATATCCTGTTTCAGGAATCAGCGACTCGTTACCTTCAATTATCTCTCCTGCCTCAAAGTTATATGGATCAATTGTAGGAGCAGCTTTCGGAAGAATAGAACTTGGAAGTTCCAACACTATTTCTTCGGTGTACGAGTATCCGTCATCGGTTGTGATTTGAAGTTCGGTTGTACCTGTTGTGCTTACGACCTTAAAGTTGAGTGTTCTGCGCTCAGCCGCTTCTAGTCCTGCGATAGCTTCGGGATAGAAAACATACTGCTCATCGCTGCCGATAGGGGTTAATAGCAGGCGCATACTAAGAGTACCAGGCATAAAGCTACCCTCATCCGTAGTCTCGGGCAGATAGGTCAAGTATTCAATAGTAGACTCACTCGTAGAACCATCCGTTGGAGTAGTTTTCAAATCTATACTATACGAAGAATATGAACTTTCAAACGATTCGGTGTCGAAAACCACAGAGACCTTTGTCGAGCCGTGTTTCACCACTACGCTCACATCTGTCTGCTCACTCTCTACAACAGCGAATTTAGTTTCGCCAGTGTAGTACTGTTCTGTAAATGACGGAAGGAGTGTTTCATCGCCGCTGTATGCAACTATTTTATAGCTACCAGCCACTGCGCTGATAATTTCGGGGACATCGTCCACAGAGTCCCATTCTTTAAGAACCTCGGCTTTGGTGTTCTCGATTCTAACCTTTAGGTCTTCGGTTGTGATTCTCGTAGAGGCTTTAGTTTGAGCGTCGAGTATTTCATCGTCAACCCCTGCGCCAAGGAAATAGATTAGACCTTCCCCCTCTTCAGTAGAGGAATTAAACTCGTTTGCTGTATTACAACTCACAAAGAGCGGTAATGTTAGAAGCAGCAACGAGGCAGCTAGAACGACTTTCGAGTGTCGAAAATTTCTGAGTTTCAGAAACGTTCTATATTTTTTTCTAAACATTGTTTTATTGTGGAAGTGAAGGTTAAAATTAATACTACATTTTTTGAAAAGAATTAAATTCGGACTATGAAGTTATCCGAAAAAAACAATTCAGCACTTTTTGTTCAGCATATATTATCTCGTCTTCATACATCAGAGAGTTTTGCCTCTACAAACGCTAAATTCACGACACTTACCACTTGCAAAGGTAACGAATTTTAATCTAAAATTCCAAAACTTTTTTCGATAAAAATATTGTCAATCACAATTTTATGAAGCAAAAATCCACCTCTGAAACACATTTGAATAGGATTATGCAAAAAAACTAAAGTATAAATTTAAAATTATTCTCAAATATTATTTGTTTAAGAATTATTTATTTACTACCTTTGCAAACCCGTGGACTCTACCAGCCCTTAAGGTCATTGCTATGCAAAACGACTCTAGGGTATCGGAGGGGCGGGAAAACAACAATAAATTTATAAACATACAACTAATTTTAAAGATTAATGTACGCAATTGTAGAAATAGCAGGTCAGCAGTTTAAAGCTGAGGAGGGACGCAAGCTCTATGTACACCGTCTGCCACAGCCTGAGGGCGAAGCAGTGAGCTTTAGTTCAGTAATGCTAGTCGAAAGAGACGGACAGGTTCTAGTTGGCGCACCTATGGTTCAAGATGCCACAGTTGAAGTAGAAGTACTTCGTCACCTTAAAGATGACAAAGTAATCGTATTCAAGAAAAAACGCAGAAAAGGTTACCGTGTTAAGAACGGACACCGTCAATGCCTAACTCAAGTGCTTATCAAGAGCATCAAAGTAGGAGCTGCTGAGTAATTAAATTAATCATTAACCCCATCTAAGTTATAAGACAATGGCACACAAGAAAGGTGTAGGTAGTTCTAAGAACGGCCGTGAATCAGAAAGCAAACGTCTAGGCGTTAAATTGTTTGGTGGACAAGTATGTAAAGCTGGCAACATTATCGTTCGTCAGAGAGGTACTAAGCACAACCCAGGTGAGAACGTAGGTTGTGGTAAAGACCACACTCTTTTCGCACTAGTAGACGGAACAGTATGTTTCAAGAAACGTAGCGAAGGTAAGTCTTACGTATCTGTTACTCCTATTGCGGAATAATTTCCATAGCGATAGAGAAGAGTTTATCGAAACTTTTAAATCTTAACCGCTATTTCGTGAAGAAGCAACAGTTAAGATTCAGAAAAATAAAATTTAGAAAAGTCACACTTTTACTTTGACACATTCAAAGTAGAACTGGGGCTTTTTCTTTTTCAAAGTCACCCCCACCCCATTAATCATTAATCACTAACTATTAATCATTAAAAAAAGATGTCTTTAACAATTTTACTTATCATCATATTCCTCGTAGGGATAGCGATGGTAGCATTTGAAGAGCAGATAGGCATTAACAAGTCTGCCACTGCGCTATTTATGAGTGTCGCTATGTGGGTAACCATTGCGCTTAACGGCACGCCTGTTGGGGCGGAGGTTGTAGCGGAGCAGTTGGGAGAGGTTAGCGAGACTTTGTTTTTTGTAATGGGGGCTCTTGTGATTGTTGAGCTTATAGACCTTCACGGCGGTTTTAAGGTAATAAGCGATTCTATTCGCACGCCTAGCAAGCGCAAGTTACTGTGGATTATAGCGATTTTGACTTTCCTGTTGTCTGCAATTTTGGACAATATAGCTACGGCTGTGATTATGCTAGCACTTTCTCGTAAGTTTGTATTTGACCAGCGTTCGAGATGGATATATTCGGGTATGATTATCCTTGCAGCCAATGCAGGGGGGAGTTTCTCGCCAGTGGGCGATGTCACTACTATACTGTTGTGGACGGGTGGTAATTTGACACCTGGTCATCAAATTGCAAGTGTACTTCCTGCGGCACTGACTTTTATGCTTGTACCTCTTTTGATTGTTAATTTCTGTTATTTCAAGAAGGGGGAGCTTTTGGAGGCTGCACCTCAGAGCCACAGTGAGGCAGGCATAGAGTCACACGGTACGGTTGTATCTAAGTTCCATAGCACTATGCTGCTTATCCTAGGTGTTTCGACTATGGCACTTGTTCCGTTTTTTCAGAATTGGAGTACCCTTCCTCCTTTTATGCGTATTCTGTTGGGGCTATCCATTATGTGGATATACACAGATTTGATGTATAGGAGTAAGAGTCTGGGGGCATTGCCATCGGGCAGTAAGTATCGAGTGGGAAGTGTGCTGAGTAGAATAGATATGAGCACTATATTATTCTTTTTGGGTGTACTTATGAGTGTAGGGGCGATGAAGGTCGCTGGCTCGCTTGTAGAGATAGGAGAGGGTCTAGAGAGTGCAGTAGGGGGTCATCCTTTGGTTATCAGTTTTGTGATAGGGATTATGAGTTCCTTTGTCGACAATGTGGCACTAGTGGCAGCTACTCAGGGTATGTATCCTTTGGCAGAGGTAGGAACTTACGTTGTAAATTCAGAGTTCTGGACATTTTTGGCGTACTGTGCCGTAACGGGCGGTTCGCTACTTATTATAGGCTCGGCGACTGGCGTAACTGTTATGGGAGTAGAAAAGTTAACCTTTGGATATTATCTGAAGCGTTTCTCGCTACTAGCCCTACTAGGCTATATAGCAGGCGCAGCAGTCTTTATCCTCCTTTAGCCTCTAAGCTAGCTACACAGTAGAACAAGCCTAGAACCACAATAGAACACCTCTAGACGAGCTACACAGTAATACAATTTCTGGGTTAGAGCTACACTAGAGCTACACTAGAGCTACACTAGAGCTACACTAGAACGCTACTAGTCTAGCTACACAACATCTCTAGACTAGAACAACAAAAGAACGACCCTATGCTTTGCAGCACTGAACTGCAAGTGTAGGGTCGCTCATTTAAGGCTAAAAGCCTATTAATCACTAATCATTAATCATTACCCCAAAAGTCCATAGTGGCGCAAAGCACAAGCAATACCCCCCTCATCGACACTCGTAGTCACATAGTCAGCATAAGACTTCACCTCATCAGAAGCATTGCCCATAGCCACCCCCACACCTGCATACGACAACATAGAGATATCATTACCTCCATCGCCAATTGCCATAACCTCACTCACATCTATACCAAACCGCTCTATCATCTTCGAGATACCTAGACTCTTGGTATTACCCTCTGCCCCTATATCTGCAAAATCGTCCATCCATCGACCTACCTCACAGCCCTCTAGCATAGAGATAAGTTCTCCCTCATCCGACTTATGCACAAAGGGAGAAAGCTGAAATATCTCATAGCTCAAAGCCTCCTCTAGGCTAACCTCTGACACATAACCCACGTGTAGCATATCAACAAATAAATGCCTATATATCTCTGACGAATTACGAACCGTAACACGACGTTCACCCACATAGACACAAGCAACACCCTGCTGCTCACAGTAGTCGCTAACCTTTAAAACCTCGCTACGAGCCATAGGGTTGCTAAATACAACCTCATCCCCGACATAACAGTACGATCCATTCATCGTCACATAACCATCTATCAAAGAGAGCGACTCAATCGCTCCTAAATTATTAATAAATGCCACTGGACGACCAGTAGCTATAAATATCTTAACACCCCTAGCCTTAGCCTCCCTGAGTGCCTCAATAGTAGAAGCAGGTATGCTCTTAGTCTCAAAACTTACTAGCGTGCCGTCTATATCCAAAAAAATTGCTTTAATCATATTCTATATTATCGAGAACCTACGAGCCTCGTCTGAAATTATCTCTATTCTAACATTTAACACATCACACTTCGCCAAAATACCCTCAATCCTTTCGGGCCACTCCACAAAGCATAAACTCCCACTATCCAGATACTCATAAATACCAATATCGTGTGCCTCCCTCTCGCTCTCAAAACGGTAACAATCGAAGTGATATATCACACCACTCGCCCCGCTATACTTATTTACTATCGAAAAGGTTGGGCTCGAAATCCCTTCCTCTATGCCTTTCATACGACAATACTCACCCACAAGCGTAGTCTTACCTGCCCCCATCGGAGCATACATGGCGACGAGCTCAGCTCCGCTCTTTAATATCTGGGCATCTAGCCACTCCACCGCAAGTGAGAGCTCGCTTATGCCCTTAATCTCTATACTATTTTCCATATTCTATAATCGTCTCTATAAATTAAAAATGAACGAAGCCTCCACCACTATATGTAGCATCAACTCCGCCCCTTGTATAACGTAATTCTTCTGTCGAAATTATCTCGCCCACGCAAAAAACATCCCTAGAGAACCTAGCTCTAAAATCCTCCTTCAAAGCCTCAACTCCCTCAGGGCTAACAGTGAAAAGCAGTTTAAAATCCTCGCCCCCCGAAAGAGCTTGCTCCAAAGTCGCTCCGTTATAAACAGGAACACTCTCTAGCTCTATGGTAGCCCCTACACCGCTACACTCCATAATGTGGCATATATCGCCCGACAAGCCATCAGATATATCCATCATAGAGGTCACCTCACTACGCCCCCCTAGCCATACACCCTCCTCGACCTCAGCCCACACCTCAGAGCTGTAACTATTGTAAGCCGACTCACCAAGCTCCCCACTCACAAAAATCAAATCGCCAGCCTTTGCCCCACTCCTACGCTTAATATTCTTCGTAGGAGCTTCACCGATTGCCGTCACCGAAATAGATAGCCCCTCACTGCTGCGTGTAGTATCGCCCCCGATAAGAGCCACTCCACAACTATGAATCCCCTTCATAAACTGCATCAACCAATCGTCCCCCACCCACTCAGGTACTCCTACGCTCAGCAGCAGAAAACAAGGCTCTGCCCCCATCGCCACTACATCGCTAATATTCACCTGCACAGAGCGGACTCCCAAAGCATAAGGGTCTATACCGTTAAGGAAATGAATACCCTCGCCAAGCATATCAGTGGTAACGACCATAGCCCTATCATCCCCCTGCGGTATAACAGCGCAGTCATCGCCTATACCCTCGACACCGCTAGGCACTAGACCCAGAAACATATTCTCGACCGTTTCTATAAAGCTAAATTCGCCACTCTTTCTATACATCTCTTGCATCCACTCATTAAGTCAATAACTATATCCTCTGCACTCTCGCCCTTAGATATAAGCGAAGCCACCTGCCCAATCTCCACTTCGCCTGCGCTCAAATCGCCCTCGAAGATACCCTTCTTCGCACGACCTCTACCCAGCAGTGCGCTCTGTTCCTCTTTGCTAGCCCCCTTTTGAAGAAGCCCCTCGACCTCTCTATAAAAATCATTTTTCACAAGCCTGACAGGCGAAAGAGCCTTAAGTGTTAGCATCGTCTCGCCCTCGGGCAAGTTATAACATCTCTCTTTAAAGAGGCTATGCGCCGAACTCTCCTCACAAAGAGCAAAGCGGCTACCCACCTGCACACCCTCTGCGCCAAGTGCCAGAGCTGCTGCCATCTGCTCACCAGTGGCTATCCCCCCTGCGGCAATAACTGGAATCTTCACAGCCCCCACAACAAGTGGAGTAAGCACAAGTGTAGTAGTCTCATCTCGACCATTATGCCCCCCTGCCTCGAAGCCCTCACAAATAACTGCATCGACACCTGCCGCCTCGGACTTAAGTGCAAACTTTGTAGAAGCTACCACGTGAAGCACCGTAATACCCTGCCCCTTTAAACGAGAGGTATAAAGCGCAGGAGAACCTCCCGAAGTCACTACGACCCTCACTCCACACGACTCTATTATCTGCATCACAGCCTCTAGCTCTGGATAAAACAGAGGTACATTAACCCCAAAAGGGATATCGCCTAAAGCCTCCCTGCACTTTTCAATATGCTCCCTAAGAGTTTCGGGGTGCATCGACCCTGCGCCTATAAGTCCTAGGCCGCCAGCCTTCGATACAGCTACCGCCAAACGCCACCCACTACACCATACCATACCCCCCGCAATTATCGGGTAACGAACCCCTAGTAATTCTGTAAGTCTCATTGCCATAGTTTCTATAAAAAATATTTTTTAGTTTATCATCTAAAATGATGCTAAAGATAAGAATTATTTTTAATTTTGCAGATTATTTCGAGAAAATTAGCAACGAGAGGACAAGACACTATGACAAAGCAGCTAAAAGTAGCAATTATGGCAGGGGGATATAGCTCCGAAGCCGAAGTTTCAAAGCGTAGCGCAGCACAAGCCTACGACTCACTCTGTGGCGGACTCTTCGAGCCTCACATCGTTGAAGTTTCTTTAGAGGGCTGGTTCTGCAACTCTGAGAGGGTAAATAAAGATGACTTTAGCACCCCGACTCTTGGGAAGTTTGACTACGCTCTTATTATGATTCACGGCACACCTGGCGAGAATGGACCTCTACAAGGCTACTTCGATTTAGTAGGCGTTCCCTACTCTACCTCACCAGCTGGCATAATGGCTATAACCTTCGATAAGAAGCTCTGCAAAAGGGCACTCAAAGACACCGAAGGGATAAACCTAGCCAGAGAAGTTATCATATCAAAGGGCGAAAGCTACAACGCAGAACAAATAGCAGAAAAGCTCTCACTCCCTTTCTTCGTAAAACCGACCCAAAGCGGCAGTAGCTTCGGTGTGACAAAGGTTAAGAGTATCGAGGAGCTAGACGCAGCTATCCAAACAGCACTAAGCCAGTGCGACGAAGTCCTATGTGAAGAATTTATCGAAGGCACAGAGGTGTCACAGGGCGTTATGATATGCAGCGGCAAAGAGTACGTCCTTCCTATCACCGAGCTAGTGACAACAAACGAATTCTTCGACTACGAAGCTAAATACACCGAAGGGCTAACCCAGGAAATCACACCTGCAAGAATCTCCACAGAAATAGCACAAAAGGTAAGCAATGCCACACTAGCGGCATACAAATCGCTAGGAGTAAAGGGAGTCATAAGAATAGACTATATCATAAAGGAGGGCACGCCCTACTTTATCGAGATTAACGGCACACCAGGTATGTCGGCACAGAGCATCGTTCCACAACAGTGGCGAGAAGCAGGGCTCTCTATGCGTGAGGCATTCGAGATGATTATACTCTCGACCCTAGAGAAATAGCCACCGCCTCAACAAACAGAGGGGAGAGGCAACACTACCACAGATAAGCGACAAAGTATCGCTTACAAAATAGATACAAGTACACAAAAAGACTTTTTTTTTTAAAGACAAAACTATAAAATATAAATATGGAAACTCTCAAACACGAATGTGGCGTAGCACTTATTAGACTAAAGAAACCTATCGAACATTTCGAAGAGAAATATGGCACTGCTCGCTATGCTCTCAACAAGCTGTACCTTCTTATGCAGAAGCAGCACAACCGTGGGCAAGAAGGAGCAGGCGCAGCTTGCGTAAGCCTTGGCGCACAGCCAGGACAGGAATTCATTTTTCGTGAACGCCAAGAGGGTAAGAACGCAATCCCTGAGCTCTTTGCAGAGATAGGCAAACAGATTCAAGCCACACCAGAGGGCGAGAACGAGCCTTTCATCGGAGAGTGTTATATGGGTCACCTTCGTTATAGCACTACTGGTCGTTCGGGAGCTACATACGTACACCCACACCTTCGCCGCAATAACTACCGTGAGAACACACTTGCCCTTTGTGGCAACTTCAACCTTACAAACGTTGACGAAATCTTCGGACACCTAAAAGAGCTAGGACAACATCCACGCAGAACCTCAGACACAACTATCCTTCTAGAACAACTGGGCTATGCACTAGATACCCAGAGAGAATCTGAAGATATCCTAAAGAGCACAATGCCTATGTGGGACGGAGGATTTGTAATGTGTGGAATGACAGGTGACGGACGTATCTTTGTGAGCCGTGACCCTTGGGGTATCCGTTCGGCATTCTACTACGAAGACGAGGAGCTAATCGTTATAGCATCGGAGCGTCCAGCCATCCAAACTGTTATGAACGTCAAAAGCGAACAAATAACTGAGATAAATCCTGGCGAAGCACTCCTTATAGACTCAGAAGCAGAACTCTCAAAAGTACAGATTGTAGAGCCTCAGAATCCTAGACCTTGTTCATTTGAGCGCATCTATTTTTCGAGGGGCAACGACAGAGACATATACCGTGAGAGGAAGGCTCTAGGGCGTGGTGTAGTTCCTGCAATCCTCACTTCGATTGACAACGACCTTCGCAATAGTGTCTTTTCGTTTATACCTAACACAGCAGAGGTAGCCTTCTGGGGAATGAATGAATACCTTAAAAAACACCTCGACAAAGAGAAGTATCGCAAAATTACAGAGAACCGTGATATGAGCGAAGAGGAGCTAAAAGACATTATCTCACAACGCATACGCATCGAGAAGGTAGCCGTTAAGGACATTAAGCTACGCACCTTCATCTCTGAGAGCGGCAAACGTGACGAGCTTTCAAGCCACGTCTACGACATAACATACGGCTCGATTAGACCAAACGAGGATAACCTTATCGTCATTGACGACAGCATCGTAAGGGGCACAACTCTAAAGCAAAGTATCATAACGATACTCTCACGCCTTAAGCCTAAAAAGATGATTATCGTATCCTCTGCCCCACAGATTCGCTACCCCGACTTCTATGGTATAGATATGGCAGACATCTCGCAACTCATAGCCTTTAAAGCAGTACTAGGACTATGCAGCGAGGAGCAAATCACAGCTGTCTACAAAAAGTGTAAGGCTCAGCAGTGCAAAGTTGGCGACGAGCTACAAAACTACGTCAAAGAGCTATACGCTCCATATAGCGACGAAGAGATATCAGCAGAGATAGCACGCATTGTAACCCCTAAGGGCATTGAGTGTAAAGTCGAGCTAATCTTCCAAACCAGAGAGACCCTACTAGAGATTTGCGAACACAATCCTGGCGACTGGTACTTCTCAGGCAACTATCCGACCGCAGGCGGTCTACGTATGCTTAACGAGTCATTTATCTCATTCTACGAGAACAGAAATTAACAGCCGACAGTCTCTTACAAAAGACAAACACAAAGGAGAGTCCTACCATATTTCAAAGGTAAGACTCTCCTTCTTATTTACAAAGAGCATTCCGCCCTATCTCCATATAAATACGACACCTCCCCTCCTCCTCCACATATCCCCCCCCTCCTCCTCCTCA
>JAWXTN010000039.1:0-19150 GCA_044433515.1 Rikenellaceae bacterium | reverse complement strand
AGTTAAACTACTTAGCGCCGATGGTACTGCATTTTTTAGTGTGGGAGAGTAGGTCGCCGCCACCCCTTAAGGGAGTTTCAGAGATGAAGCTCCCTTTATTTATTTTAGGGATAGTTATTGCGAGTTGGTTCCACCTCTTCCCCCCATTTATTTCTGGGAACAGAGAAGTTAAACTATTTAGCGCCGATGGTACTGCATTTTTTAGTGTGGGAGAGTAGGTCGCCGCCACCCCTTAAGGGAGTTTCAGGGTGAGGCGGAAATTGTGGTGGAGCGTTACAATTATGTTTGTTTTAGGTTTGGATTTTGAGGTTCGGTTTTTGGGGGTTGGTGTCTGCGGAATCTTCGATTCCTTTTTTGGTGTTATTCTGACACCAACCCCCTGCTAGCTCTACACAGCCTCTCATCCGTTTCTCATCCGTTTCTCATCCGTTTCTGAGCCGTGTGAAAGCCGCCTGTCATCGCCCTAACGCCGGGCTGGCGGTCTCTCCCGAGACACGGTTGCAGGGTGCTAGCCTAGGGTGATGGGGTGGTGGTGGTGTTTTGCTCTTAAAATTAATTTTTGTAGGGGAGGGGTCTAAGGTTTTGTGAAAATTTATTGGTGAAACAATTGTCTGGAAAAATTTAATTACCTTTGCCGATTCAAATGATAACATATATATGACCACACTTAAAAATGAATAATACTATGCAAAAACAAAATATCGTACTTGCGACTAATAATCTGCACAAAGTCGAAGAAATTAAAGCTGTGCTGGCTGACGAAAAATTTAACCTCCTTACGCTTAAAGAAGTAGGAATCGTAGAAGATATTCCTGAAACTGCCCCTACACTAGAAGGTAACGCACAGCTCAAAGCACAATTTGTGGCGCAACGACTTGCGGGGCAAGGCTATATCGTCTGCGCTGACGATACGGGGCTAGAGGTCGATAGTCTAGACGGTGCGCCTGGTGTCTTTTCGGCTAGATACTCTGGCACTGGTACTGAAGGGAATATAGCGAAACTCCTAGAAGAGCTCCTAACAAAAGACAGCAGAGCGGCACAATTTAGAACTGCTATCTGCCTTATCACGCCACAAGGTACGCCATACTTCTTCGAAGGTATCGTTCGTGGAGAAATACTACACCAAAGGGCAGGTATCGACGGATTCGGCTATGACCCTATATTCAAAGCTGAGGGCTGCGACAAGTCATTTGCTGAGATGAATATGCAAGATAAAAACGCTATATCGCACCGTGGTAGAGCCGTTAGGGCTATGGCTGAGTGGCTCTCTGTTGCAGAAATTACAGACTAAGAGATTAAGTCCATTTTTTGAGAAATTCCCTTAACTCTTAAAAGTTAAGATAATAACACCGCAAAGTGTAGTCCCGAGGGGAATCGAACCCCTATCGAAGGTACCGGAAACCTTTATTTTATCCATTAAACTACGGGACCATTCAGCCGTGTTGCGGCTACAAAAATAGAACTTTTTTTTCGATTTACGAGGGTTTCCACTAAAAGGAAGCTCTCTTTTTTGTGACCCTATGTTCTGTGAGCTATTAGAAATTAGCTATGTCTTACTTCTATGGGGTCTGGGGGTGTGGGGGGTTAGATGCTTTGGCGTAGGGTTTCTATGGCTTGAGTGCCCTCTGTGCCTAGGGTTAGGCTGTGTTCGTTGACGAAGTAGTCTATGTGGTGGTGCATTACCTCCTCGCTTAGCTCGCTGGCGTGGTGGCGTACGAATGGTAGTGTGGAGGCTCTATGCGCAAATGCCCACTCTATTGAGCGGCGTATGAGGCGGGAAAACTTTGTGGTGTCAAGGGTGCTTTTGCAATAGATGCCCCCTAGGGGTAACGGTAACCCAGTCTCGCTCTCCCACTTCTCTCCTAAATCACACACTCTCTCTAGTCCGCTCTCCATATAGGTGAACCTTCCTTCGTGTATGAGTACGCCTAGGTCTGTCTCGCCCCTCTCTACTGCGCCTGCTATCTCGTTGAATATATAGTAGCGTGGCTCGTAGTCGGGGAAGTAACGTTTGAATAGTAGGGCTGCTGTTGTGTACTCGCCTGGCAGGGCTACTGTTTTGGCTGTGGTTTTGGCTGTGGTTTGTGTGATAGTGTTGTTTTGCTCACTCATCCGTGGGCTTCTTACAACTATTGGCCCATTGCCTCTGCCTAGTGCTGCTCCGCTCTCTAATAGGCTATATCCTCGTGACTCAGCCTCTTTAAGTACTGCAATAGAACCCTTGATAATATCACCGCTCTGGGATAGTATCATAGTGTTGAGGCTCTCTATGTCGTGGAACGTTGTATCGAAAGTCTCCCCCTCGGTGTCAATTGTGCCGTGCAGTAGTGCATAGAAAGCAAATGTGTCGTTCGGACACGGACTCAGTCGTAGCGTATGGCTCATCGGGTAGTGCGTGGCTTATTTGTGCTTTAGCTCGCCCGACTCTGCAAATAGCTCGTCTACATTTACATCACGGTGCTGATGGCGTCGATTCTCGTCCCTATCGCTGTGCTGACGTTGTAGAGGATTGGTTGTCATCTCGCCAAAACGACGGCGTGAACGTACAATGTCTGCCGCTGTATAAATAGCAGCACGCATAGATGCTGGCGAAGCTATACCCTTGCCTGCAATGTCAAGAGCTACACCGTGACCAGGCGATGTGCGTACTACTGGAAGTCCTGCTGTGAAATTGACACCACCGTCATAAGCTAGCGCCTTGAATGGTGCTAAACCCTGGTCGTGATACATTGCCAAAATTGCATCGAACTTTTTATACGTGCCGCTGCCAAAGAATCCGTCCGCAGAAAAAGGTCCAAAGGCATAGATGCCCTCCTTGTTAGCCTCCTCAATGGCTGGGATGATAATCTCCTGCTCCTCCTTGCCGATAAGTCCATCGTCGCCACAGTGTGGGTTTAGACCCAGTACCGCAATCTTAGGTGAATCCACGCCAAAATCGACCTCTATCGAGCGTGAAAGTGAGCGCAGGTGGCTAAGTATATTCTCGGTGGTTATAGAAGATGCCACCTCGCTAATGGCTGTATGTTTAGTTACAAGTGCGACCCTAAGAGAATCGCTCACAAGTAGCATAATAGGCTGACGACCTGCAACACCAAAATTCTCAGTGAAGAACTCCGTATGCCCGATATGTTTGAAACCTGCCTCGGCTGCCGCTGATTTCGAAATAGGAGCAGTTACAACAGCGTCGATTGATTTGTTGCGTAGAGCCTCGCTAGCTGCATCAAGGCACTTGATGCCTGTGGGGTCGTCTTCGAGTGAAAAAACCTCAAGGTTAAACATAGCCTTTAGAGCTTTGTCGCTGGTTATCTGCTCTATAATCTCGGTGGCTATGCCTGCCTTGTGACCGCTGGTTATACCTATTTTTATTTTGTTTTTCATTGAAATTCTAAAAAAATTGTTTATTTTTGTACTATTCTAGAAGTGGCTATAAAGATGTTATAGAACCCTTCCAGGGTTTTTTACTGTTAAATTAATACTACAAAGTTATGAAAAAGTTTGGTTTATTATGTATTTCTCTCTTATTTATCGCAGTTTCTGCTACGGCACAAAGTAGCTCTATTACGAGATTCGAGGGTGAGGATATCAAAGGACTATTGGTTAACGGCAGGTTCAATGTGAAAATCGTGAAAAGTAGCTCCACTATGGCGCAAGTGGATATCGCCGATAAAATGGTCGAAAAACTTGTCTACGAACTTACAGAAGAAGGATATGTGCGTATTGCCTATGGCTCGACTACCGAAAATGTCTTTATGGCGAAATCTAATATCCCTACCATTACAGTCACTATGCCTGTGCTCGAAAAGCTAGACCTATGCGGAAGTATTACGCTGCTGAGCAGTGGCGAATTTACAGCCGAAGATTTTTATTTTAATGTAACGGATGGGGCGACTGCTGAGTTCGTTAATGTGAAGTGTAAGAATGCTACGGTTGTGTGCAATGGAGCTTCGGATGTTGAGGGTCTAGTTATTAATGCTGAGGATACAGTTACACTCCATACGAAACTAGCGGCAAGTCTCCAAGTCAAGGGGTCGGCTGCTACGGCTGTCGTTATCTCGGAGTCTACCTCAAAGATTGATATGCTCCTCTTTGATGCCCCTATGATTGAGGCTAAAACCTCTGGTACTTCGCTCGTGAAGGCTAATGTCTCGAAAAAGGCTAATCTCTCGAAGAAGGGTATGAGTGGATTTAAGTATATGGGCGAGGGCACTGTTGATGGAGATAAGGCTTCGAAATTATAGAAATAGATATTTTACTGATGCAGCAGAGCAGCCCTCACTTTTGGGTTGCTCTGCTTTGGTTTAGTGCTTAAGAGAACTTCTAAAACTGGACTTAAAGCCAGTTATTAGAACACCCCTTAAGAGTGTAGTTATGCTTTAATAGCGTTTCTCTATAACTGACCAGTCGATGAGGCGTAGGAAATTTGCGATGAAATCTCCTCGTCTGTTCTGGTGGTCTAGGTAATAGGCGTGCTCCCATACATCTATCACAAGAATAGGGCGCAACCCCTCCTCTGTCGCTGGGTTCTTGGCGTTAGAGGTCGATACAACAAACAAATCCTTGTTCTCGTCAACTGTTAGCCACACCCATCCCGAGCCGAAGAGTGACACAGCTGCCCTTGTGAACTCTACTACAAAATTCTCAAACGAACCGAAACATCTGTCTACTGCCATAAGAAGCTCGCCTGAAGGTCTGTCGTGTGGAAATTCTTTAGTAGCACCGCTGAACTGTTCAAAGAAAAATTTGTGATTCCAAGCCTGAGCCGCATTATTATATATCGCCCCCTCGCTGAGAAACATTATCTCTTCGAGAGTTGTGCAACGCTTTAGCTCGCTATCCTCCAAAAGAGTATTTAGCTTGTCGATGTAGCCCTGGTAGTGCTTGCCCCAGTGATACTCTAAAGTCTTACGGCTCATAAGAGGGGATAGACTGTCGGTGGGGTAGGGAAGTGGTGCAATTGTGAATTTCATTGTCTAGTGATTTTTGCTTTATGGAAAAATGTTTGCTGCTTTTGGAGAATTACGAGAAGTCCCCATTAAAAAAAATTGCAAGTTACGTGCCGTTTTTGTACCTTTGTTCGCTTACGAATGATGGGGAGGATATACCCCCTGCCCAAAACCTATTTAATGGATATGTCTCAAAGTAAAAATACTATAATATCACTCCTGTGGCTCGTTGTCTTGGCTCTGGGCTTTAGCTGTGCGCCTAAGAGTAGTGGGAGTGCAGTGGGTGAGTTTGATACGCTCTACGCCCCTAAATACGCTAAACACTTTGTGGTTCTCTCTAAGGGAGACTCTGTGGCGCTGCGTGTGATAAATCCGTGGCAGGGAGCTAAGGATGTTATATTTGACTATAATGTTGAGGACTATGCGAATGCTAAGGGGCAGCGTATAATTACGATGTCAACGTCGCACAGTGCACTATTCGATGCCCTAGGGCTTGAAGAAAATATAGTCGGGGTCTCTGGACCTCAATGGCTCTCGAAACCTGCACACCGCTCACTCCCCGACGTGGGATATGGTACAAGCCTGCACTACGAAACGATTGTAGGGCTCGGCTGTGATATCTTTACAACCTACGAAGTGTCGGGTGAAAATTCCTCGTCGGCAGAGAAACTTAAATCCCTAAAAGTCCCTGCCGTATATATCGCTGACTACATTGAAGACTCCCCTCTAGCAAAGACTGAATGGATTGTGGCTCTTGGAACACTAGTGCAAAAAACAGCCGAAGCAGAGGCTATCTTCGAGAGTGTGGAGGAAAACTATAACGCTACAAAGAGACTTATCGCTAAATATCTGGAAGATGAGTCGAAGGTCTCTCCAAAAGTTATGCTAAATTCTCCATATAAAGACGTATGGTATATGCCAGGGGATAGCTCATATATGGTGCAGCTATTAAACGATGCAGGGGCGTGCTATGTGGCAAAGGGTACTGCCGATAATGTGTCGAGACCTGTGTCGATGGAGAGCGCATTTATGATGCTCAGAGAGGCTGACGTGTGGCTTAATCCTGCCGCTGATATTCGTAGCTGCGAAGCACTAGAAAAGGTGAACCCTCTTTTGAAAGGCTTCGATATAGAGGTCTATACAAATGCTGCCAAAGAGATTGGCTCAGGGAGTGACTTCTGGGAAAGTGGCGTGCTGAGATGTGATATAGTGCTTAAAGACTTGGCAAAAATTTTCTATAAAGACCTTCCTTTAGAGCATAACCTTTATTACCACTGGAAATTGCCTCGCTAAATACTTCTTCGTTAAATGAAACTTAAACTTATAATACTCTCAGCGGTGGTTCTAGTGCTCTTTGTGCTGGATTTAGCTCTGGGCTCTATAAATATCAATTTCTGGGATGTGTTGAGCGGTAATGCGCCAGAGGGAGATAGTCTACTAATTGTGAATTATAGGTTGCCCAAGGCGATTGTGGCGGTGCTTGTGGGGGTTACCTTGTCGCTTAGTGGAGTGGTGATGCAGACAGTCTTTCGTAATCCTCTGGCTGGGCCCTACATTTTGGGAGTGAGTTCGGGTGCGAGCCTTGGCGTTGCGCTGTTTTTGATTGGTGCGCCTGTGTTGTCGGCTACCTTTGCAGCAGATATCGGAGTTGCCCTTTCTGCCTTTGTGGGGGCTGCCTCTGTGATGTTTCTAGTCCTTGCCATATCGGTGAGGCTTAAGGATATTATGGCGGTTCTTATACTCGGTATGATGCTTAGCTCGGCTGCTGCCGCACTCGTCGATGTGATGCAGTACTTCTCGTCGGAAAGTGCCCTTAAGGGCTTTGTGCTGTGGGCTATGGGCTCGCTTGGCGGTGTTTCGTATTACCAAATTATGATTATGGGAGGGGCTGCCCTATTGGGGGTTGTGATTATACTCCTTAATATTCGTTCGCTCGATGCGCTGCTGCTGGGCGAAAATTATGCTCAAACCCTGGGGGTGAAGATTGGGAGAGTGCGTTTCGAGCTTTTCCTTGCTACATCTCTCTTGGCAGGTAGTGTTACTGCGTTTTGTGGCCCGATTGCCTTTGTGGGTATAGCTGTGCCGCATATCACTAGGATGTTTCTGAGGACTTCGTCGCATAGGTATCTTGTGGTGGGTTCGCTGATTATGGGGGCTGCCGTGATGCTCGTGTGCGATATTATTTCGGGGCTGCCGACCCTAGAGAGTGTGCTGCCGATAAATACGGTGACTTCGCTCTTTGGCATACCTGTGGTTATAATGGTTGTGATTCGCTCTCGCAGGGGGGCTATAATGTAAATTTGAGGATTTAATAACAAAAGGGGGCTTTTGAATATAGACTCCTTTTTGTAGAGTGGAATTTTAATAGAGTAGATTGTTATGGTGCTTAAACTCAGTAAACTGGAAATTGGCTATAAGGGAGGTGATGTTCTTTGTCGGGATATCACGGCTGAGGCTTGTAGTGGCGAGGCGGTTGCCCTTATCGGGAGTAACGGTCAGGGTAAGAGCACACTGCTGAGAACGATGGCTCTGCTTATCAAATCTAAGGGCGGAGAGGTGCTTCTGGATCGAAAATCGCTTGGGAGTCTGCCTGTGGCTCAGAGGGCAAAGATTCTTTCGTTTGTGTCGACTCAGAGGGTTGATATAGCCTATACGACGGTTCGTCAGATAGTGGAGCTTGGGCGTGTGCCTTATAGTAGCTGGGCAGGGAAGCTCTCTGGTGAGGACAGCGAGATTGTAGAAAATGCAATGAGAGAAACCGATACTCTACAACTTGCCTCTCGTACGATTGATACACTCAGCGACGGGCAGCGTCAAAGGGTTATGATAGCTCGTGCACTTGCACAGTCTACGCCGCTTATCTTCCTCGATGAGCCTACGGCTTTCCTAGACCCTAAAAATAGAGTAAAGGTTATAGAAATGCTCGGCAAACTTGCCCGCAAAACAAATAAAATTATTGTCTACTCCACTCACGAAGTAGACTTGTGTATGAGTAGAGCTTCGCAAATTTGGCAATTGGAAGATGGCAAATTCTCGGTTGTCAGATGGGATTTGGTATAGCCTTCCTCCCCTCTCTTTCTTTCTTTCTTTTATGGGGAGTTCTAATAGAAGTTCCCTTAAAGTGTTCAGATGACTTTGCGGTTATTCTACCTCCTCTGAGTCGGTCTCTGTTGGCTCGCTTTCGATTGGTGCGCCAACAGTTGCGTTCTTAAAACTGTCTGTCCCGAAATACCTCCCTGCTACCTCTTGCAGTGCGCTAGGGGTTACCTTCGTGACACTCGCTAGGAAGTGGTTTAGATAATCGGCAGGCATTCCGCTCTGGATATTCTCAATTGCGATGTCGGCTATGCCAAAGGGGCCGTCGATTATGCGCATCAGTTCGCCTGTGATAGATGAGATGGCTTCGTCTAGCTCTTCCTGTGGAATCTCTTCGGTGCGGAGTCTCTCTATTTCGTTTCTAATTTCTTGGGTGGCGGCTATGGTGTGGGATGAGTCTACGTCTGTGGCGATTGCCATATAGCTAGCCTCGGCAAGGGTTACAATGCCGCAGTACGCTCCGTAGGTGTAGCCGTTACGCTCCCGAAGGTTCGTTACTAGACGTGAGCCAAAGTATCCGCCCAGAACAGTGCATAGCAATTGTAGGGGTATGAAATCGGGATGACTCTTTGCTACTATTGTTTTGCCCATACGTATGCAGCTCTGTACTGCCTCGCTGCGCTCAATGTAGAGTGTGTGGGTTGTGTTCTCGTGTATCGTATAGTCAATATGCTGGCTAGGTGTCGTTTGTTGAGGTATTTTTTCTAACAGAGATTTTATAAGCTCTAAATCCTCAGAGCCTAGATCGCCAGAGGCTACTGCAAAGCAGTTGTCGGCGTGGAGATATTCCTTGTAATGCTTCTTTAAATCGACAGAAGAAAGCTCGTCGTAAAGCTCTGCATCTGCAAACCTACCATAGGGATGCTCCTCTCCAAAGAGTAGGCTAGTGAATGCCTCACGTGCCATAAACGAAGGTTTGGAACGGTCGATTGTGAGCTGTTGCTTTTTCTTGCCTTTGTATAGTTTGAATTCTGAGTCTAGGAATAGAGGTCTAAGTATCATACTCTCTAACAGGGTGAGCGCCTGAGGTAGGAACTTGCGTAGTGCTGCCAAGGTTATGTAGCAGTAGTCTCTATCTGTGGAGTTGTCGTAGAAGATACCGTAAAAGTCTAACTTCTCGGCTATCTCAGCTGCGTTATAATCCTCCGTTCCCTCGCTTAGCATTGAAAGGGTTGAGGCAGCTGCGAAAAATTTATCCTGCACCGAAGAGCCCCCCTTAAAGACTAGTGAGAGACGAACGACCTCTGCGCTGCTGTCGCACTTTAGTGAGTGGAGGTTTATTCCATTTGCACAGGTGTGCTGTATCTCCTCTATGAGGTCTAGGCGTGTGGGTATTACAACTTCGGGAAGTTGTGTTGTGAGGGTCGTGGTGTTATCTTGCATTGTAGTAAAGTGTTGTTCTGTGGGAGTCTTGGAAAAGGTCGAGGCAAGTCTCTTTAACCTCTTGTGCGCTGATAGAAGCGTGTGTCGAAACAGCGGTGTTAATCATTTCTGCGTCGCCTAGAAACTCGTAATAGGCTAGGTTCATTGCCTTATTTAGAGAGTTAATGAGAGAGAAGTAATTATTTGCTTCGTATTTGTTGCGCACCTTTTCGAGTTCTTGTGGTGTGACCTCCTCTGTGGTGAGGGTCTTTAATTCTTTGAGGAGTGCTTCCTCTGCTCTTTGGAGTGATACGCCCTCCATTGTGCGCCCTGTGGCAACTAGTAGACCTGTGCCTTCTTCGGCAGTGAGGTAACAGTTGACACTTGAAAATAGAGCCTCTCCTTTGACTAGTCGCTGTACTAGACGGCTAGATTCTCCGCCACTGAGAATGTCGGTGGCAACGTCGAGGGCTACCGCCTGACGTGAGGTTCTCCCCTGCATAGGGAAACAGATATAAATCATCGAAGCAGGCACGTCTCGCTCCACTTCTTTGCGCTGGTTTGTGTAGCTGAAGAAAGAGAAGTCACGCTCCAGTGAGTCGCTGTGCTTTGGTTTGATGGGGGCGAACCACTTCTGGGCAAGGGAAAATATCTTTTCCTCGTCCTCAGGGCTTACGATGCTGAGAATTGCGTTCTGAGGGGTGTAGAACCGTTCGTAAAATTCGTTTATATCCTCTAGGGTTGTCTTCTCGATATGCTCGCTATATCGCCCAATTGTAGGCCAGCTGTATGGATGAGCTTCGGGATATGCCATCTCTCTGAGGATAGGCCACACGTCGCCGTAGGGCTGGTTCTTGTATCTTTGGGCGAACTCCTCTACTACGACTTTGCGCTGAACCTCTAGACTCTCGCTGCTGACTGTTAGGTTTGCCATTCTGTCTGCCTCGACATAGAGTGCCCTCTCGATATTTACTGCTGGTAGGGCGATGTAGTAGTTCGTGTAGTCATTACAGGTGAAGGCGTTATTTTCTGCTGCTGCGCTTTGCATTGCTGCATCAAAGTTTGGAACTGCCTCTGTGCCGCTAAACATTAGGTGTTCGGCAAGGTGCGCTAGCCCTGTGTGCTCGAACTTTTCGTTGCGTGCACCGACTTTGTATAGGATGTTGACCGATGCCATTGCTGTGGCAGTGTCACGATGTATGATGACCGTTAGTCCGTTTTCTAGCTTGCGCTTTAGGTATTTAATTTTACTCATTATCTTTTGCTGTGTGAGGAGTTGTGTGAAAAACTCCTTTGAAATTTCGTACAAAAATAGTGAAATTTTTAGTACTTTTGTCTTTTTAGAACTCTTATCTAAATTTTGGGGAGTTCTAAAGGACCGTTCTAAAAACTTACCTGGAGAGTGTTATGCTTAAATATTTCCGTGATAGACCCAGTGCGCTGCTCATAGTCTTGCTCTTTTGCTGGCTGTGTGTGAGCCTCTATGTGGCTGCTAGTATGGAGATAGGGGGGTGGGAGGCTTATCTTTGCTCTTTGTCTGATTCTTTGCAATGGGGTTATTTGGATGCTTCTACTCTTGAGGTATTTATGTGTAGGCTTGGGCGGATGTTTTTGGGCGATAGCGAGCTAGGGGTGCGCTTCTTTTTTGTTTTGTTACAGCCTGTGGCGTTATATGTCTTTTGGAATGTTGTGCGAAGCTCTAAGAGTGATTATAGAAGTGCGCTGAGGTATTTCCTGCTCTGTTGTTCGATACCAGTGCTGCATATTTCGGGATTCTATGCTTCGTCATATAGTCTGTTGCTGCTCTCTTGTGCTGTGGCTTTGTGGAGCTACAAACGCTTTGTGCTCTCTAAACCAGGGAATAATGATGGGTATGTAAGCAGTGTGCCGCTTTTGGGAGTGGCTTTTGCTTTGCTTGTTTATAGTAATCCAGTGGGGCTTTTGCTTGTTTTGGCTATGGCTGTGGCTCGTCCTGAGAATTTAGTTTCGTGGCGTTTCTATGGTTCGCTTGCGATAGGTCTCATACTTTGTGTACCCTATTTCATTAGTGTGGAGCACGAGGGCGGTTTCTTGGCACTTATCCCTTTGGCGGATTGTTTTAATAGCTTTTGGAAACTTCTTTTGGGATTCTTTGTTTTGTGTAATCCTTTTGTGTCGTTTTCGCTTTTCAGTATTTTGCTTTCTAAGAGTCCATTTGTGGTTCGCTCTGAGATGGAGAAGCTTTATAGGGTGTTGGGTTTGATGCTTCTTTTGCTTTTTGTCTTTGTTCTTTTTGGAGGGAGCGTTTCTTATGCTGTTATAATTTTTGCGGTTTTTCCTTTGCTGTTTTTTATGCTCAGACGTGGGGAGAGGTCTCGTTCGGCTTCTCGTTATCAGGTTGTGACATTTCTTGTGATTATCGCTTTGCTGTTTGCTGCTTCATTTGGGCTTGTGCACTCCCGTAGACCGCTGGTGTCGGGGTATAATTTTGTTAGCAAAGAGGTGGCACTAGGTCGTATAGCTTCGGATTTGGAGTATAAGAGAGAGACTTCTGAGGCTGAGAACAAGGGTAGGCGAGGAAGTCGAGGGAATGTTGTAGAGAGTGGGGCAGAGCTTCTTGTGATGGGGGAGGATAGGTATTTTTCTTCGCTTATGAATTTTTATACATCTATGAGGGTCTATTCTCAGAGGAGTATTTATGATGATGAGCTGTCTTTTTCATATCCAGATATAGCAGAGGGCTATTATGGTAAGAGGGTCGCTTGTGAGGTCTCAGAGAGGGCACTGTTAGCGGCAGATTCTTTAGCGGTTGAGTATCCTTCGTTTCGGGTTGAGGGCATAGGAACTTATTATTATATAATTGAGGAATTTTATGTGCCAGTGTCTCGTGTAGATGTTTCGTTGCAGAGCTTCCCCGAAAAGATAATCGCTCGTCAGAAGATGGCGCTCACCCTTTATATTACAAACCCTTATCCCTATGATATAGAATTAGGAGGGCAGAGCGGCTTCGAAATTATTTTGCATCTAAGCTCAGTGGAGTCAGGACGTGAGGGCGAGTGTTATGATATCGTTTTACCCTTTCAGTCCCAAATATTGGGCAGTGAGGGCGTAGTGACCATTGCCACAAGTGTAGTTATGCCAGATGCAGAGACAGGCAATTTCAAAGCAGGCATTACCTTGCAGCGTTATCCGAGTATCTCCTCATACAACTCCACAGTCTACGACCTTATGATTGTAAATCCTGGGAGGAGGTTTTAGGTGTTAGGTTTTAGGTGTTAGGTTGTAGGGATGCCTTATCGAGACAAATAGAAGAAGCGAGAGCTTAACCAAAAAACGGTTAAGCTCTCGCTTCTTCTGTACACACCCTAACACCTAACACCTCTAAAAGGAAGTGCTCCTCCTCGGAGCCGCCAAGGGGTATCGCTTCCAGGGCGGTAGCAGAAGCGGTGCCACTGTGGGGTGGCGGCACCGCTCTGTTTTGGGAGGAACGAGCAAAACAGCTAGCTCTACACAGCCCCACAAGCGTATCGCCCTACACCCTAACACCTACACCCTAACACCTACACCCCTCGGTTTTGTTTGCTTCGGGAAATGATGATGTTTATGTTTTCGTATAGGTTTTGTATCTCGTCTTTGCTTTGTATCTGTGCAGAGAAAGGGATGCCACGCTCCACATAGCGATTAAGTGAATGGTCTATCTTCAGAACAGGGGTTATGAAAAAGCCCTTTAGAAGGAAATAGAATAATACTACTAGTAAGAGACCTGCCGCTAAGGCTATGACACCTATCATAGATGCACGAACTGCATCACCCTCTACAGTCTTGGCAGAGTCTATAAGACCGTTCTCGTAGTTCATCATAAAATCCTTGATAGAGACTGTAAGAGTGCTATACTTCGTGCCATATAAATTCACAAACCACTTCGTAGTTCGCTGCTCCAAAGCTGTGCCATTGACAAGCGCAATATACTGTGCCTCTGCCTCCTTTATATTACTCAGAGACTTCGAAGCTGATGGAGAATTAACAAACGCCTGCCCTAACTCCCCAAGTGTAATTTGGAACGACTTGCGTGTAGCCTCTATTGACTCCGTATAGTTGTTATTTGTGCTGTCCGTTATACTCAGTAGCAAAAAAGTGTTCTGCTCCTGTACGGCATCCAACAAACGCTTGCTAAGCTCAATGTTGCCCTTCGAAGCAATAAGTAGCTGCGAAGTCGAGCTGTTAAGCCTATTGAGTTCCCAAATGCTGATCATACCAGAGAGGAACAACAAAATGCTTATGCAAAGAAAACCTAATTTAATTTTGCGCTTAATCATCTTTTAATAAACCGTCTTTAGAATTTCTAAAAATCTCTACCTGCCAAAATTGTGATGAGGAGAAAGGAGATAGTACAACCCCACAGCCTCCTCATCTAAACGTACCTATAAAATACTCTCCCTAAAGAGAGCCTTCTGCCTAAAAAGACTAGTACTCGCCCCAACTCTTAATTACCAAATCCTCCTCTTTAGTCTTGCAGAACGCCATAATAAAATCGTTCGCCAAGCGTGGATTTGTGCACAGAGGAATATTGAAGTCAATTGCAGAACGACGGATAATATAGTCGTTATTCATCGCATCCTTAGTTTTGTTCTTAGGGATGTTTACAACAAACTCTATCTTTCGTTCCTTAATGTACTCCAAAATATTTGGGTTGCCATTACCTATTTGGTCTGGCCAGTCCAAAATAATCGAAGGAACATTGTTCTCTGCCAAAAATTCCGACGTGCCTCGTGTAGCATATATCGTGTAGTCGGCAGCGTGTAACGCCTTGGCTGCCTCCAATGTCTGAGTCTTAGACTTAGTGTCGCCAGTGCTTAGTAGTACTGTTTTCTTAGGAACTTTGTAGCCTACCGAAAGCATAGCCTTAAGGATAGCCTCGTAATAGTCCTCACCGATACAACCTACCTCACCAGTAGATGCCATCTCAACACCCAAAACTGGGTCAGCTTTTTGCAAACGGCTAAACGAGAACTGCGATGCCTTAATACCCACATAATCCAAATCAAATGCAGATTTAGAAGGAGCATTAGAATCTAGCCCAAGCATTACTCGTGTAGCGATGTCGATAAAGTTAACCTTTAGAACCTTGCTCACGAATGGGAACGAGCGTGAAGCACGCAAATTACACTCGATAACCTTAATAAAGTTATTCTTCGCCAAGAGCTGCATATTAAACGGACCTGAGATATTCAGAGCCTCTGCAATCTCTTTTGCTATCTTCTTAATTCTGCGAACAGTCTCGATATATAGCTTCTGTGCAGGGAATACAAGGGTAGCGTCACCAGAGTGAACACCGCCAAACTCCACGTGCTCTGAGATAGCATAGATTATTACCTCGCCATTCTCTGCCACTGCGTCAATCTCAATTTCCTTAGCGTTTTCGATAAACTCAGTTACCACAACAGGGTGTTGTTTGCTCACGTCTGTGGCAAGTTGAAGGAAATGCTCTAGCTCTGATTTATTGCTTACAACATTCATAGCTGCACCCGAAAGTACATACGAAGGACGAATAAGCAGTGGGAAACCTACCTCATCGGCGAAAGTGTAGATGTCGTCCATCGAAGAGAGTTCCTTCCAGCGTGGCTGGTCAATACCTAGTGAATCGAGCATTGAAGAGAACTTATGTCTATCTTCCGCACGGTCGATATTCTCTGCCGATGTGCCTAGTATATTTACATTGTTATGAGCAAGGCGTGTAGCGAGGTTATTAGGAATCTGACCGCCCACCGAAACGATAACGCCTCGTGGAGCTTCCAAATCTGAGATATCCAATACTCTTTCGAGGGTAAGCTCGTCAAAGTACAGTCTGTCACACATATCGTAGTCCGTAGATACTGTCTCAGGATTATAGTTAATCATTATCGAGCGCATACCCTGCTCTCTAACTGTGTTAATAGCCGAAACAGAACACCAGTCAAACTCCACCGAGCTGCCGATACGGTAAGCACCAGACCCTAGCACAATGACAGACTTATTGTCGTGTGCAAAGTCAATATCGTGTGCCGAGCCGTTATATGTAAGGTACAGGTAGTTTGTCTGTGCAGGATATTCAGCCCCCAGTGTGTCGATTTGTTTTACATAAGGAATAATCCCGATGCTCTTACGATAGGTACGTACTGTCGAGATAGCCTCCTCCATTGATAAATCTTCAGAACCCAAAACTGTACGTGCAATCTGGAAATCCGAGAAACCCTTCTGCTTAACCTCCTTAAAGAGTGGTGTAGGAACATCTTCAAGTTTTGTGTAGCTCTCCATACCCTTTTCAAGGGCTATAATGCCTTGGAGCTTATGCAAGAACCACTTGTCGATTTTCGTAAGATTATGAATCTCGTCTACTCCATAGCCTTGTTTAAGTGCTGCTGCAATAATAAAGATACGAGTATCAGTAGGGCGTTGTAGTGCCTTTTCGATATCCTTTATTTCGAAATCCTTATTTGCTACAAAGCCGTGCATACCCTGACCTATCATACGTAGACCCTTCTGGATAGCCTCCTCGAAGTTACGGCCAATCGCCATAATCTCGCCAACACTCTTCATCGAAGAACCTAGCTCACGGCTAACCTCTTTGAACTTACCCAAGTCCCAGCGTGGAATCTTACATACTATATAGTCAAGCGCAGGCTCAAATGCCGCTGTCGTTGTCTTTGTAACTGTATTTTTAAGCTCGTGTAGACCGTAGCCCATACCTAGCTTTGCCGCTACAAAGGCTAGCGGATAACCCGTAGCTTTAGACGCTAGTGCCGATGAACGGCTTAGGCGAGCGTTAACCTCGATAACTCGATAGTCTTCACTCTCTGGGTCAAGGGCATACTGTACGTTACACTCACCCACGATACCCACGTGGCGGATAATGCGAATGGCAATCTCACGGAGCTTGTGATATTCGTTATTTGTAAGGGTCTGCGAAGGAGCTACAACTATCGACTCGCCTGTGTGGATACCTAGTGGGTCGAAGTTCTCCATATTACATATCGTAAGGCAGTTGTCGTACTTGTCTCTTACAACTTCGTACTCTACCTCTTTCCATCCCTTAAGCGATTTTTCTACAAGAATCTGTGGCGAGTAGGTGAATGCCTTACTAGCCATAACTTCCATATCAGAGTCATTGTCGCAGAAACCTGAGCCCAATCCGCCAAGGGTATAAGCTGCACGGATAATAACTGGATAGCCCAGTTCTCCTGCCACTCTCTTTGCATCTTCGACAGTCGTTACCGCTTCGCTCTTGATTGTCTTAACGTCGATTTCGTCGAGCTTCTGTACAAACAAGTCACGGTCTTCGGTGTCCATAATCGCTTGAACAGGCGTGCCTAAAACCTTAATATTGTATTTCTCAAGAATGCCGCTACGGTATAGTGCTACACCACAGTTTAGTGCAGTCTGTCCGCCAAATGCCAAAAGGATGCCGTCTGGACGTTCCCTCTCGATAACCCTCTCGACAAACTCAGGAGTTACAGGCAAGAAGTAAACCTTATCGGCTATACCTTCGCTGGTCTGAACTGTTGCGATATTAGGGTTAATAAGTATTGTGTAAATACCCTCTTCTTTAAGGGCTTTAAGTGCTTGTGAACCCGAATAGTCGAACTCTCCTGCCTCTCCAATCTTTAATGCTCCGCTACCCAGTAGCAATACTTTCTTCACTTTATCTTCCATTGTTTTGAATTTTAAAATATACTATTTGGGTATCTCTTATTTATTTGCTTTGAATTTCTTTACTTCGTCGATAAACTTATCGAAGAGGTATTCAGTGTCTACCGGACCACTAGTAGCTTCTGGGTGGAACTGCACTGAGAAGAATGGAGCTGTCTTGTGGCGAATACCTTCGAGGGTGTCGTCATTGAGATTTTTGAAGTATGGCTCCCACTCTTCGCCTAGGTTCGAAGGATTGATAGCATAGCCGTGGTTCTGCGAAGTGATACAAGCGTGTGATGTGCCGCACTCGATAGCAGGCTGGTTGTGTGAACGGTGACCGTACTTCATCTTATAGGTCGAAGCCCCTGCTGCACGAGCTAGTAGCTGATTGCCTAGGCAGATGCCGAAGATAGGTTTACCTATCTCTATACCCTTTGTAATGTTTTGAACCACTTCGTCAAGAAGTGAAGGGTCGCCAGGACCATTCGATAGCATAACGCCGTCGTAGTCTAGCTCTGTGAAGTCGTAGTTCCAAGGAACTCTCACAACTGTAACGCCACGCTTCAAAAGGCAGCGAATAATATTGAACTTTGCGCCACAGTCTACCATAACAATTCTAAGGTCGCCATCGCCATATTCGGTGACCTCAGTGCACGATACCTCAGCTACGAGGTTACGAGTGTTGTGGTCTTCGAATTTAGAGGGAGGTGTAGTGCCGTCGATAATAATCTTACCGAGCATAACGCCGTGCTCACGAATTGTTTTAGTGATTTGGCGAGTGTCTACCCCAAAGATTGCAGGGATATCTTCGCTAATAAGCCACTGGGCAAGTGTTTGCTCGTTATTCCAGTGCTGAGGGTTGAAAGCGTAGTCGCTCACAACTAGTCCCTTGACGTGAATTTTATCACTTTCGAAATGTGAAGGGAGTCCCCACTGGTTTGTATCTTTCGTCGGTACTCCGTAATTTCCTATAAGAGGAAATGTAGGAACTAAAATTTGACCGCAGTATGATGGATCGGTGAGGCTCTCAGGATAGCCAGTCATAGCGGTCGAAAAGACAACTTCGCCAGAGACTGAACGAGGTGCACCAAAAGAATAGCCCTCATAGCTCGAACCATCTTCGAGGACAAGGCACGCAGGTGTTGATGTAATCATTTGTATTTCAGGAAATTTTAGTAAAAAATAATCATTACTAAAGCACAAAGATAATAATTTTTTTGTATTTTTGCCCCTATGTTAACAACTAATGAAATAAAATTTGTAAAGTCGCTCGGCTCGAAGCGTGCCCGTAATGAATCGGGACTCTTTGTCGCTGAGGGAGATAAACTAGTGGGCGAATTGTGCGAACTCTTCGAAGTGGGCACTATATATAGAGTTGGGGAAAATTGTTCAGAGGCGCAGATGCAAAGAATCTCGCAGCTTAAAACCCCTACTTCGGTTTTGGCAACATTTCGAATACCTAAATATAGTATCGAGGAGTCTTTGAGGCATAAGGGCAGGGTTCTTCTTTTGGACGGGGTACAAGACCCAGGAAATCTGGGGACGATTATTCGCAGTTGCGACTGGTTCGGTGTGAGGCGTATTGTTTGTTCGTGTGACACAGCTGATGCTTTTTCGCCAAAGGTTGTGCAAGCTACTATGGGGGCTATCGGGCGTGTGGAGGTAATTTATACCGACATCACAGAGTGGCTAGAGAAGCGAGAAGAATTATTTCCAGACTCGTCGTTTGGGACTTTTTTGGAGCGTAGCGAAGATTACTTAGCGGTCGACTATCCTCAGTGCGCTACAATTGTAATGGGCAACGAAGGCAAAGGGATATCTAGTGCTGTGGAGTCGAGCGTTTCTCGCAGGGTTCATATCGCTAGGGGCGCAGGTGGCGCAGGAGAGTCACTCAATGTAGCGATAGCCGCTTCGCTGCTGCTATCTAGGCTTTAAGTATCTATACATCATAACATAGGCAGAGATATGAGACGAGAATTAAGTTTTAGGTATAGGCGTTTAGACCGCACGCACTACAGCGTGCTACCAAGCCGTTTTGGTTCATTTTGAACCATCCTAACTATAAGGTTATCGAATATAACCTCCATATTTGTCCGTCTATT
>JAWXTN010000038.1:0-20497 GCA_044433515.1 Rikenellaceae bacterium | reverse complement strand
CCTTAAAGATAGTAAAAATCAGGGACATAAGCAAGAAAAATCACATTTATTTTATTGAAAATCAGATGGTTAAATTAAAATTTAACGGAGTATTGAATGATTAGTGATTAATGATTAATGGCTTGAGCTACAGTAGAACGCCCTAGGCTAGGGGCACTGCACCCAAGTCCTGGGAAGGACCGCCCGCCCGGCGTTAGGGCGAAAAGCAGGCGGCTTTCATACGGATTAGAGCCTACTGAGTAATTCTGAGTAATGGCTGAGTAATACTGAGTAACGGATGCGAGGCTGTGTAGCAGTAGCCAGGGGGTTGGTGTCAGAATGACACCCAAAAAGGAATCGAAGATTCCGCAGACACCAACCCCTCAAGTGCGAGGAGGTGTTGGGTGTTGGGTGTTGGGTGTTGGGTGTTAGGTGTTGGGTGTTAGGTGTTAGGTGTTAGGGGGGGTAGGGAATAGATAGTAAAAAAAAAGATAAGAAGTAAAAAAATAATAATATAATTTTTAAGAGAATAAAGGTATGTATAGAACTAACAGCTGTGGTGAGCTACGCTCTTGTGACACAGAAAAAACAGTTACCCTTTCGGGATGGGTGCAAAAGGTTAGAGCACTGGGCGCAATGGCGTTTATTGACCTAAGAGATAGGTATGGCATTACTCAAATCGTTGTGGACGAAACCTCTCCAAAAGAGCTTCTAGAAGTTGCCGAAAAGCTCGGTAGAGAGTACGTTGTGCAAATCGAAGGCACGGTGCGTGAACGCTCTAGCAAAAATCCAAAGATAGCTACGGGAGATATCGAAATCTTGGCAGAAAAGATTAATATCCTTAATGTGTCACAAACCCCTCCATTCACTATCGAAGAACACTCTGACGGTGGCGATGAACTTCGTATGCAGTACAGATACCTAGACCTTCGTCGTGCTCCGCTGCAACGCAATATAATGCTACGTCACAAACTGACACAAGCAGTTAGAAGCTATCTAGATAGCGAAGGATTCCTAGAAATAGAAACTCCATACCTTATTAAATCGACTCCAGAGGGTGCACGTGACTTTATCGTGCCTTCGAGAATGAATCCAGGACAGTTCTATGCTCTGCCTCAGTCACCTCAAACCTTTAAACAACTCCTTATGGTGAGTGGCTATGACCGCTACTTCCAAATCGTTCGCTGCTTTAGAGACGAAGACCTGAGAGCTGACCGTCAGCCAGAGTTTACGCAAATCGACTGCGAAATGGCATTCGTAGAGCGTGAAGATGTCCTAAATACCTTTGAGGGTATGGCTCGGGGTATGTTCAAAGATGTCCTTGGAACAGAACTTGACGCAGCTCAGTTCCCTAGAATGAGCTACGCCGATGCAATGAAATACTACGGATGCGATAAGCCAGATATCCGTTTCGATATGAGAATCGTGGAATTTGAGAATGCGCTACGTGGCGAAGGTTTCCCTCCATTCGACTCGGCAGAATATGTAGGGGCTATCTGCGCAAAGGGCGCAGCGAGCTATACTCGTAAACAACTCGATGAGCTAACAGCGTGGGTTAAACGTCCACAAATCGGTGCTTCGGGACTTATCTACGCAAGGGTAGAGGAGAGTGGCAATGTGAAGAGTAGTGTCGATAAGTTCTTCTCTCAAGAGATTCTTCAGAGCTGGGCTAAGGCTACTGGAGCAGAGGCGGGTGACCTTATTCTAGTGCTCGCAGGTAGCGAAAAGGTGGCTCAAAACGGACTTTGCCAACTGCGCCTAGAGATGGGCGAAAGATTGGGACTCCGCCCTCAGGGAGTGTTCGCTCCGCTATGGGTTGTGGACTTCCCTCTAGTGGAATGGGACGAGGAGAGCGGCAGATACTTCGCTATGCACCACCCTTTCACCTCGCCACGAGCCGAAGATATGGAACTCTTTATGACAGGCGAACCTCGTGAGGTTAAGGCAAATGCCTATGACTTTGTTGTCAATGGCGTGGAAGTGGGCGGTGGCTCAATACGTATCCACAATAGCGAGATTCAGAGCCGTATGTTCGAAGTCCTAGGCTTTAGCAAAGAAGAAGCGGAAGAACAATTCGGATTCCTACTGGGTGCGTTCAAATTTGGTGCGCCTCCACACGGCGGTATCGCCTTTGGACTCGATAGATTCTGTGCAATCTTTGGCGGTGTAGACTCTATCCGTGACTTTATCGCATTCCCTAAGAATAATTCGGGCAGGGATATGATGATTGACTCACCTTCGGCAGTTGCACCAGAACAGCTCAAAGAACTAGCCCTAAAGCTAGACTAACTATTTGTATGGCGGCAGGGAGGTGAGCTTTTAATCTTTAAAAGACTAGCTCCCTTATCGCTAGACCCCCTATAAGAATAGAAAACAAGAAACTAAAAATAACACAATGGGATTATTTTCGATATTTAAAAAGAAAGAAGAAGCTCCTCAGCAAAAGGAGACTCTAGAGAGTGGACTAGAGAAGAGCCGTCAAGGATTCTTTAGTAAGCTATCACGTGCTATTGCAGGCAAATCAAAGGTCGATGACGATGTGCTTGACTCACTCGAAGAGGCTCTTATAACCTCGGACGTGGGAGTCGATACAACACTTAAGATTATCGAGAGAATCGAAGCAAGGGTTGCCCGTGATAAATATATGGGCACAGAGGAACTGAACTCTATCCTTCGTAGCGAAGTCTCAGAACTGCTCAGCAAAACCGAAACAGAGGACAGCTGGGGAGATAGCCCTAGCGAGGGTATGCCCTATGTCGTAATGGTTGTGGGCGTGAACGGAGTGGGTAAGACCACAACGATTGGGAAGCTAGCCTCTAAGTTGCAGAGCGAAGGCAAAAAGGTCTTTATAGGGGCTGCTGATACCTTTAGAGCTGCCGCTATCGACCAAATCGAAGTGTGGGCTGAACGCTCAGGCGCAAGGCTTATTAAACAAAAGATGGGCTCTGACCCTGCTTCTGTGGCATTCGATACACTCCAAGCGGCTGTGGCAGCTGGTGCGGACGTGGTGCTTATAGATACAGCTGGTAGACTTCACAATAAAACACACCTAATGGCGGAGCTTACAAAAATTAAGACAGTTATGCAGAAGGTTGTGCCTGGCGCACCGCACGATGTGCTACTTGTTTTGGACGGCTCTACTGGACAAAATGCCTTCGAACAAGCTAAACAGTTCTCGGCAGCTACACAAGTCACCTCGCTAGCTATCACAAAGCTCGACGGCACGGCTCGTGGCGGTGTGGTGATAGGGATTAGCGATATGATGGGCGTTCCTGTGAGATTTATCGGAGTGGGCGAGAGGGTCGAAGACCTTCAGATATTCGAGCCTAAGAGCTTTGTGGAATCGCTCCTTGGATAAAAGGGACTCACTCAAGAGGGTGTTTTTATAGAAGAATTATTTAGAAACTCTCATAAGGGATTATAACAATGATATAACCCCTCCCCTAAAATTAAAAACATAAAAATTTAACCAAAAAATAATGGCAGCAAAAAAACCTCTCGGTTTAGGCAAAGGTCTTAGCGCAATCTTTGAAACCGAAACACAAAATATTGAAATCGCAACGGTGCACTCGTGGGAAATTGAACTAAAGAAAATTAAACCAAACGAAAGTCAGCCTCGTACCCAATTCGATGAGGAGGCTATCGCAGAACTTGCAGAGTCTATCAAATGCCTAGGGGTTATCCAACCGATAACCATCCGTGAGGTGGGAGGACGCTATGAGATTATTAGCGGTGAGCGTCGCTACCGTGCCTCTATTGTGGCAGGACTCACGACTATCCCTGCCTATGTGCGTAAGGTTGACGATGCCAAACTTCTGGAAATGGCACTTGTGGAGAATATCCAGCGTGAGGAGCTAGGCGCACTAGAGATTGCCCTTACACTTCGTCGCCTGACAGAGGAGCTAGGTGTTACACAAGAGGCACTTGCTAAGAGTGTGGGTAAACGTCGTAGTACTGTGGCGAATTACCTGCGACTTTTGACCCTCTGCCCAGTGGTGCAAGAGGCTCTTAGAGGTGAGGAAATCTCGATGGGACACGCAAAGGTTATAGCTTCGATAGAGAGCGCAGAGGAGCAGGAAAAATTCTTGGCAAAAATTATATCAGCGAAACTATCGGTCAGAGCAGCCGAAGATTTGTTAGCTAAATCTCTAGAACCTAAAGCTACAAAGAAGGCGGCAGGTGTGGATTATTCAGACTTTTATGAAGAACTCTCACAAGTTTTTGGCAAAAAGAACGTTAAAATAGAAGGAGGAGCAAAGGGTAATGGTAAAATTTCTATTAAATTTGCATCAGCACTAGAGCTCTCTCAGATTGTCAAAAGGCTGGGTGAAGCCTAAAGTGTGGCTGCTGTTTTAGCTAGTGTGCCCTAGATAAACTAGGGGAGCGAGAGGCAGACAAAAAAAAGAAAACAAACTAAAATTCGGAGTTCCCACTATAAAAAAGGGAAGTCCCCAAAACAAAAAAGATTGAAATATCTAAAATACATAATAGCTGTACTCATAATAGGGGTTGTTCTGCAAAGTGTTGCGCAGCCTCCTACCCTTACTCGTGTTAGGGGCGGTGTGAAGGCTGGTACGGAGGTCGACTCGCTGCTCTTTGAGCTGGATAGCCTTCGTAAAGATAGTGTGCTCTATGCAAAGTATCGTGAGGATAGCCTTCAAAAAGATAGTGTGCTTCAAAGGAAACTCCTAAGAGATAGCCTTAGAAAACACGATAGATTCTCCCTCACGGAAGATACTATCTCGCCTCCGCTGCACCTGCTTATGAGCTTTGTGCCAGGTCTGGGACAGGTCTATAACAAGCAGTACTGGAAAGCGCCTACCTTTGTGGGGCTTATGGGGGGATTTGCAGCAGGTGGGGCAATCTTCGGCAATCAATACTCTAAGACCGAAGCTAAGTGGCAGGCAGCAGTAAATGCAGGGGCTGACCAAGCGGATATTGACGCTTTGCAACTGGAAATGTATGACCACCAGAGTGCCTCTACAATCTTCTATGCCCTGGCAGGGGTTACGTACCTCTATTCGATAGCTGACGCTACGTATAACTATCGGGGAGATATGACCCATATACGAAAGGCGACAGTCCTTGCGGCTCTGTTCCCTGGGGCAGGGTTCTTCTATACACGTACCTATTGGCGCATACCGATATACTATGGCGGTTTGGCGGTGATGGGTTGTGTGATTGACTATAACAATAGATATTACCAGAGATTTAAGACAGCTTATAACCTTGTGGCTGACGGCGATGATACAACTATTGACGAGTTTAACGGTCGGTTCTCCTCTGATGTTCTGAAAAATGCTCGTGACTCGTATAGGCGTAACCGTGACTTTGGTATTATCGCAATGGCAGGGGTCTACCTCCTCAGTGTGATAGATACCTATGTTATCGCTACGCTAAAGAACTGGGATGTGTCGCCTGATTTGGCTATAACCCCTACGCTCTTTAATGAACAGTTGGGCTATACTTCGTCTGTGCCTAGCGGTGTGGGGCTATCTCTACAAGTTAAATTCTAGACTTTTTAAATCCTTCGAAATTATAACAAACAAAACAACGTAAATATCCTTTTGCATCAGTAGTCTTCCTTATGAATAAATTTTTACCCATTTTTCTCTTTGTAGTTTTTGTTTCTTCTCAATCTCTATGGGCGCAGAGTGCCTATGTGGAGAACTATGGCGAAATTAAGGCTGTCCCTGCCGAAAATTATTTTGAACTCTATGGCGAGCTGAATGCTAAAAATGCGCAGGAGGCTTATGAGAACTTTGTGGGTGAATTTATTAATATAGACCCTTTGGATATCGCTACGCTTAGCGGTGACGACAAGGATAAGCTCTATGAGGCTAGACTTAAGATGTTGGCTACCGAGGTGCAGTTGCCTTATAATGCTGCTGTGAGGAGTTATATTGACAGATATAGCAAAAAGAATGCTGTTATGGAGAATGTCCTTGGGCGTGCGAAGTATTATTTCCCTATTTTTGAGAAGGCGCTTTATGAGTATGGACTTCCTATGGAGCTTAAGATGTTGCCCGTTATTGAGTCGGCACTTCTGCCAGTTGCTCGTAGCCACGCTGCTGCTGTGGGGTTGTGGCAGTTTATCCTTTCTACTGGTAAGCATTATGGTTTGGAGGTTAACTCTTTTGTGGACGATAGGATGGATCCTGTGAAGTCTACGGATGCGGCTTGTCGTTTCCTTATGGATTTGTATAAGATTTATGGCGATTGGACGCTTGTTATAGCGGCTTATAACTGTGGGCCTGGGAATGTTAATAAGGCTATGAAGAGGGCTGGTACGGTGGGTTCTTATTGGGATATATGGGATTATTTGCCACGGGAGACTCGTGGTTATGTTCCTGCTTTTATAGGGGCTAGTTATGGCTATACATTTTATAAGGCGAATTCTCTTGAGCCTAAGGAGATAGAGAATCCTATTTCGGTGGATACGCTCCTTATAGGTAGGATGGTTCATTTCGATCAGATAGCTACAACGATACCTATCACTAAGGAGGAGCTTCGGGCTTTGAATCCTCAGTATCGTATAGATATAATTCCAGCTGTGGAGCGTAAATACACCCTTGTGTTGCCTACGGCTCGGATAGCTGACTTTATCGACAATGAGGCGGATATATATGGGAAGGACACTACGTATTTGAAGAAGTATATACAGATAGATAATTTGTCGGAGAAGAAGGCGTTGGAGCTTGCTGAGCGTTATCCTTCTTATGCTAGTGGCAAGAAGACTACATATAAGGTAAAGAGTGGTGATACGTTGGGTGCTATTGCTATAAAGTATGGTGTGACTGTTGCTAATATTAAGAAGTGGAATGGATTACGTTCTACAAATATCCGCATAGGGCAGCGTTTGACGATATATCCTAGATAATGATTAGTGATTAATGATTAATGATTAATGATTAATGGGCTTGAGCTACACTAGGCTAGGGCACTGCACCCAAGTCCTGGGAAGGACCGCCCGCCCGGCGTTAGGGCGATGGCAGGCGGCTTTCACACGGATGAGAGACCACTGAGTAATTTCTGAGAAATAGCAAGGAAACGGATGCGAGGCTGTGTAGCAGTAGGAGGGGGTTGGTGTCAGAATGACACCTAAAAAGGAATCGAAGATTCCGCAGACACCAACCCCTTAAGTCCGAGGAGGTATTAGGTATTAGGTGTTAGGTATTAGGTATTAGGTGTTATTAGAACCCCATTAATCATTAATAATTAATCATTAAAATTGCGTTATTTAGTTACAAAGAGTACAGGGAGCTGGTACACAGTTCTAGAGGAGGGGAAGCCTCAGAGCGATGAGAGGAAGGCTCGTCTTCGTGGGTCGCTGCGCCTTAAGGGGGCTAGTTCTACTGCGCCTGTGGTTGTGGGGGATTTTGTGTGCTGTGTCGAGAATACCGAGGGGGAACTTGTGATAGACTCTGTGGAGGAGCGTAAGAACTATCTGGTGCGTAAGGCTACGAACCTTTCTCGCCAGAAACATATTATAGCAGCGAATATAGACACGCTCTATATCGTCATTTCACTTTATAGTCCTGAGACTCCCCTAGAGTTCGTCGACAGAATGATTGCTGCTGCCGAAGCCTATGGTGTGGAGACTAAACTTGTGATTAATAAAGTAGATATCGCTGCCCCTAACGAGGAGTTTCTCAGTATATATCGTAGGGCTGGCTATGAGATGTTCCTTACCTCAGTTGTTACGGGTGAGGGCATAGAGGAGCTAAAGGCAGATTTAAGGGGTAAGACTATACTCTTTAGCGGTAATTCGGGAGTGGGGAAGTCCTCGCTTCTAAATGCAATAGAGGGCAATCAGAGGGCTAGAACAGGCGAAATTTCGGAGTATCACCTCGCAGGTAAGCATACGACAACCTTTTCGGAAATCTTCGCTCTAGAGGGCGGAGGATTCCTTATAGATACACCAGGCATTAAGGGCTTTGGACTAGTGGATGTCGAGAAGGAGGAGATATATCATTTCTTTAGGGAGATTATGGCACACTCAGAGGGGTGTGGTTTTTATAACTGCACGCATACCCACGAGCCTAAGTGCGCAGTGGTCGAAGCGGTAGAGAGAGGAGAGATAGCAGAGGAGAGGTATTATAGCTATTGCAAAATGATGGCTGAGGAGGAAGATAGCGTAAAGTATAGATAAGAGGGGAGGGGACGAGAGAAGGTGTCCACAAGGATAAAGTAGCAAAGAAAACATAGAGTTGTTTAGTAATACCCCCTGTCAAGGGGTGGATATATAATAGAAAAATATGGGAAAGTTTAAAAGTTTAATCTTGTGCGCACTGCTCGGTACAGTAGTAGGGTGTCAAGACAGTGGAGGGGATAAGCCAGAGCCAATTCCAGAGGGAGAGCATACGGTTATTGTCTATATGATAGCAGACAATAACCTAAGTAGCTATGCTGTGAACAATATTAACGATATGGAGGCAGCCTATAACCCAGACCTAGGCGCAAAGATGCTCGTCTTCTATAACCAAAGAAATGGCGCAGGAAACGAGATTCTAGAGATATCACAAGACAATACCACAACAATCACAAGTGAGGTAATTAAAGAGTATGCAACAGATTTGAACCCTTGTTTAGCCTCGACCGTAACACAAGTTATAGAGGATTGTATGGAACTTGCCCCTGCTGACCACTACTCGCTGATATTCTGGTCGCACGGTAGCGGATGGCTGCCAAAGGGTATGTCGCCTGCTTATGCTCCTGAGGAGCTGCAAGGTGTCGAGAATGGGGAGTGTGGAGTGTCGCAGGCAGTTGTGTCGGCTTCGCAGGTGCCCTCGCCTCAGAATTCGTTTGGCATCTCCTATACCTATACCTCCGATGTGCTAGAGCTTTGCGATTTGGCAGCTGCTATACCCGACGGTGTGGGCTTTGAATTTATCTATTTCGATGCCTGCCATATGGGTAGCATAGAGGTTGCCTATGAGCTTAAAGATAAGGCAAATTATCTGATAGCCTCACCTGCTGAGATTCTGGCAGCTGGCTATCCCTACTCGCTCGCTATGGACGAGTTTCTGACCTATGACTCTAAAGCAATAGCCGAAATCTATTATGACTATTACAACTCTCAGTCGGGAGTCTATCAGTCGGCTACCGTGTCGGTGACAGACCTTAGCAAAATGGAAAACGTAGCCGCTAAATTTAAAGCTATTACAGAACCTGCTACTGCTCCCTATGCCGTGCAGCAGTATGGCAGATACCTTGGCTCTAGCAGCGATTATAGAGACTTGATGTGGGATGTCTCTGATATGGCTAAACGCACTTATGGAGAAGATGCAGCAGCGGAATTCCTCGAAGCACTCGACGAAGCAGTCGTCTATAAAGCTGCTACGCCCTATCTATTCTATGGCGATAGCTATGGAACTATTGTCATTTCGGAGTACTCAGGGCTGTCACTCTATATCCCAAAACTCGACGAATATGTAACACTGGAAATATATATGAGAGACTACAAGTGGGCACAAGATACAGAGTTCTATAAAAGCGCATACTAAAGAAAAATTCAGGGGAACTTTACCCTCAAAAACGACAATAAAAAAGATTACTAAATTTTTTAAATATAGATGTGACTCATATTTGTATATAATTTAGTATCTTTGAAACTTGAACAAAAGTAAATAATAACGAAATAACATAAAAAAATATGTCACTTACTCAATCAGTATTGAAGCTTTTCTTCGGTAGCAAAGCCGACAAGGACCGTAAGGCAATCGAACCTTACGTTAAATCTGTCCTGGCGGTCTACCCCGAAATAGAAAAACTCTCAAACGACGAACTCAGAAATAGAACACAAACTCTTAGAGAGAAAATCGCAGATGCAATCGCTCCTATCGAAGCGCAGATAGCTGAACTAGCAGCTAAACTCGAAGACCCTCAAACAGAAGTTAGCGAAAAAGAAAAAATCGCTACTCACAGAGATAAACTCAAAAAAGAGGTGAACGAACGTATCGAAGAAGTCCTTATGGAAATTATGCCTGAGGTCTTCGCAATCGTTAAGGATACGGCACGTAGGTTTACTCAAAACGACACTGTGGAGGTTACAGCTACGGACTTTGATAGAGACCTTGCAACCGAGAGAGACTTTGTGGCAATCGAGGGCGATAAGGCTATCTATACAACGCAGTGGACTGCTGGTGGTAACACTATCAATTGGGATATGACACACTACGATGTGCAGCTCTTCGGCGGTGTGGCTCTCCATAAAGGCAACGTGGCGGAGATGGCAACGGGTGAAGGTAAAACACTTGTGGCTACACTTCCAGTCTTTCTCAATGCCCTTTGTGGCAAGGGTGTGCATATCGTTACGGTCAATGACTACCTCTCGAAACGTGACTCGGAGTGGATGGGTCCACTCTATCAGTTCCACGGGCTTTCGGTAGACTGTATCGACAGACATAAGCCAGGCTCAGAAGCTCGTAGAAAGGCTTATCAGGCAGATATTACATTTGGTACGAATAACGAATTTGGCTTCGACTATCTTCGTGATAATATGGCTACAAAGGTCGCTGACCTTGTGCAACGTCCTCACCACTTCGCTATTGTCGATGAGGTCGACTCGGTACTTATCGACGACGCTCGTACGCCACTTATCATATCGGGACCTGTGCCTAAGGGCGAAGACCAACTCTTCGAGGAGTATAACCCTATGATTGCAAATCTTTATTCTTTGCAAAAATCTCTTTGTACACAACTGCTTTCAGAGGCTAGAAAACTAATCGCTTCGGCAGATAGTAAAGATAAGGAAAAGGGAGCTATACTTCTGTACCGTGCACATAAGGGTCTGCCTAAGAGCAAACCTCTTATCAAATTCCTTTCGGAGGACGGTATGCGCAGCCTTATGCTTAAGACCGAAAATACCTTTATGGAAAATAACCTTAAACGTATGCACGAAATCACAGACGATTTGTACTTTGTGATTCAAGAGAAGCAGCGTTCGGTTGACTTGACAGATAAGGGTCACGAGGCACTCGCAAAGAGCACAGGCGATGTGAACTTCTTTGTCCTCCCAGATATCGGAAGCGAGGTTGCAAAGTTGCAGAAGTCTGAGGCAACAGAGGAGGCTAAGGCAGAGAGTAAGGATAAGCTCCTTGCGGACTATGCTGTTAAGAGCGAGAGGGTTCATACCGTGAATCAGCTGCTCAAAGCGTATGCTATGTTCGAAAAGGATACGGAGTATATTGTTGACGGCAGCAAAGTTAAGATTGTCGACGAGCAGACAGGTCGTGTAATGGAGGGTCGTCGTTACTCGGATGGTCTACACCAAGCTATCGAGGCTAAAGAGCACGTTAAGGTTGAGGCGGCTACGCAGACCTTCGCTACTGTTACGCTTCAAAACTACTTCCGTATGTACCACAAGCTCGCAGGTATGACAGGTACGGCTGAGACCGAAGCATCGGAACTTTGGAACATCTATAAACTTGACGTTATTGTAATCCCTACAAACCGTAAGATTGCGAGATTTGACCGCCAGGATATAATCTATAAGACAAAGAGAGAGAAATATGCAGCAGTTATCGAGGAGGCTAAGCGAATGGTCGACGAGGGTCGCCCAGTCTTGATTGGTACAACTTCGGTTGAGATATCTGAGCTGCTCAGTAAGATGCTTAAGCTTCGTGGTATTAAACACAATGTACTGAACGCTAAACAGCACCAGAGCGAGGCTATGATTGTAGCCGAGGCAGGTCGTGGCGGACAGGTTACTATTGCTACGAATATGGCAGGTCGGGGTACTGACATCAAACTTTCTATGGAAGTGAAGGATGCAGGCGGTTTGGCTATTATCGGTACTGAGCGTCACGAGAGTAGACGTGTCGATAGACAGTTGCGTGGTCGTGCAGGTCGTCAGGGTGACCCAGGTAGTTCGCAGTTCTTTGTGTCGCTTGAGGACGATTTGATGCGTCTGTTCGGTTCGGAGCGTATCTCTCGACTTATGGATACTATGGGTATCAAAGAGGGCGAGAGCATCCAAGCTGGTATGATGACAAAGGCTATCGAGCGTGCTCAGAAGAAGGTTGAAGAGAATAATTTTGGTATGCGTAAGCGACTGTTGGAGTATGACGATGTTATGAACTCACAGCGTGAGGTTATTTATGGTCGCAGGCGTAATGCGGTTAGTGGCGAGCGTATAGATTTGGACTTGAATTTGATGATGGGCGAATTTGCTGCTAGCTTTGTGGAGAATTATAGAGGTGGCAGTTATGACGAATTTAATGTCGAGTTTATCTCTAAAACCTCAGTTGAGCCAGTGTTGACTGCACAAGAGTATAGTGATATGAAGGATGCTGATATGGTGGAGCGTCTTGTTGAGAATATGACAGAGGCTCTTAGTCGCCGTGGCGAGACGATAGCACGTGTGGCGTTGCCACTTCTTGAAAAGGTTTTTGCTGAGCAGGGCGAACATTATGAGAATATCGTTATACCTATTACTGACGGTAAGAAGGGTTATAATATCCCTGTGAACTTGAAGCGTGCGGTTGAGAGCCGTGGGCTAGAGATTATGCGCCAGTATTCACGTATCATTATGCTGCTTACCATTGATGAGAAGTGGAAGGAGCATTTGCGTGAGATGGACGATTTGAAACAGTCGGTACAGAATGCTACTTATGAGCAGAAAGATCCGCTTTTGATTTATAAATTTGAGTCGTTCAATCTGTTCTCTACAATGGTCGCAGAGGTTAACGAGGATGTTATCTCCACTTTGTTGAAGGCAGCGATACCAGTGGCTAAGCGTGAGGGTCAGGCAGCGCCTCAGCCTCAGCCGCAGCGTCCTTCGGTACAGATGCCAAAGAGCGATGATATGAGCAAACTTCAGACTTCTCGTACGGAGGCTGCTATGAATGCAGGTCGGGGAGAGCGTCAGCGTCCTGCTCCTGTACACGTTGAGAAGCAGGTGGGGCGTAATGAGCCTTGTCCTTGTGGCAGTGGTAAGAAGTATAAGAATTGTCACGGAGCGAATTAGTACTTTACAGTATAGGGGGGGGCGTGAGATATCGCTCCCCTTTTTTTTGGAATAATTTTTAAATCTTTTTTTTGGGGGGGAGTTTATTTTGTCTCAGTTATTAGATAATTTAGTTGGGGAGCTGTCTCGGCTTCAGGGGGTAGGTCGTCGGTCTGCTTTGCGCATTGCCCTTGATATATTGCGATGGGATGTCGATGAGGCGGATCAGTTGGCAGGAGCTATATATCAGTTTCGTCGGGAGGTTTGTCGTTGTGAGCGTTGTAATAACATTTCTGATGGGGTGTTGTGTCCTATTTGTGCATCTTCTAAGCGGGATAGGAGTATTGTTTGTGTTGTGGAGGGTGTGGGTGATTTGATGTCTATCGAGTCTACTGGTCAGTACTCTGGTGTGTATCACGTGTTGGGGGGTGTTATTTCTCCCATTAGCGGAATTACTCCTTCGGATTTGGCGTTAGACAAGTTAGAGCGAGTTGTGGGTGAGGGGGAGGTTCGTGAGGTTATTATGGCTTTGCCATCTACTATTGAGGGGGAGACAACACAGTTTTATATTTCTCGCAGTTTGTCGTCGTTTGGGGTACGTATGAGTGTTATTTCTCGTGGCATTGGCTTGGGTGATGAGTTGGAGTATTCGGATTCTCTTACTATTGCTCACGCACTGCTTAACCGCCGAGAACTGTGAGTTTAATGATTAATGATTAGTGATTAATGTTTGGGAGGCTTTTTGCCTCCCTTTTTTTGGGTTTTAGGAGAGCCACATTAGTACAAACATAGGCTAGGGGCACTGCACCCAAGTCCTGGGAAGGACCGCCCGCCCGGCGTTAGGGCGATGGCAGGCGGCTCGCAGACGGATTAGAAACTGCTGAGTAGAACTGAGTAGAACTGAGTAGAACTGAGTAGAGCTGAGTAATACTGAGTAATGGCTACGAAACGGCTGCGAGGCTGTGTAGCAGTAGGAGGGGGTTGGTGTCAGAATGACACCAAAAAAGGAATCGAAGATTCCGCAGACACCAACCCCTCAAGTCCAAACCTCTAATTCCTAAATCATATCCTCTAAATCCTAACCTCTAATCCCTAAAACCTAATCCCTAATCCCTAATCCCTAACCCCTAACCCCTAACCTCTAACCTCTAACCTCTAACCTCTAACCTCTAACCTCTAACCCCTAATCCCTAACCTCTAACCTCTAACCCCTAACCTCTAACCCCTAACCTCTAACCTCTAACCTCTAACCTCTAATCCCTAACCTCTAATCCCTAAAACCTAATACCTAAAGAGGGAGGCTCAAATGAAGCCCCCCTCTTTAGGTGTTGTTTCTAGTCTGTTGGAACTAGAATGCTTTAGCTATGCCGATGAAGTCGCTTGCTACTAGTGCAGCACCGCCGATTAGACCTCCGTCTACGTCGCCTTTAGAGAAAATCTCTACTGCATTTGATGGCTTACAGCTACCTCCGTACAATATAGGAGTCTTTGCAGCTGCTTCTCCAAACTTCTCTGCTAGGACACTGCGAATGAATGCGTGGATGTCCTGAGCTTGCTCAGCAGTAGCAGTCTTACCTGTACCGATAGCCCATACTGGCTCATAAGCAATAACTAGCTTAGAGAATTGCTCCTCTGTCAAAGAAAATACTACCTCTTCGATTTGAGCACGGCAAACTTCCTCTTGTTTGTTAGCTTCTCTCTCCTCTAGTTTCTCGCCAATGCAATAGATAGGTGCCATACCCTCAGCATAACAAAGAGCTAACTTCTTAACAAGCTTTTCGCTAGTTTCACCGTAGTACTCTCTGCGCTCAGAGTGTCCAAGGATTACATACTCAACGCCCATTGACGATAGCATAGATGCAGATACCTCACCAGTATATGCGCCCTTTGCCTCATCTGCGCAGTTTTGAGCTGCTACCGCAATACCAGTGCCCTCTGCTGCTGCCTTAACAGCACAGATATGCGTGAATGGTACACCCACGATTAGCTCAACCTCTGCCTTAGCTTCACCCTTAAGTGCCGCTACACCTTTAAGTAGTTCTACACCCTCTGCTGGAGTAGTGTTCATCTTCCAGTTTCCTGCAACAATTTGTCTTCTCATAATTTTTTAAATGTTTTTTATGTGTTAAAAAAAAGTTATATATATTTCTTAAAAGAGGGGAGCATTTGCCCCCCTGTAATAATAGTCTAAAGCTATTCAGCTGTGTACTCTGTATCTGTGTTCACAAACATAAATGTCCAGTAGTCTGCATAGCTGTCGATAATCTTGCTGATAGGCTTGCCTGCTCCGTGTCCTGCATTAGTGTCAATGCGGATAAGTACTGGATTGTCGCAACCCTGTGCCGCCTGAAGCGTTGCACCAAACTTGAAGCTATGAGCTGGTACTACACGGTCGTCGTGGTCAGCTGTCATAACCATAGTAGCAGGATAACAAGTGCCGCTATGGATATTGTGCAGTGGAGAATACTTATACAAATACTCAAAATCCTCTGCATTGTCTGCCGAACCATACTCTACAACCCAGCCCCAGCCAATGGTAAACTTATGGTAGCGAAGCATATCTAGTACGCCCACCTGTGGGAAGGCTACTGCAAATAGGTCTGGACGCTGTGTCAAACAAGCCCCTACAAGTAGACCGCCATTCGAGCCACCAGAAATTGCTAACTTCTCAGTGCTAGTGTATTTCTCTTTAATAAGATACTCGCCTGCTGCGATAAAGTCGTCAAATACATTTTGCTTATTGCCTAGCATACCGCCAGTGTGCCACTCTTCGCCATATTCGCTACCGCCACGGATATTCGCTACGGCATAGATACCGCCCTGCTCTAGCAGTAGGATTCTAGAGGCTGCGAAAGATGGCGTTACAGGGATATTAAATCCGCCATAAGCATATAGTAGTGTAGGAGCATTACCGTTACGCTCTAGACCCTTTTTGTAGATTAGGAACATAGGAACTTTAGTGCCGTCTTTGCTAGGATAGAATACCTGCTCAACTGTATATTTCGTAACGTCGAAGTTCACTTCGGTCTGGCGATACAAAGTAGACTCGCCACTCTCGATATTGAACTCATAGTATGTAGGAGGCACAACGAAGCTAGTGAAGGTATAGAAGATAGTTTTATCCTCTTTATCGCCACTAAAGCCGCTAGCAGTACCGATGCCTGGAAGCTCGATAGTGCGTACCTTTTCGCCCTCCATTGTATATTGTGTAACTTTTGTAGAGGCATCTACTAGGTGACCTGCGAAGATATAACCTCCTGCTGTTGTAACCCATTGAAGTAGGTTGTCGCCCTCTGGGATAATCTCACGCTGAGAGAGTGCTTTAGTGCCTAGGTTTACTTCGATAAGGCGGAAGTTTGATGCGTTATCGTTTGTAAGAACAAGAAGTTTATCATCGGTGCAGTCAATTGCTACATAGTCAAACTTGAAGCCTGGGAATAGGACTTTGAAAGGCTCTGTGCTGCCGACTTTGTTGTACATAAGTTCTGTGCCGCTTGTGCCTTCGCTACCGTCTACCACTAGCCACTTGTTATCTTCGCTTGCATAGGCGTGGAAGTAACGTAGAGGGTGTTTAGTGTCCTCGAAGATTAGTTTGTCTTCGGCCTGTGAAGTGCCTAGTTTGTGGAAATAGACTCTTTGGAATTCGTTTACTTCGCTTAGGGCAGAACCCTTAGGCTCTTCGTAACCGCTGTAATAGAATCCGTCTTTGCCCCATACTGCTCCGCTGAACTTTACCCATTTGATAACGTCTGGAAGGAGCTCTTTAGAAGGGATTTCCATAACTCTGATATCTACCCAGTCAGAGCCTGCGTTTGAGGCTGCATAGGCGAAGTATTTATCGTCGTTCGAGAAGCTAATAGCCGAAAGGGCTACTGTACCGTCCTCGCTAAGTGTGTTAGGATCTAGGAAGATTTCTGGTGTGCCCTCCAATCCTTTTTGAAAGTATAGGACGCTTTGGTTTTGTAGTCCGTCATTCTTGAAGTAGAAGTAATATTCACCGTGCCGAGCAGGTGCTCCTTGCGTTGGGTAGTCGAATAGCTCCGATAGGCGTGTTTTGATTTTGTCACGCATAGGGAAGGTCGAAAGATAGGTTTCGCTCAGGGCGTTTTGAGTCTTTACCCACTCTGCGGTTTCTTCGCTGCGGTCATCTTCCAACCAGCGATATGGGTCGGCAACCATAGTTCCGTGATAGTCCTCTACAACAGTAGAGTCGTAGCGTGTAGTTGGGTACTCGGCTACTTTAGTTTTTTTAGTTTCGCCGCACGAGGCAAAAATTAGTGCCGACATAGTAAAAAGTAATGTTTTTTTCATTATATTTGTATATAGGTTATATGTGTCGTAAAGTTAGTAATATTTTTTAAAACAGTAACTATTATGGAAACAAAAAAAGAAATTACACGGAGTATTGTACTCAGAGAGTTCAATTTGGCTACTAGAGCGGAGCTTGCCGCAACGATTTTGCGTGACCTTGGCATTGAGTGTGTTTTGGAGGGAGGGATTGTTAATACTGTTATGCCATATCTTCAATATTCGGTGCGTTTAGTTGTTAGGGCCCAGGACGAGGCTGTGGCTCGTGAGGCTTTGGCAGACTTTGAATAGCGCACTTGTTTTAATTGTTTTTGTTATAGCCTTTCTGAGTATTTCTGAGTAGTGCTGAGTACCTCTGAGTATTACTGAGTAAAACTGAGTACTTCTGCCGAGCTGTGCTCAGAAATACTCAGTATGACTCAGCCATACTCAGAAATACTCAGCAAAGGCTAGAGCATTATTTCTAAGTACAAAAAAAGGGAGGCAAAGCCTCCCAAAAAATTAATCATTAATCATTAAAAAAAGCTCTATTTCAGTAGTTTGCGATTTTTGACTTCTGACAATACTCGCATTTGTTGTATGGCTACGGCATTAAGTTTTACGAGTCTATCTCGCTGCGAAACACCCTCGCCTATGAGCACCGCATTTATGTTCTACATATTCGAAAGGCATATCAATTCGTTGATTGTCGAGTAGTCACGGATATTACCTTTTAGTTCTGGGTTTGCATCTCGCCACTCTTTGGCTGTGATTCCATAGAGGGCGACATTTAAAACGTCAGCCTCCGAGGCGTAGACAATTGAGGTCTGCTTTGCTGTAAGCTCCTCGGGGATAAGATTTGCCTTTATGGCATCGGTATGGATATGATAATTGATTTTCGCAAGTTCTCGTTTTGCCGACCAGCCGATAAGCTTTTGCTCCTCCTCTTTTAAGCGTTGATACTCTTTTATGAGGTAGAGTTTAAAGTCTGCACTCAGCCACGATCCAAACTCAAAAGCTATATCCTTATGGGCATAAGTGCCGCCATATCGTCCAGATTTAGATATTATGCCAATTGCATTTGTTCTTTCGATCCAACGTTGAGGAGTAAGAACAAAGCTATTCAATCCTGCTTCATTTCTAAAGGCATCGAATTCGATGCCTTTAGAAATGAAGCAGGATTGTGTATCTTTTCCCACAGTCCCATAAACTCGATTGTATATCTAGTACGCATCCAGTTTTGAATAATAAAGTTCGTCCTTTCCAGATTTTTATATCTCGCCATATCCGTTAGTGAAATATAATCTTCACCGCCTTGCTTGACCAACACGACATCTACGCCCTCAATTTTAATACTGCTTTTTGCCATCTGTTTTTATTTCAAAGATAACTATTATTCCTTTACTAGCCAAATTTATAGATATGACTACATTTCCACCTACATAAATAGATGTTAATAAAGGGGACTTCTAAAAATTCCCTTCAATAATTAGATAATTCATTTCACGCCTTCTTTGAAATTTCAAAAAGCGTCATATAGCCCCACTATAAGCCATTTTTTGAAATTCCAAATAAGACATAAACTGAAATTAAAATTAAATAAAGGGAATTATTAGAAGTCCCCTAAAAAGAGTTTTCTTACAATCTTTATAGTGGTGAGGAATCCCCTAAATAAAAACATCATATAACCTACTGTAATATCGCAGGCTGTATGACGTTTTGATGTAAACTATAAAAACGGCTGAATCCTAAGCAGTGAGCTTGACCCATAATTCCTAAAGCACAAAAAAAGGGAGGCAAAGCCTCCCAAAAAATTAATCATTAATCACTAATCATTAATCACTAAACCGTCATTATTTCTTTTTCTTTAAGAGCAAGGAGCTCGTCGATTTTCTTAGAAATAGTGTCAATCATTTTTTGTGCCTCTGCTTCGCCGTCTTTAGCTACGTCTTCAGGTAGACCTTCTGCTTTAATAGCTTTCTTAATAGCTTCGATAGCCTCTCTACGTACGCCACGAAGTGTGATGCGTGCGCTCTCTGCATCTGCCTTAATTTGTTTAACTAACTCCTTACGACGCTCTTCTGTAAGTGGCGGTACATTCAAACGAATACACTCACCATTGTTCGATGGTGTCATACCTATGTTAGAATTCACAATAGCCTTCTCAATAGCAGAAATCACATTCTTGTCCCAAGGCTGTATAAGTATTGTCTTAGCATCTGGAACAGTCACACTTGCTACACCGTTAAGTGGCATAGTCTGACCATAACTCTCTACCATTACGCTGTTAAGCATAGATGTAGATGCCTTGCCTGCTCGTACATTCGATAAAGCAACCTCGAAGTGCTCCAATGCTTTGTCCATCTTAGGAGTAGCTGCATTCAAAATCTCTCTTTTTGTTCCCATTGTTCTTAAAATTTATTTTATTTATTTGTTATATACTTTTGTTCCAATAGCCTCACCGCTAACAATCTTCATAAGATTGCCGACAGTGTCCATATCAAAGACCTCAATTGTAAGGTCATTCTCCATACACATAGTGAAAGCCGTCAAATCCATAACCTTCAAACGCTTCTCGATAACCTCGTCAAATGTTATTTCGGTGAACTTCGTAGCTGTTGGGTGTTTCTCTGGGTCAGCTGTATATATGCCGTCAACACGTGTGCCCTTAAGTAGTGCATCTGCCTCTATCTCTACGCCACGAAGTGCCGATGCACTGTCAGTAGTGAAGAAAGGATTACCCGTGCCCCCTCCGATAATTACAACCTCGCCACGAGCGAAGGCTTCAAGTGCCTTCCCTTTAGAATATATCTCACCCACTGGTGCCATATTTATAGATGTCAAAACTCGTGCAGGACAGCCTATGTTCTCTAGTGCAGCACATAGTCCCACAGAATTGATAATAGTGGCAAGCATACCCATCTGGTCGCCCTTAACCCTATCTACTCCCTTGCCTACACCGCTCAGACCACGGAAGATATTCCCCCCGCCGATAACGATGCCTATCTCTACACCACTCTTAGCCACTTGAGCTATCTGCTCGGCATAACTTACAAACTTTTCTGCGCTAATGCCATTGCCGCTACCTCCACCAAGCGACTCACCGCTGAGCTTTAGTAGTACTCTCTTATATTTCATATCTTCTATTAAAAAAATTAAAAATTATAGGTATAGGCGTTTAGACCGCACGCACTACAGCGTGCTACCAAGCCGTTTTGGTTCATTTTGAACCATCCTAACTATAAGGTTATCGAATATAACCTCCATATTTGTCCGTCTATT
>JAWXTN010000037.1:0-21370 GCA_044433515.1 Rikenellaceae bacterium | reverse complement strand
TAACGCCGGGCTGGCGGTCTCTCCCGAGACACGGTTGCAGTGCCGAAAAGCCTAGGAAAATATAGAAACAGAACAAATAATAACAGATACTTATTCCACTATAATTATCGCTTGTCCCTAATTATCGCTTGTCCCAAACTTCGCTTTTCGAATTTCGTTTTATATGTGTGATATCGTTTGGTGGTTTGGTTTTTTTTGCATACATTTGTCTGTGCTTTATGCGGTTATGATATAAGCTAATATTTAATTTGCTCTTGTCGTTTTTTGCATTCCCCCCAAAAGCCAACCCAAAAAACCTAAAATATTCTATAAAATTATGAGGAAAAATTTAATTTATTTAGTGGCTGCTATTTTGGTGGCTAGCTTTAGTGGCTGTCAGGAGGCGAGTGTTAGTGACGATTTGGAGAGTGGTAATGCTGTTAAGGCGACTATTAGTGCGCAGGCTTTGACTGGTGCAGAGGCGACCAAGGCGGAGCTTTCGGAGCTTGTTTATTATCTGGAGATTTATTCGGGTGATGCGCTATATGAAGACTTGGGCAGTAGTACTAGTGGGGAGTTCTCTACTAGTCTTATTACTGGTTTGGATTATACCTTTGTGGCGTGGGCTGATTATGGTATGGGCTTTTATGATGCAGCAGGTGAGGCTGGCGAGGCTAACCTTGCATCGGTGAATGTGGATTTAACTGCGTATGCTATTAACGATGAGTGTCGTGATGCTTTTGCAGGAACTTGCGTTGTAGAAAAATTTGATGGTTCGGCTATCTCGTTTACTTTGACTCGTCCGTTTGCTCGCATTAATGTAGCGACTACGGATATTACCGATAATATGGCAGGGTTCTTACCGACTGACGTTCAGCTGGACTATGCAACTGCGCTGTACACTTCGTATAACGTCCTTACTGGTGAGGTAAACGAAGCTACTAGTACTCTAACAACTTCTGTTACAAAGTTCGTGGATGAGACTGGCAGCATATCTTTTGACTACCTATTTGCGCCAGCAGCAGGTGGTGTGGCAGATTTCACAGCTTCTTTCATTAAAGACGGCAGCAAAATCTCTAGCTACACATTCACAAACATCCCTTACAAACAAAACTATCAAACAAACATCTCTGGTAGCCTACTAACTGAGCAAGGGGATATCACAATAGACGTAACCGATAAGTGGGACGGCTCAACTGATGAATATGCAGGCTACGAAAAGACAACAGTAGCACAGCTACAAGCAGGTGTCTATCCAGAGTCAGACTACTGGGAAATAACAGACGAAACAATCCCTGATAACGCATTTTACAATAATCGCCCAGATGTAGGCGACCGTAAAATTTCAATCTACTGCCCTAATGCGACTTCTATTGGAAACTATGCTTTTTATAAGTGCACCAGCTTAATGACAGTTGAATGTCCATTAGTTACCTCGATTGCACTAGAGGCTTTTACTTCTTGCTTCAACTTAACGGTAGTAGAACTTCCATCTGCGACTACGATTGGACAGGCTGCTTTTAATTCTTGCATCAGCTTAATGACAATAGAACTTCCATTAGTGACCTCGATTGGAAGTTTTGCTTTTATTAGTTGCATCAGCTTAATGACAATAGAACTTCCATTAGTGACCTCGATTGGACAGGCTGCTTTTAGTTTTTGTACTGCACTCAAAACAGTGACTATTGCTACTGAATCGGAAGTTACTTTTGGTGGCGGCGTATTTGAGGGTGTAACTACGACTGATATCGACCTGACGGTTGGTTCTCAGAATGACGATGTTGATGTCGATAATAAGACTTGGAATGGCTACACGTTTAATTCTATTACTGAGATTTAATTTTTAGAAAATATAAAACTAACAAAACGATGAGAAGGCAAATTTTTTATTTGATGGCGGTGCTTGCGACAGTGAGCTTTAGTGGCTGTCAGGAGGCGAGTGTTAATGCCGATTTGGAGAGTGGTAATGCTGTTAAGGCGACTATTAGTGCGCAGGCTTTGACTGGTGCAGAGGCGACCAAGGCGGAGCTTTCGGAGCTTGTTTATTATCTGGAGATTTATTCGGGTGATGCGCTATATGAAGACTTGGGCAGTAGTACTAGTGGGGAGTTCTCTACTAGTCTTATTACTGGTTTGGATTATACCTTTGTGGCGTGGGCTGATTATGGTATGGGCTTTTATGATGCAGCAGGTGAGGCTGGCGAGGCTAACCTTGCATCGGTGAATGTGGATTTAACTGCGTATGCTATTAACGATGAGTGTCGTGATGCTTTTGCAGGAACTTGCGTTGTAGAAAAATTTGATGGTTCGGCTATCTCGTTTACTTTGACTCGTCCGTTTGCTCGCATTAATGTAGCGACTACGGATATTACCGATAATATGGCAGGTTTCTTACCTACTGACGTGAAGCTAGATTATACAACTGCGCTATACACTTCGTACAACGTCCTTACTGGTGAGGTAAACGAAACTACTAGTACTCTAACAACCTCTGTTACAGAGTTCGTGAATGAGACTGGTAGCATATCTTTTGACTACCTATTTGCACCAACAGCAGGTGGAGTAGCAGATTTTACAGCTTTTTTCATTAAAGACGGCAGCGAAATTTCAAGCTACACATTCACAAACATCCCTTACAAACAAAACTATCAAACGAACATCTCGGGCAGCCTACTAACAACTCAAGGCGATATCACAATAGACGTAACCGACAGCTGGGAGGACGAAATCGACGAAACTATAACGGTTTACGAAACAACAACAGTAGCACTACTACAAGCAGGCATCTACCCAACATCAGACTACTGGGAAATAATCGACGAAACAATCCCAGATAACGCATTTTACTATAATACACTAAGTGTAGGCAACCGCCAAATCACAATATACTGCCCTAACGCAACTTCGATTGGAGAAAGTGCTTTTTCCCGAGACAGCTATCTAATATCAATAGAGTGTCCAAATGTTATTACGATTGGAGATAATGCTTTCAACTATTGTACCAAATTAACGACAGTAGAGTTTATTAATGCGATTACGATAGGCTCTTGTGCTTTTATGAGTTCCGAAGTACTCTCTACGGTAATTCTTCCAAATGTGACTACCGTTGAATTTAGCGCATTTAATAATTGCAACGAACTTGTTGTGCTAGAACTCCCCGAAGCACTTACGATTGGAGATGATTGTTTTAAGGACGCAAGAGCACTTACTGAGTTGTATCTCCCAAAGGTGATTTTGCTGGGAGTATGGGCTCTAGCAAATACGCAGCTCGTAACTTTAGATCTTCCTAATGTGGAATCAGTTGGTAAATATGCTTTTTATTATTGTGATGATCTTTTAACGCTCTCAATGCCCAAATTAACCTCTATTGGATACTGCTCTTTGCAATCCTGTAAAGTCTTGACTAGCTTGACGATTGCAACTGAGTCTACGTTGACAGAGATTGGCGAGGATGTACTATCTTTTACAACGCCAGCAAATATTAACCTAACGATTGGTAGCTCGAACGAGGGTGTGGATGTGGACGCTAAGACTTGGAATGGCTACACGTTTAATTCTATTACTGTGATATAGATGCGCTGCTTTTGTTTAGGTGTTAGGTTTTAGGTGTTAGGTGTTAGGGTTGTATATAATGATAAATGGGCTTTAATAATGCCTAATACCTAATACCTAATGCCTAAAACCTCCAATTTTGGGGGTTGGTGTCTGCGGAATCTTCGATTCCTTATTTGGTGTCTTTCTGACACCAACCCCCTCCTACTGCTACACTGCCTCGCATCTGTTTCTTGGCCGTTACTCAGTAGCTACTCAGTCACTACTCAGTATTACTCAGTTGCCGCTTTAGTGGGCTCTTATCCGTGTGAAAGCCGCTTGCTTTTCGTCCTAACGCCGGACGGGCGGTCTCTCCCGAGACACGGTTGCAGGGTGCTAACCTAGGTGGGGGCAGGTGCTCTAAAATTTATTGCTTTCTATAAATTTAATGACTCGCTCTAGCTAAATTGTTAATTGTTTTTTTTTATTTATATTTTTTTCATATCTTTGAACCCAGAGAGCCAAAGTGAATAGGTAGCCGAACTATTGAAATTAAACTTAAATTTGGAACCCAAATTCACAAGAAGACTTCTTTCCCACACAAAGAATATTGACCCTAAATTATTAAAACAAATAGCTTAGGAAACTTCTCACAATTGGTTGCAAAAAGAAAACAAAAATTAAAAAACGGACAATTAAATGTTCTTTTGAATGCCTTCGGGCTGTATTTTGGTTTACTTTTCACCTCAGTATGCACCAGTAGTCTACTACACTGCATATCAAACCACAAAAATTAAACTCAAAATCACCTCCCAAAGACAGCCAAAACTACACCTAAAAGTCCCCCTAAACAAAACCTAAAAATGAGAACAAACATTTTGAAATTATTGATGCTTCTCTTCGTTGCATCTGCAATTTACTCGTGCGAAGAATCGGAAATCGAACCCGAAAACCCTGAAGAAAACTCAGACGAAAACCAAGTGGCGGAAGAAACAACAATTGCAGAACTGCAAGCAGGTAACTACCCAACCTCTAACCTATGGACTATAACAGACGAAATTATCCCAGATAGCGCATTCTACGCCTCTGATACCTCAAACCTAGATATTAGCGACCGCCAAATCTCTATAACATTCCCCAATACAACCGAGGTCGGCGCATACGCCTTCTACAGCTTCACAGCCCTTACCTCTATCGAACTCCCTAAGGCAACAACAGTTAATGAGTACGCTTTCGCTGGCTGCACATCTATAACAACAGCTGACCTCTCGAACATTACGACGTTTGGCACTGCTTCTTTCGCATACTGCACCGCTATGCCTACACTAGAAATTCCTAGTGCTGACTCTATCGCAGAAAAAGCATTCTTCCACTGCACTTCCCTAACCTCAATTGAGGCGAGCGACGCAACCTCGATAGGGGATTACGCTTTCTACTCGTGCACCACCGCCACAACAATAGAACTGCCATCTGTGACCTCAATTGGAGACCTAGCCTTTATCGGCTGCAAAGCACTCACTAGCCTAGAGGTCGCTACCGAAGCTACACTTACAAGCGTAGGAGGCTACATACTAGCTGGCGTAACAACAACAAATATCGACCTAACGATTGGCAGCGACAACGACGATATAGATACAGACGAAAACACTTGGAACGGCTACATCTTTAACTCCATTACACTTAAGTAGCCTCCACGCTCCACTCAACAGTCACTCCCAAGTGATTAGAGATAAGCCTTACAAAAAAAGTGCTTCAAGAGAAACAGTTCCTCTCGAAGCACTCTTTTTATTTGCTATACTCTGCCCAATATTTGTTGTGTGGAATTGTTTTTTTACTATATTTGAAGTCGCAAATTTTAACCTTAAAGCCTAAAGGGAATTATTAGAAGTCCCCTACACACTATGGAACAAATCACGCTTGTTTAAAGTCATATCTATGAAATCAGAGGGCAAAGAGTTATGCTCGATCGTGACCTTGCTGAGATGTACGGTGTCGCAACTGGACAGCTGAAACGAGCCGTCAAACGCAATATTGAACGCTTCGAGGGCGAAGATTTTATGTTCGAACTCACCAAAGAAGAAGCTTCAAGATCCCAATTTGGCATCTTGAACAGCGGAGGACGAGGGAGCAATATTAAATACCTGCCATTTGCATTCACAGAACTTGGAGTGGCTATGCTAAGTAGCGTACTGAGATCGACAACGGCTATTGAAATAAATCGCTCGATTATGAGGGCATTCGTGGCGACTCGTCACCTTATCGCACTTCACCCCAAAGACAAAATAACAGAATTGCAAAACGAAATTAACGACCTTAAAGCATACATAGAAGAGGTCTTTACAGACTACAACGACATTAACGAAGACACTCGTATGCAGCTCGAACTTATAAACGAAACACTAGCATCACTCCAATCCACAAAAAGCCCACTTAGCAAAAACCGCCGACTTATAGGCTACAACACCCAAAACGACGACAAATAGACACGGCTACCCTACGGCTCAGCGCTATAAAACTAGAGCTTCAGGACTGCCTCTTTGAATAGTCTGCCTCGCTCCTCATAGTTCGCAAATAAATCGAAGCTAGCACAAGCAGGCGACAGTAGCACTACATCACCAGATACCGCCATACTCCTAGCTGCGCTTAAAGCATCGTCAAGGCTATGCGTATCGAAAATAGTGCCCACCGTACCTTTGAAAGACTCCAAAAGTTTAGTGTTATCCACACCCATACACACAATCGCCTTTACCTTGCCCTTTGCCATCTCCTTAAGTGTGCTATAATCATTGCCCTTGTCTGTGCCGCCTACTATCCACACAGTTGGGCGTGTAAGGCTTTGTAGGGCATACCATACCGAATCGGTGTTCGTAGCCTTGCTATCGTTTATATATTCCACTCCATTCTTTACGCAAACCTTTTCCATACGATGTTCCACACCGCCAAAATCCATAAGTGTCTGCCTAATAGAAGAAAACTCGACACCTGCACGTGTACAAGCTGCAATGGCTGCCAGGGCATTAGCAACGTTATGGAGACCCTTTATTGACATATCCTCGATTAACATCTTGCTGTCCTCGAAGTGCATATACTCTCCATCGCTCCAAGCTCCACCGACTACGCCACGTGCTGAGAACGGTATAGGCGTTGCGCTAATCTTTGTCTTTGGGAGAATCTTTAAAGACTCCACATCGTCTGCATTATATATAAACGAATCCGCCGAAGTCTGATTGCGAATAATACGCAGCTTCGAAGCCACATACTTGTTCATATCATAATCATACCTGTCGAGATGGTCTGGGGTAATGTTCAATAGTAGGGCGATATCCGCCTTGAAATCCCAAACGCCATCTAGCTGGAAACTGCTAAGCTCTATAACATACCAGTCGTAATCCTCCTTGGCTTCGGCTATTGCTAGGGCGAAGCTCTGTCCGATATTACCTGCCACTGCGACTTTCTTGCCTGCACGGCGCATTATCTCATAGATAAGCGTAGTCGTAGTAGTTTTGCCATTGCTGCCCGTAATACATATCTTACGAGCCGAAGTATAGCGTGTAGCAAACTCTATCTCAGAGATTATCTTTATACCACGTGAAAGTGCCGCCTGAACGATGTCTGCCTTCTCGGGAACGCCTGGACTCTTTATTATTAGAGAAGCCGATAGAACCTTATCAAGGGTATGCCCCCCCTCTTCGTAGTCTATGCCCTGTGCCTCGATTTTTGTTTTATATTCGCCCTTGAGCTTTCCGCCATCCGATAGGAAAACTTCAAAACCTTTCTTCTTTGCCAGTACAGCTGAGCCATATCCGCTCTCGCCGCCTCCGAGTATTACAACTTTCTTCATAGTAGTTTATAGGGTTCGGGGGATATACTCTGGTGTGTGTATCTCTCCCCCCCTTTTTTTTATGTGTTTTTTATCTTAGTTTTAATGTCATTAGGGCTATGGCTGCAAGTAGTAGCTGTATAATCCAGAAACGCATTACGATTTTAGTTTCTGGGTATCCCTTCTTCTGATAGTGGTGATGGAGAGGTGCCATAAGGAATATGCGTCGCCCTTCGCCATACTTCTTCTTCGTATATTTAAAATAGCCCACTTGCAGCATAACCGATAGGCTCTCCACAAGGAAAATACCGCAAAGGATAGGAAGTATAAGTTCCTTGCGAATAAGTAGCGCAAAGACCGCTATAATCCCCCCTATGGTCAACGAACCAGTGTCGCCCATAAAAACCTGTGCAGGGTGTGCATTGTACCAGATAAAGCCTATGAGAGCCCCTGCAAATGCCGCTGCAAAAATCATTAGCTCGCCGCTGCCTGGTATATGCGGTATATCTAGATACGAAGCATAGATAAGGTTGCCCGAAAGATATGCCATAACCCCTAGTACCATAACAATTGGTATGGAGACTCCCGATGCCAAGCCGTCAAGCCCATCTGTAAGGTTCGCACCATTACTTACAGCAGTGATTATAAATATTGCCACAAAGACATATAATAGCCATCCAAGGGTGTCGCCTAGACTCCCCTCCACTGGGATAAGTGAACGATAGTCGAGTCTCGAATTCTTGAAAAATGGAACAGTCGTCGTTGTAGACTTCTCAGGTGCACTCATATAGACCTTATCGTTATGGCTTCCTATTGCTGCTGTCTCGGCAGTGATAGTTGTAGTATCTGCGATATTGCTCATTGAAGGCTTTACATTCTCTCGTATCACTATATCAGAGCTAAGCCACATTGCGCTGCCGACTATTACACCCAAGCCCACTTGCCCAAGGATTTTGAGCTTGCCTGAGAGTCCTGCCTTTTTCTTTTTAATAACTTTTATATAGTCGTCCGTAAAGCCTATAATCCCAAGCCAAAGGGTCGAGACAAGCATAAGCTGCATATAGACATTAGTCAAGTCCCCAAAGAGAAGAACGGGTATCACAATCGAACAAATTATAATAAGCCCCCCCATTGTAGGAGTTCCCTTTTTGCTGAGTTGTCCTTCGAGCCCTAGGTTGCGTATCTCCTCGCCAATCTGCGCACGCTGTAAAGCCCGAATAATAGACTTACCAAAAATTATGGCAATGAGCAGCGAGAATATTACTGCTGCCGCTGCACGAAATGATATAAACGAAAAGAGCGCACCTCCTGGAATATCGAAGGTTTCTTGTAGGTATTTAAAAAGATGATAAAACATATTTCTCTGTCAAAGTGTAATTTAAAGTTGATTTTAAGCTAAAATATAGCCCCAAAGATAATCAAATTAATAACGTCCACCAAAAATTATACTCCCTATGCGTACACTATTTGCACCGCACTCAATGGCGATTGGATAGTCGCCACTCATACCCATCGAAAGGGTTGTGAGATTTGGGTATTTATCATAGAGGCTTTTGGCTTGTAGAAACTCGTTTTTGATTTGCTTGTCATCGGATGTATATGTAGCCATCGCCATTAGCCCTACAATCTCGATGCCTTCGGGGGCAGGAACTGAGAGTATCTCTATGATTTCAGTCTCTGTAAAGCCCTGTTTTGCCTCTTCTTTGGCTATGTGTAGTTGTAGGAGAACTTTCACCTTTTTGTTTTGCTTTACAGCCTCTTTACTTATGGCACTGAGAAGTCGCTCGCTATCGACACTCTCGATAAGTGAGGCGTGCTCCACTACAATATTCACCTTGTTCGTTTGGAGGTGACCAATAAAGTGCCATTCTATATCACGTGGAAGTGTAGCTGCCTTTTGCGCTAGTTCCTGCGGACGGCTCTCGCCAAAAATTCTATGCCCTATGTCATAGAGTTCCTCGATGCAAGAGGCAGGATGAAATTTGCTTACAGCACAGAGTTTAACACTTTTGGGTAGCTCTAAGTGGATGTTTTGGAAATTCTCTATTATACTCATTATTTCAATTTTTGTATCTTATAAGTTTTGAGTTCTTGTAAATAAACGTTATTTTTGTAGCTGATAAAGTTAATGAAATTTTCAAAAGCTAAAAATTAAAAATATGAAAAAATTACTTTTTTTACTTCTTTTCGTAGGAGCTAGTTATCTTTCGGCTCTGGCTTGTAGTAACGTAATGGTGACAAAGGGTGCTTCTAAAAATGGTAGTACTATGATATCGTACCTTGCAGATAGCCACCAGCTCTATGGTGCACTTTACTTTTTGCCAGCAGCTAACCATCCCGAGGGAGCTATGCGCACAGTAAGAGAATGGGATACAGGCGAAATCTTGGGCGAAATTCCAGAGGTAGCGCACACATATTCGGTTGTGGGAAATATGAATGAGCACCAGCTTCTTATCGGTGAGAGCACTTGGACTGGTCGTAGAGAACTACAAGACACGACAGGTATTATAGACTACGGTTCGCTTATGTACATTGCCCTACAACGCTGCAAAACTGCTCGTGAGGCGATTGAGTGTATGGCACAGCTTGTTTCAGAGTATGGATATTACAGCACTGGCGAGAGTATCTCTATTGCCGATGGCGAGGAAGTGTGGTATCTAGAAATTATCGGCAAAGGTACAAAGATGGTCAAAGACCGTAAGACTAAACAAATGGTCAATGCAAACAAAGGAGCTGTTTGGGTAGCTCGCAGAATACCTGATGGTATGATTTCGGCTCACGCTAATCAAGCTCGTATCACTACTTTTCCTCTTAACGATCCTGAGAATTGTCTTTACTCTAGCGATGTGATTTCTTTTGCACGTGAGGCAGGCTACTACGAGGGCACAGATGAGGACTTTAGCTTTGCAGATGCTTATAACCCACTAGATTTTGGTGGTATGCGATGGTGCGAAGCTCGTGTTTGGAGTATCTTCCGCCGTGCTTTGACAGATGGTTCTATGGAGCAGTATTTGGATTATGCACTTGGGCACGACAAGGCTAAGCGTATGCCTCTATGGGTTAAGCCTACCGAGAAATTGGACGTTGCAGACGTTGCAGCACTTATGAGAGACCACTACGAGGGTACTGTTATGGATTTGACCAAGCAGCCTGGCGCAGGTCCTTTTGAGTTGCCATATCGTTGGAAACTTATGACCTTCGAGGTTGACGGCAAAGAGTACGTTAGCGAAAGAGCTATCTCTACTCAGCAGACTGGCTGGTGGTATGTAGGCGAGAGCCGCAAGAACCTTCCCGACGAAATCGGAGGGCTATTCTGGTTTGGTGTAGACGACACTTACACTGCGCCTCTAACGCCTTACTACGCTAGCTCTACACGCATTGCTACGGCTCTTAAAGAGGGTAACGGCTCTATGCTTGAATACTCGCCAACTTCGCTTTTCTGGCTAGTGAATAGAGTTTCGAACTTCGCATACCTAAAGTATAACTACATAAGTAAAGACATTCTAAAGGCTATGAGTCAGTGGGAGAGTGCCCGTTATGCAGAGCGTGAGACAATTGACAATATCGCTATGGAGCTTTACAAGAAAGACCCTAGCCTAGCTGTTGAATATCTTACAGACTATTCTGTGAATACGGCACAGGACTTGTTCCAGAGATGGACAAATTTGGACGGTTATCTACTGGTTAAGTATATGGACGGCAACATTAAGAAAGAGGCAGCAAATGGCGAGTTCCTAGACAATGGAAATAACTACAGTATCCCTATGTTCCCTGACCGCCCAGGTTTCCCACGCAGTTGGGAGGAAGAAGTTGCCGCTAGCGAGGGTAGCGAAATTCTACTGAAAGTCGAGCCTAAGAACTAAAAGGACGAACGGCTAGGAAAGGTAGCCCAAATATAGGTGACACAAAAAGGTAGCACAAAAAGGTAGCACAAAAAGGTGACACAACTATAAGGTAGCACAAAAAAGTGAAACAACTATAAGGTGACACGAAAAAGGATGGGCACAAAAACAAGTGCACAAAAAATTTAAAACAAAAAATCCTTACACAAAAATGAGATTTATAGGAAGAATTATCAAACAACTCAGAGAGGAGCAAAGCCTTTCGATTGAAGTTTTAGCTCAGCGTTCGGGCATCGAACTTGCTAAATTCACTGAGATAGAAAACGGGAGTGTTATTCCTTCGATAGGTATTATGATTAAGATTTCGAGGGCACTGGGTCAAAGGCTCGGTACGCTTCTTGATGGTGGGGAGAACCTAGGGGCTGTTATTACCCGTGCGGCAGATAACAAGCCTAAAGGCGAGGTACTTTCAGGTGGAGCTATGGGCTATAATAGCCATATGGATTTCTATTCACTAGCACAGGGCAAACACGACCGCTCGATGGAGCCTATGATTGTACGTCTGAGCGAGAAAAAAGAAGATGCACTGAGTGAGCACGAGGGCGAGGAGTTTATCTATGTCCTCAGTGGCGTGGTAGAGGTTAAATATGGCAAGCAGTGTCATACCCTTACAAAGGGCGATAGCATCTATTACGACAGTCTTGTACCTCATCAGGTATATAGTGGCTCACACGAGGAGGCAGAGATACTAGCGGTAATCTACACACCATATTAGAAGAAGCCTACCACTTAAAGGCTTCGGGTCTTTACGGGGCAGGGGAGTACAGTCAATAAACGAGGGATTTTCGAGGAAGTCCCATAAAAACGAAAATAAAATTATGAAAAAATTAATGGCAGTGGCAGCAGCTTCGATGTTTATGGTATCGGCTTGCTGTCAGAAGGAGGAAAAAACGGCAGTAGCGGTTAAGTCTAATGCAGAAATAGCTATTGAGAACATTATGACACGCTCTAGCGTTCGAGCTTATACTTCACAGAAGCCTAGCGAGGGTCAGATTGACACGATTTTGCGTGCGGCATTTGCTGCTCCTACGGGTATGAATCGTCAGCCTTGGGCTTTTGTTGTGGTGGACGACAGAGCACTTCTTGACACGATGGCTGGTTTCTTGCCAGGTGCGCCAATGCTTGAGGAGTCGCAGGTGGCAATTGTGGTTTGTGGCGATTTATTGCTTGCTCCAAAGGATGTGGCAGGACACAACTATTGGGAACAGGACTGTTCGGCAGCTACCGAAAATCTATTACTCGCTACACACGCCCTAGGACTTGGAGCGGTATGGACGGGAGTTTTCCCTAGCCCAGAGAAAGTAGCTTTTGTACAGTCAGTATTACAAATGCCTGAGAACCTAATACCTCTAGCAGTAATGCCGATAGGCTACCCAGACGAGCCTCAGAAGATTAAAGACAAGTGGGACGCAAATAAGGTCTACTATAACACTTGTGTAAGATAACCACTGCTATAAAGAAAGGATAAATATAGCGTGTGAGAGAGCGTAATACTCCCTCCGAAAAAAAAGAGAGAAGAGATGTTTTAGGAAATTCTAAAACATCTCTTCTACTTTGTATTACTGATTTTAACGAGCTCACACGGGTGACGATTTTAGGGGTTAGGCTTATGTATAGGACTACTAGCCTTTGGTTACTCTAATGTGATTCTTCTACAACCTATTCCCGATAACCTAGTTTCTCAAATTCGTCATACGCACACTCCAATTTGTCACTTGCCATTTCGTGAAATTGCGACAATATTGCAGTGTAACTCTCAAGCATTGTAACATAATAGAGATAACCCTCTGTATTAAACAACGAGGAAAGAATCTCTTTAGGGTTTTCTGGATTAACATTTGATAAATTAGTTATAACTTTAGAATACAACACCTCCCGAATTTCTATACACTTCTCTAGCTCCTTCTGCGCACCACGCATAATACCAAAACAATCCCTTATCTGAGATATTAGCACCTCATTCTCGTCAGTTGGCCAAATGTCAATACTGCTCGAAAACATAGACTCAGCACTGTTGTCAAACGGATCATAAACAACCTTCCCTAACTCGTAAAAAGCCATAGACAAGGTATCGTCATCTATCATAACATCTCTCTGGAAATATAACCTATGAACTGCCTTAAGCAAAGTGTCTTCTCGACGCTGCGACTGCAACGCCTCTTCAAGGTAGAAAAGGTTCTCGTCAATATTCCTTAACGAATACGCCAAGATTTTATTTGACCGCTGCATTTGGTTAGAACTCTGTACAACTGTCCCGACACCAAAAGTCAATGCTATACCCAATATCGTACCAGCAAGGCTACTAGTAAAATTAAGCCACCACTGTTTTCTATCTGCCAAAGCACGCCTTATCTTTTTCATTACAAACTTTTTCTTTTAAAAAACTACCTTTATTTCTGAGTAAGCGTTAAGTCTCTAGTCACCTTACCCTCTGGAGTATAGTCGTAAACAGCGAAATAAGCAGCTATCTCTAGCTCTGGGTAATCATTTAGTATAATCCGCATAGACAACTCGACCTTGCCCTCATACATCAAATCGTAGAGCACCTGCAAACTCTCGTCATCAGAAACAAAATAGTTACTCTCCATCTGCTCAATCACACTTGCCTCAACATCCGAAGGCACAAAGCCCTCAGCATAAATAACCTCGATTGGCTCAAGGGAAATATCCATTGTAAGAGAGTAATTGAATTGAGTGCTATTATAAACATAGTCATTTCCCATACCATAAAAACCGTCCTCATCAAAGACATCAGCAGGGTCATAGTGATTTGACTGACCCATACCCGTTACAACGCCACCGATAAAGTAGTAGAAATCAAAATCTTCGGCTTTTTTGTTACTGACCAGCACGTTGTAAGAGGCATAATAGAGCGCATCGCCTCTCTGCTCAGGGCTAGTGTAGTCAAAGGATGTAGTGTTAGAGTAGATATAGTCTAAATCATCGCCAAAGGTAAAGGTTCGGAAGTAAGGCTCTTGGGGTTTAATTTCATAAGACTCTTTCACATATCGAAACTCCTCAGAGTCGTAATCCCAGTAGCTCGCCATAAAGGTAATAGTCGTATCGATAGAAAAGCTCAAAGCTGTGGCTAATATACCGTCCTCAACGGTGCACTCCATTGGGTAGCCGTCACCTATCTGGAGGTAGGCTTTAGTAAGTTTACTCTTAGAATCAAAATTCGAAACACTACATATGTAAGTAGTAAGTCGATTTTCAAGAACACTCTGCGGATAGGTAACCACTGGCGACAAAACAGGCTCTAGGTTCATCTGAACCTCCTGGGTTTCTTGACAACTGCTCAGTGCGAAAATAGCACAAAGCATAGCATATAATATCTTTGTTTTCATAAATTACTTTTCCTCTTTTAGTTTTGATATGTTCCCTTAATGTATGAAATAGCTGCTTCTAGTTGCACGTCCACGCCTTGGTTTATTTTTTCTTCGTCCCATCTCACTTCTATATCAGGAGTGACACCTATGCCCTCCAAAATGTTGTCGAAAGTTGGACGAGTCGAATAGGTTGCACAGTAGACATCAAAATATGAACTCAGGCTAAATTTGCCGCTATAAAATGAGTCATATTGTGTAGCGATACTGCCGTGACCGCCCCAAGTTCTTTCGCCCACAGATAGCCCATTTGGCAGTGATTTTATCGCCATAGTCGTAAGCTCCGCCATACTCACAGAGTTAATATCTGCTAGTGAAATAATAGGGATACTGTGGTCGTAGTTCACGGGGTTATACGGACTCAGAACGATTGGTGCCCACGGGGTGTAGTCCATTGGCGAGATACTATTCTTTAGTCTCTGATAGTACATCGTTAGGGGTTCTTCGATAAGTGGCGCAAGGACAAAGTTTTCGTCATAGTTATAGCCTCCTGGATTATTCCTTACGTCAATTATAATACCTTCGAGACCTTCGGTCTCTCCTATTATATTATAGAAGTTTTGGAGAATTGCGTTGACGCTTTCAGTAGTTATTTTATCATAGATTTTAAAGCTGTCAAGACTAAAGTACGCCACAGTGCCATCTATAAGGGCTGAGTACATTGCTGTGTTTGTTGTTGAGTAATATTTTAGGCTCTCGACTCTATCTGCCATATCTTCGCTAAGAACCTTGTAGAGTATCGAGCGGTCGAACGAAGCGTGATAGTCATCCCTCTGCTGGTTACGAATTGTGGATGGCGATATTATATTTGTACCCTTAAGGGTAAGGACGTAGTGGTGGTCGACAAATGGCGTAACCATCTCTGTGAAATAGACCAGTGCCAGCGAGTCGCCCTTGATTGTGTTTAGTGAGAGTTCTTCGAATTTTGGACGATACTCTGCACGCACCTCATCCCAGTCTAGGTCTGTTACATCCCAGAACATATAGGAAGAACTAGTCGTTTCCCAGAAGTAATCAAACACGTCGACCCAATTTTCTATGGTAGGAGAGACGGATGGGCTGTTGAGTTCAGGTGTCTGATTGCGACAGCTACTAGATAGCATTACTGCAACAATAAGTGATATATAGTGTATTTTTTTCATTGCTTCTAGAATTTATATAGAACTCCTATGTTAAAGAGCAGTGTGTTGTAGTATTTTGTAGCTAGATATTCTGTATAGCTTTTCTGAATGTCAGTTAGGCTGTATTGCAATCTCGCCTCTGCCGTAAGGGCGAAGTGCTTGTCAATATTATACAATACGCCCAGACCTCCGAGCGCACCTGCTTCAAGGCGGTTGTCTGCCTTGGAATTAAAGTCGTAGCTATGCGAAAAGGTATTCGCCTCACCGCCAAGTGGCACGTCAGTGAGTGCGCCAGTAACCCATCCGTACGCCCAATAGCCGCCATAGAACCCAAGATTTATAAAGCCACGCACCTTTTTACCCCCGAAAGATAGCGAGGCGTATAGAGGAATTTGGAGGTATCCATTTGTGTATTCAGTGTAGGTCGTTTCGAGTGGAGCGATTGTCCTGTGTGTTTCGTAGTTTTTCTGAGTGTATGCAAGCTCAGCCTTTAGTGTGAACCAGTCTGCGAACTCATAGCCGCATAGTGCAGCAAAGTTATAGCCTCCACGGTCGCTATTTTTCAGACCGTAGGCAAAGCTGTTATCTGTATCTAGCGAGTTAAGACTATATCCGCCACTTATGCCCACTTGCCATTGAGCAGAGAGCGAAGTTATGGAGATAAGTATTAAGATTAAAAGAGATGATATTTTTTTCATCGTTTAAGTATATAGGGGATTTCTAAGAATTAAGGGGACTTCTAAGAATTCCCCTTAAGTATAAAAAAAGGGGGGATATACTCCCCCCACTTGAATAATATTTTTACCTTAAATTATTCAGCGAATGTAACTCTAGTTACCTTAACAGTTACACCATCGAACGCTTCAACAAGTTTCAGATCCATCCAAGTCTCATCCGAAACAGGGATATCTTCTACGAAAGAAGGATCTGCAAATTCTTTACAGATATTATCGAACCACGAAATAGCGTCAGATTCTTCACCGAAATAATATACATCTTCTCCACTATTTTGAAGAACTGCTAGAACTTCCGCTTGAATAAAAAGGTTAGCAGTACAGTTTGTACTCATTTCTTCTATGCTCACATAGTAAGTTGATTTTTCAATTTCTTCACACGAAGTCATAAACATTGCGCTAAAGCAGATAGCGAGCATAAGGATAATTTTTTTCATAGTTTTTCTTTTTTAAAATTTATATCTGTTTTTTTTTACCGAGCCGCAAAGATACAAAATATTTCTAAATCTCAAAAAAATCTCCATCAATACGTTAAGTAATCATTTATGATAAACGCCACTTGACACGCTAGGCATAACGATTTTACTTCCTCTACCAGATGTTTCGCCCGATAAAATAGAGGGCAATAATTGTAAAGGCAATTTTAACGGCACGGCTACCGAAGTATCTAGATTTTATAGCAACCGCTCTTTGACGTGATTTAGAGCTATCCTTACCTTTTGTAAGGTAGAGCGTTGCTTCGCAGCTTAGCCCTAGGGTTATGTACGGCAACGCTATTATCGCTAGAGGATTATAGAGGAAGGCATCGGCAAAGTTTAGCGTAAAGAGCGAGTGGAGCGCACGCTGCGAGCCACAGCCAGGGCACTCTAACCCCGTAAGCCACAGAAAAGGGCACTTAGGAAACAGCGCACTTTCTAGTGGCGAGAATGAGGCGTATATAACAATGGCTGCGATAATCATTACCGCAGCCACAGTTACTATAATAAATTTCTTCACGTCGTTTTATTTACAGTGCCATCAATGCGCCCCCGAGAGCCAGAACATAAATAGTGTATATAATAGCGAAGACAAGACCGCAGGCAGCCGAAACGATAGTCCACGTTTTCGCTTGTTTAGAAGCGTTAATAGCGGCATCATATTGCCCACAATAATATAGGTTGTCAACTCTTGTAGCATAGACAATAGCAGGAATACCAAACGGCAAACAGCACAGCACTGTAACAAGAATAGACCACACTAAATATGTGTCGGGCTTCATAGGTTTTGTCTCAGTATGTTGCGAGGCAGTACCTGCGAAATTACCAGAATTTGAAACAGGAGGCACCGTAGGCGTTACAAGTGGAGGCGGCGTTGTACAACCGAATTGGATAACAGCGGTAATTTCCGCCACCTGCCCAGCAGGTTTCCATTCAGCCATACCCTCACACCAAACTTGTGTGGTGCTACTGATACCCATAGTTTTTAGTTCATCAACGCTAACGGGTCCACGTTGTTCTCCCCCGATTATATAGAAGTAAAGGCTCATTGAGATAAAAGGTTTTATAATTTATAAAAGGTTTCTTAAAAGTGTACATTCACAAAGACTGCGCACTCACAAAGTTAACTGAAATAATCGTATCTGCCAAATAAATTATTTCCTGACAGCGAACGTTAGGTCTAGTTGTTTTGTAGTTTAACAGTAAAGAAGACGATACTTTCTGCGAGAACGTCACCCAATAGTACGTAGTTTTCTTGTGTGTCTATGTTTGGCAACTCTGCACCCTCGATTGCTATATCTTGATGGAATAATCTACCCTTTGCGCCCTTAAGCTCCGAAGCTCCATCTATCGCAAATACCACGTCTTTTAGAACTGTGTCTGCTTTATTAATCAAGCATATTGCAACCTCCTTGTCATTTGCAAACGACATAACCTCAACATCGTTTAAGGACTGACAATTGTCTGTCGTAACATAATACTTGCTCTCTGGGTTAACTCCACCCTCATACTCTAAGTTTTCTCGGTCGTTCTTTGGAGCAATAGAATTTACAAATTCCTTCATACAGAAGTATGCTCGCATAAAGGCAGGTTCTTCGCCCACTCTAAAGTGAATAGAGCGACGCTCTGGGTCAACCCCTCTTGAGAATGGTTCGAAAATTAGCTCTCCTGCCATACCGTCACGATACATCTCTGCCTTTTTCCAGTAGCTATTTATTAATTGACTAAGGTTTGGTAGCTCTAGGTTTGGATTCTCTTCATTCATCCGACTTCCTGCACCGCTACTAGTCTCATCTTGGAATGGGAAGCAATCTGAATTGCAGCTATTGACAGTGTCAACAAAATCTTTAAAAGTCTTTGTCTCATTTCTGTCGTAGCTGTGAGTTGTTAGACAGTAGAATAGAGATAGCTCATCACGCTCTTTAATCGCATTTACGAAGTCAATACCTTGGGTGATGCTCCAGGCAGCAGGGTCTGTAAACTTCGGTGTTTTGATGCCTCTAGCCTCGCACTCTGCCGTTAAGCTCTTGACGATATCAATCGTAAGGTCGGCGGTGATATAGCTTGACCATTCTTTTGAGACTGCTATGTATGCTAGACCTACACCTTCGTTTTCCATAAGTTCCAGGTAGTCTGCCAGAAATCTTGCGTATTTATCTACGTGAAAGAAATGTGGAGTTGCGTCGATAGGGTAGCTACAAATCCAATCGGGCAGATTGCTGTCATCGCCATATCCGTCGTAATCGCTTTTTAGAGTGCCCCAAAACTCGATGTGTGGATTGACTTTGCGAATATCCTTCATACTTTGAATGGGTTTGTCATAGAACGCCATATTCTTCACGCCTTCGACCATTTCTTGTTCTTTGTCAAAGGATACACGACAGATACTAAAGTTGACATCTCCGAATGTTAGTTCTGCAATTTGCATTGGGGATTTAGCCATTTGCATATGGTCTGCGCTACGTTCCATATCGCTACCGATAAATCGGATTAGTTGTTGACGGTCATTTAGTTTTACTTCAAATGTTTTTTGGGCAGGTGTTTTAGAGTTGTTAGAGCAACCTGCTAGAGTTAATGAAAGCAGCAGGGCTACTCCAGTTAGAATAAATAGATTGTAAAGTTTTCTCATTTTATAGTTTGGTTTTATAAATTAGTTTGCCATTAATTCAATAGGGGGGGGAATCCTTGCATAAGAACTCCCCTTAACATTAAAACAAAGGTATGCAATTTTCGCAAGGCTACAAAATAAAAATCAGCAGAAATCAGCCACGCCCCCTAGACCAGCACCCTACAACCCCTAGGCTAGCGGCACTGCAACCCACCCCTAGGCTAGCACCCTGCAACCGTGTCTCGGGAGAGACCGCCCGTCTGGCGTAAGGACGATGGCAGGCGGCTTTCACACGGATAAGAGCTTACTGAGTAGTGACTGAGTAGTGACTGAGTAGTGACTGAGTAGTGACTGAGTAGTGACTGAGTAGTGACTGAGTAGTGACTGAGTATGACTGAGTAACGGCTAAGAAACAGATGCGAGGCTGTGTAGTAGTAGCCAGGGGGGTGGTGTCAGAAAGACACCAAAAAAGGAATCAAAGATTCCGCAGACACCAACCCCCAAAATCTGAGGTGTCAGGTTTTAGTTATGATTAAAATATATGTGATTTTACTGAATTATTTGCATTATAATTAAACTAATTGCTATATTTCCATAAAACTTGAAGTATAGTTAAAGTATGTTCATTGTGAAAGTACCCAAAACAGTACATCGTAGAGATGTCTACATAGATAGAATCGCTTCATATATGAATAGTAGCATCATAAAGGTAATGGTCGGGCATCGTCGTGTCGGTAAGAGTTATATTCTATTTCAGTTGATAGAGCTGATACTCTCAAAGGATAACGATGCAAACATTATATATATAAATAAAGAGGATATGGCGTTTGATTATATTTGTGATAGCAAATCGTTGAATGACTATATATTAGCTAACTCAAAGGAGAAAGGGAAAAATTATATTTTCGTCGATGAGATACAAAATATCCCCGACTTTCATATAGCAATCCGCTCACTTGCTCTCGATGATAACAACGATATTTATATCACTGGTAGTAATTCTCAAATGTTCTCTTCAGACCTAGCGAATGAGATGGGAGGTAGATATATCGAGTTTAATATCTACTCACTGTCATATCTGGAATTTCTCGCTTTTCATAGGCTGCCAAATGATGATAAATCTCTCGAAAGGTATATGCGCTATGGAGGGTTGCCGTATCTTATTCACCTGTCTCAGAGCGATGAAGTGGTTGTTGAATATCTCAAAAGTATCTACTCAACGATTGTCTTAAGAGATGTTGTGCAGCGTAAAAATATCCGAAATAGCACCTTCTTAGAGCAGCTGATACGTTTTTTGGCAGATAATGTTGGCTCGCTATTTTCGTCAAAGAGCATAAGTGATTATCTTAAATCTCAGAGAGTTGATATGTCTGTGAATGTTGTAAGTAGCTATGCTGTTGCACTTGCTGAGGCTTTTGTAGTTCACCGAGTTGGAAGGTATGATATAGTAGGCAAACGCTTATTTGAACGAGGCGAGAAGTACTATTTTGAGGATATGGGCATTAGAAATGTTGTGGCTGGTTACAGACCACAAGATAGAGCTAAACGCCTTGAAAATGTAGTGTATAACCACCTGCTTTACACTGGGTATCAAGTCAAAGTTGGAGCTATGCGGTCGGAGGAGATTGATTTTGTCTGCACAAAGGGTGGCGAAACGCTCTATGTTCAAGTTACACAAGAGCTGTCAAAAGAGGAGTAACCGTCTCCACGATGATGCATTGACAGTGATGTGAGCTATTGGGCTTGCCATTTGTCGGGTAGTAATTCACGCAGGGCGAAGCTTGGGGTGTGAGGTGGTAGTAGTGCGATACGG
>JAWXTN010000036.1:0-22767 GCA_044433515.1 Rikenellaceae bacterium | reverse complement strand
AGTAAAATCGCGCCTGCTCTTCAATATCAAAAATCATTGCCATAACCTTAAATCGTTTTTTCCGACAAAGGTACAACCCTGCCAAACTTCTGTCAATACGTCATCGCGGAGACGGTTACATAATACAGATGTATGTGGGGATATGTGAGAATGTAGGAAGATGTAGGAAGATGTAGGGTGTGCAGGAAGATGTAGGGTGTGTAGGGTGTGTAGGGTGTGTAGGGGGGGGTATTATACAAAGCGAAGAAAGGCTAGCAGCACTGTGGGTACAGTGGTGCTAGCCTTTCTCTTGCTATTCGTTATATTTGTCTATAATCTCTTGATTATAGCTCTGCGAAGCGCATTAGCTTCTCTACTTCTTTGCGTGGAGTAACTACTGTGGTGTCGCCCTCTTCGTAACCTAGAGTTATAACAGCTGCTACTGTCTCGCCCTCTGGGAGTCCTACTATCTCAGATATCACACCATCGTCTATAACGCCAAAAATACAGCTGCCAACGCCATAAGCGTGAGCCGCCAAACAAAAGGTCTGACAAGCGATACCTGCATCGAACATCTCCCACTCAGCACCCTTCTCAGTTGCATAGTTCACACCATCTAGCTTACCGCTCTTGCCCTGAACATAACTCAATACCAAAAGCGAACGAGTGTTCTTAAGAGTCTTCATATTATAGCCAAAGCCCTTAACACCTCGTGAATAGATAGCCTCAATCATCTGGGCATTATCCACAAAAGTATAACGAGCAATCTGAAGATTGCCCCACGAAGGAGACCACCTGCTAACCTCAACAATCTTAGCCAACAGTTCTCTATCCACCTTCTCATCTCTATACGTGCGCACACTCCTGCGCCCCTTAATCATTTCTATTGCATCCATCATTTCTCTATATTTTTAAATCTAATAAACCTCGCTCAAAACAGCCACATCCAAACTATCGACCTTACCCTCGATAGCCGCCACAAACGCCTTGAAGTGCGCACTCTCATTGTGCTCATCAATAGCCTCCTGCGAAGCCCAATGCTCAAGGATAACAAACCTTAGCATATTCTTCGTGTCAGCACAAAGTACATAAGAGATATTACCCTCCTCTGTGCGAGTACCATCCACCACAGCACGCATAGCAGCCGTTACATCATCCAAAAATTCTGGCTTCACGACAACCGTCGCTACAATCTTTAAGTCTTTCATATTCGTTTTTATTTTTTGTGATTTATCCCACAAAGATACATATTTTTATAGACATTCATCACAAATTATGCCAACGCTATCCCTCACAAGGAAACTACTGTTTCTCTCGAATAGCCACACGACGAATCTTGCCGCTAATAGTCTTAGGCAGCTCATCCACAAACTCCACAACTCGTGGGTACTTATACGGCGCTGTAACCCTCTTGACGTGGTTCTGAATCTCCTTCACAAGAGCATCGCCCTCACTGCCCCGATAGTCCGCAGCCAATACTATCGTAGCCTTTACAACCTGCCCACGCACCTCGTCAGGCACACCAGTAATAGCACACTCCACAACCGCAGGGTGAGTCATAAGGGCACTCTCCACCTCAAAAGGTCCTATCCGATAGCCCGAAGACTTTATCACATCATCTGCCCTGCCCACAAACCAATAATAACCATCCGCATCTCTCCAAGCCACATCGCCAGTATAGTACAAATCACCAGTATAAACCTCCGCAGTCTTCTCTCTATCCCTATAATACTCCTTAAAAAGCCCTAGCGGCTTACCGCTACTGCAACGCACCACAATCTGACCCTGCTCCCCATCCTCTGCCCTACGACCACTAGAGGTCAACAAATCTATATCATACTGCGGATTAGGCAAACCCATACTGCCAGGCTTCGGCTCAACCCACGGATAGGTAGCAAGTGTAAGTGTAGTTTCAGTCTGCCCAAAACCCTCCATAAGTTTAATGCCAGTCTTTCGATAAAACTCCTCATAGACAGCAGGATTCAACGCCTCACCTGCAATAGTACAATACTTCAAAGTAGAGATATCGTACCCCGACAAATCCTCACGTATCAAAAACCGAAAGACCGTAGGCGGAGCACAAAACGAAGTCACCCCATACCGCTCTATAACCTTCAAAACATCGCTAGGCTCAAACTTATCAAAGTCATAGACAAAGACATTAGCCCCTGCCAGCCACTGCCCATATAGCTTACCCCAGACTGCCTTGCCCCAACCAGTGTCGGCAAGGGTCAAATGCAAACTCTCCTCTCCGACATTATGCCAATAAGAAGCCGTGAGGATATGCGCCAAAGGGTAAGTAAAATCGTGCGCCACCATCTTAGGATTACCAGTAGTCCCCGATGTAAAATACATAAGCGATATATCGGCATTTGTGGGCAAATCCTCAATCTCAGGACGCACAAAAGGGGTAGCGCCCTCTACCCCCTCACTATAACTAAGCCACCCCTCAGGCAACCTCTCACCCACTCCAACCCTATACTCAAGCGAAGGACACTTAGCCACCGAACTATCAATATGAGAGGTCACAACCTCATCGCCAACACTCACAATCATCTTTATATCCGCTGCATTACAGCGATAAACTATATCCTTCTGAGTAAGCAAATGGGTAGCAGGAATACACACCGCCCCAATCTTATGGAGCGCAATAATCGCAAACCAAAACTCATACCTCCGCTTAAGAATAAGCATAACCATATCCCCCCTGCCAATCCCCAAAGACAAGAACCACGAAGCAGCCCTGTCACTCTCACGCTTAATATCCGCAAAGGTAAAATCTATATGCTCACCCTTATCACTAGTCCAACAGAGTGCCTTTTTAGTGGGCTGCACCTGTGCCCATCCATCGACCACGTCATACCCGAAGTTAAATGACTTTGGAACTTCAACCTTGAAATTCGCCATAAAGTCTTCGTACGATACAAATTTGGTCTGTTTAAGATATTTTTCAATCATATATTTATTGTTTTTACGCCCTATAATAACTAGCCCCTCGACCCTATAAACTAAACAGGGAGGCTCTCCCCCCCATTATTTAAATAATAACAGCCAGCAGCTTAACTGGCTTGCCATCGAGTGCCTTAATAGCGTGTGGACGTGTAGAATCGAAATAAATGCTATCCCCCTCATTAAGGATTAGCTCCTTGCCGTCAATCATAATCTTCATCCTCCCCTCCAGAAGCATATTAAACTCCTGCCCCTCGTGGGAATTGAGAGTCACGTGCTGGTTATCACTAGGTTCGAGCTTCACCAAAAAAGGGCTAGCCTTTCGTCCTGCAAAGCCTGCTGCAAGCGACTGATACTTATAGGCTTTTCTACGTTTAACCGCTGCCCCAGCACCCTTGCGAGTCAAAAAATAAGAATCCATATGAGGCTCTTCACCAAAAAGAAGTACCCCCATCTCAACGCCATAGCGTTTACTGATACTATAAAGCATACCCACAGGTATATCGACCTCTCCAGTCTCAATCGCCTCATACTCCTCACAAGTGATGCCACAGACCTGAGCTACTTCACTAACCTCTAAATCTAAAACATCCCTTAAGCCCACAAGGCGTTGAGCTATCTCTTTGATATGTTCATTCATAATTTTAGCAAACGGAGATTTTACAGCTAGTAATTGTAGATACCAACACTTCCGCTGACACAAATATACGTAAAAAAAGAGAGAAAAATCCTAAAAATATTCAAAAACTCCAAAAATTTAATTTTCATTTTTAAATATTTTCAAGACCTCTCTCCCTAAAGTGCAGTAGATTTAGCTATTAACTCTCTACCACTAAAAGTCGCCCGTCTTTATAGGGCACGTCGCAAAATAGCCTCTACCTTCTCAGGCGTTACAGCTCCACGCTCGCCCACTTTCCAGCCACGCTCCGTAAAACGCTTCACGACCTCATTAATTGTCTCTTCACCGACTGAGTGCTCGCTTAGCCTAGTCTTCATACCTACGCTGCGATAGAACACCTCTAGTGCCGAAATAGCACCGTCAATCTTCTCTTCGTCGCTGCCCTCTGTAATGCCAAATACACGCTCAGCAAACTGCACAATCTTACCCTTCTTCTCCTCACGCATAACATCCATAAGAGCAGGGTGCACAATAGCAAGTGTAACACCGTGGTCAAGCCCGTGCAAAGCCGTAAGCTCGTGACCAATCATATGCGTAGCCCAGTCCTGAACCGTACCCATCGACACAAAGCCATTAAGACCCATAGTAGCCGTAAGCATATAGTTAGCCGCAGCATCATAGCTCATACCCTCCTCTGAGAGTAGCTCAGAGGCAAGAGTCGTAAGGGTAAGCATAAGCCCCTCGGCAAATCTATCCATCACCATTGTACGCTCAGCACCGTCAGTTAAGTACTGCTCCAAAGTATGAGCAAAGGTATCGACAATACCGTTAGAGACCTGACGCTTTGGAAGCGAGAAGATAGCCTCTGGGTCAAGAATAGAGAATACAGGCTGTGCCTTATGATTGTGGAAAGCGAACTTCTCAGCTCTCTCTCTGCGGCTCACAACCGCCGCACAGTTCATCTCCGAACCAGTCGCAGGAAGTGTAAGAACCGAAGCCAAAGGAAGTGAATCGACAGCCTTAGACTCATCGAGCATAAACTCCCAAGGGTCACCCTCATATTTCATAGCAGTAGCAATAAATTTAGTGCCGTCTATAACAGAGCCGCCGCCCACTGCCAAGAAAAAGTTCACACCGCTACTCTTAGCCTCTGCCACAGCCTTCATAAGAGTTTCAAACTCTGGGTTAGGCTCAATGCCACGGAACTCCACATAGTCCACACCGCTAAGAGCAGAGACCACTTGGTCATAAACTCCATTTTTAAAGATTGAACCGCCACCCATTGTGACCATTACCTTCGAGCCAGCGGGTATAAGCTCTGAAAGTTTAGCGATTTGCCCCTTACCAAAGACAAGTTTAGTTGTGTTCTGAAATACAAAATTGTTCATAAGTCTTATTTTTATTAAAAAAAAAGGGTTCTTTAAAGACCCCATTAGTTACCCCTAAGGGTTAGAGTGACAGTGATACTATCTGAAACATCTACTTCGGCAGCTTTGTACGTAGGAATCAAGTTATCTGTAGAGAGAGCAAAGGGTTCTTTAGGATAGCCTATCCAATTTGAATCCATCTCCATATTTCCATTCTCGTCCTGGAACGCCACAAAGGCATATTTCGCAGAGGGCAAGCTAAAGCTAACCTCTACGCTACCGATTTTCGGCGACACACAAGCAGCATCGACCTGATGCTCCTCCAAAAACTTCATATTACCGTCCTTAAAGACAGCCACGTATATTTTGCCATTAAGACTCTTTACATTGTCTATAACAACCTTCACTTCGTGTTTCTGAGCCGATACAGAGCATATAGAAAAGAGCGCAAAAAGCCCCACGCACAGAATTCGATTAAATTTCGCCATTTTCATAAGTCACCCATTTTCTCATCAAAAAAAGAGGGGCTAGTATTTTTGAGCTATCTATCAAAAGCAGCACAAAACCACTAGCCCCCTCTCTACATATACACCCCTCTATCCAAAAGAGATAATACTACAACAAACCTGGAAGGGCTTGCGAGATAAAGAATACCGCCGCAACTCCAAGGATTGCATAAAGTTCAGGGAACGCCACAAGGATAAGTGTGTTACCAAATACGTCGTGACCATTACCGATAGCAGTGATACCGCTAGCCGACAACATACCCTGACGAAGTGAGCTCCAAAGCGACACTGCACCAAGTGCTAGACCACCACCGAAAACAGCAGCCGCAGCAGCCATTGACATATCAGGAGTCAAGAAGTCTTTAATAAGGAAGTACCCAAGGAATCCATAAAGACCCTGAGTCGAAGGCATCGCACAAAGGATAAGGTAGCTACCAAAAGCGCCTTTGTTTTTCTTCATTGCACCAACTGCTGCGCTACCGCTAATAGTTGTGCCATAACAGCTACCGATACCAGAAAGGATAAGCATTGCAGCTACACCGATGTAAGCTAAAAGAATTGGTTCCATAATTTTTGTTTGTTTAGATTTTTAGTTATTAATTATTTTTTATATTTTTTCTAATGTTTTTATTTTTTACTCTTTCGTTTGAATGGAGTAAAGAGTCGACCGCCGCCCTCGAACTCCGCATTTTTGTAGAACTCCACAAATGTAAGACGAATCGGGTGAACAATAGCTCCGAGAATCGAGATGAAGATGTTAAGTCCGTGTCCTATGAATAGGATAATAGCCATAATTATAAAGCTCAGCACTGGGATATCGCCACTCAGTCCAATAGATAGTTCATTAAAGACCTGAGCGATAATAGTACCTGCCAAACCTATGGCAAAGAGTCTCACATACGAGATAAGGTCACCGACGATACCCGTTCCCATCTCATAGAAGCTATACAGACCGCTGCCAATCGAAGCAAATGGTTTGTAAGGCACACTAAAAAATAGTATAAGCCCCACTCCGACATATAGCGAAATTTCGTACGCCAAACTCGCAGTATCGTACACTCCTGGGAACACCCCCGCAAATGCCACAACCGAGCTTAAGATAAGAATAAGCCAACCGATATTCGACACCCCGTAGATAAACTTACCTCCACGTTTAATGCGGTTAAACGTACGGAGAATAAGCCCAAAGGTAACTTGTATAGCCCCAAGGATAACTGAGAGATAGAACACATTGTTCGGAGTAAGGAAGAACTCCTTAAACTTACTTAGAGCCTCTATCTTCGCTAGTTCAATACCAAAGGCGTTACCTGAGAATATCCCAAAGACGACAGCCGCCAGATTCAAGAATATCACAAGCCATCCGAAATCTCTAAATTCTTTAGGAATTTTCTTCCAAAATAGGATAACCGCCAGAATAAAGAGAATACCGTAGCCTGCATCGCCAAAACACATCCCGAAGAATATCATAAAGAATGGCGCAAAGAACGGAGTCAAATCCAGCTCATTATAGCGTGGATAGATATATATAGCCCCGATAGGTTCGAAGAGCCTTCCGAAGAATTTATTCTTTAGTTTAATAGGCGGATTTTGTTTTTCGTTTGCAGCCTCTACTGTATAGTACACATCCTGAGAGTCAGCGAAGTTTTTAATATCTTCTTCTTTAGATGTTTCACTCCACCCCTCTAGCACAAGGAGTTTGCCATCTGCCAACTCGTCAGCCGAGCGATAGACTTTGATATAGTCCACATCTTCGGTAAGCAGCAGCACGGAGTTTTTAATCTCCTCACGGCTATGTGCAGCCCTAGCCACCACAGCGATACACTCTTGCTTCTCAGCCTCAAGTTCCTCCATCTTTGCTTCTAGCTCAGTAGCCGACACCACAGGTGCTGGAAGCTCCACGCCTCCAATTTCGAGAACATCAGCTGCGTTTTTCTCCCTTAGGGCAACCACAAAATAGGTTTGAGAATTTTTCGAAGCAATAACTTCTATTGCGTACTTATCCTCCCACTCTTTTTTGTAGTTTTTCGAAGCCACCTCAAAGAATCGAAGGACTATACCCTCTCCTCTCAGATAGTCTATCTGTGCTTTGTCGAAGTCTCCCCAAATTTCTATTTTCGAGATTTCAGCACGTTTTCTAGCAGTATCCTCGTCGATAGCAGCAATTCTGTCCACCGCCTTTTCGTACTCTGACACTGCCGTTTCCATATCGTCAAAAGCCTCGCCTTCGACCTTAATCGAAGCCATAGCCTTAGCGATTTTCACATATCTTTTACTCTTTTCGATTTTTTCGCTTTGTTCTTCAGTAGCTTCAAAATCTTTAAGTGTAACGTCGACTAGCCCTAGCTCTCTGAGGTTTTCCAAGAATTTTGGAGCATCTCTATGATAGAGCAAAAAGTCGTATCTTGTCATCTTTACTATCATAACTCAAGGGCTTCTATTCGTTGTTTAATAATCTTCTGCGAACTCTTCGAGATATTTTCCTCATCTTCGAGGAAACGCTTAATCTTAAGAATCGCTTCTTCGTATCCTGGAATTTGCACTTTTTCGTAGAGGTTCACCTTTTGGGTTGTCTTTTTACGAGCGTGTTCCAGCGCATTTTGACGAGTTACGTAGACTTCACTTTCGAGTCCTAGTCTAGCCAACTCTTTGAGTATCTTCACTCCATCGGCAAGCCACAGTGGCGAAGTGAATTTACTGTAAGGTTTCTCGATGTATCTCACAGCCGAGAGAAGCGGTATCTGCACACCTGCAATCTTCTGCACCGAGAGTTCCACATCTTCCACGGCTACTAGCGAGCTATCGAATTCGCCCCAAAGTTCGACCATATAGTCATACTTTGCCATCATCTCCTTTAGCTCAGCCACGAGTTCCACCGCTCTGTCCTTAGCTTTTTTAACCTCTACACGCAGTGCACTCTCCTTACTTTTAATAGTAGGGAGGGCACGCTCACGCATTTTGAGCTGTTTGCCGAGTTCGCCCAGCGAGGTTTTATTGAATTGATATTTTATCATTGTTTTTCTCTAAAAAAGGGAATCACTAACCTTTTGGCCAGTACTTTTGCATAATCGCCTCTTTAATTGCCACTTCGGCCTGTGTGAAGTGTTTAGCAAATAGCGTCCACGCTGTATCGAGCATCTCCTCGATAGGAATGTTAACGTCGATTGCTAGAAGTGCCTCTGAATATTCTTTCGCAAATTTAAGGGTACGAGTGTCGTAGTCCGAAAGGTCAAAACCGTTTTCGAGTTTAGTTCTTGCATTAGCCGAGTCAGCATATAGGCGAACTGCGGCATTCATCACTTGCGGATGGTCTTCTCTTGTTTTCTTACCGATAACCAGCTGTTTTAGACGGCTGAGCGAGCGGAATGGGTCAACGATAACCTTTCCAATCTCCGCATCGTTACGAAGGAATAGCTGCCCCTCTGTAATATAACCTGTGTTATCTGGCACAGCGTGCGTGATATCGCCACCGTTAAGAGTTGTAACAGCCAGAATAGTGATAGAACCACCACTAGGCAACTGAACAGCCTTTTCGTAAATCTTCGCAAGGTCAGAGTACAGAGAACCTGGCATAGAGTCCTTCGAAGGGATTTGATCCATACGGTTACTCACAATCGCAAGAGCATCGGCATAAAGGGTCATATCTGTTAGGAGCACAAGCACCTTTTCATTCTTATCCACTGCGAAGTATTCGGCAGCCGTAAGAGCCATATCAGGCACAAGTAGACGTTCCACAGGAGGGTTGTCAGTTGTGTTTACGAACGATACGATTCTATCCAGTGCACCTGCATTGTCAAAGACGTTCTTATAATAAAGGTAATCGTCATTTGTCATACCCATACCCCCAAGGATAATTCTATCCACATCGGCACGGAGAGCCACCATCGCCATCACCTGGTTGTACGGTTGGTTCGGGTCAGCAAAGAATGGAATTTTTTGCCCCGATACAAGTGTGTTATTAAGGTCAATACCTGCGATACCAGTAGCGATAAGCTCCGAAGGCTGCATACGCCTAAAAGGATTCACTGCAGGACCCCCAGTTTCACGCTCCTCGCCCTCAATTGGCGCACCCTCTAGAGGATTGCCATAAGCGTCAAAGAATCTACCGCAAAGCTCATCCGATACCTTAAGCATAGGAGGACGGTTAAAGAATATTACTTCGGCATCAGTGGGGATACCCTCTGTGCCTGCAAATACTTGAAGTGTAACACTCTGTCCCGAGATTTTCACTACCTGAGCCAAACGCCCATCAACAGTTGCTAGCGAGTCATTTGCGACTCCTGTGGCATTGAGCACCACCGTAGCTTTAGTAATAGCTGTAAGTTGTGTATATACTTTATTAAGTGCCATTTTGTTTGTTTTGAATTTTGGGGGCATTTACACGCACCCCTTTAATTTGATGGATTATTTTTGCGACTCAAGCATTTGGTCTGCTATTGCCTTATATTTATTAAAATCTTCGCTTTCAAAGAGCGAGTAGTTCATCTGACGAAGGGTATTGATAAGCTCTTTGTAGAATTTTGTACACTCTTCGAAATCTGAGAATTGGCGGTCTTTTGTCACGATGTCAATAACATAGTTAAACATATATGTTTGACGTGACTGAGGACAGTTTGCATCAATTTTGTCGAACGAGTCTTGTTGTAGAATCACAAAGTCGATAAGTTCAGACTTCCAGAATTTGTCGTGATACTCCACAGGCACACCGTCGTCCCCAAGGATATTAATCTGTTCGTTCGCCTCTTTACCACGCTGAACTATGGTCTTAGCCGCAAGAACCTTTTCTACCCAATTTTCCTCGATAGTCGAAGCTAGGTACTCAACGATTTCTGGATATTCGAGATATTTCGAGTAGCTATCCAGTGGGTCGATTGCAGGGTATCGTTTAGAGTCTGCACGACCTTGCGAAAGAGCGTAGAAACAGCGAGCTGCCTTTTTCGTAGACTCTGTCACTGGCTCTTTAAGGTTACCCCCCGCAGGCGATACAGTTCCTAGGAATGTAACAGAACCTGTCTGTCCGTTGTTTAGATAGACATAACCTGCACGAGCGTAGAACGCCGAGATAATAGCAGGCAAGTCCATAGGGAAGGCATCCTGCCCTGGGAGTTCTTCCAGACGGTTACTCATCTCACGAAGAGCTTGTGCCCAGCGGCTAGTAGAGTCGGCAAGAAGAAGAATCTTATAACCCATAGCCCTATAATATTCGCCAAGGGTCATAGCCGTATAAACCGAAGCCTCACGAGCCGACACTGGCATATTCGAAGTATTAGCGATAATAACCGTACGCTCCATTAGTTTGCGACCAGTACGAGGGTCGTCAAGTTCTGGGAACTCAACAAATGTTTCCACAACCTCATTTGCACGCTCGCCACACGCTGCGATAATAATAACCTCGGCATTAGCTTGTTTCGAGATAGCGTGTTGAAGCACTGTTTTACCTGCACCGAAAGGACCTGGGATAAAACCTGTACCCCCCTCTGCAATAGGGTTAAATGTATCAATTGCACGAACGCCAGTCTCCAACACCTTTTGAGGTCTAGGCTTTTGGCTATATGCTGTAATAGGCACTTTCACAGGCCACTTTTGAATCATCGTAACGTCGTGCTTTGCGCCCTTCTCGTCTACAAGTGTAGCGACCTTAGCCGTGATAGCGAGGTTAGCCTTATCAGCCACCCACTCCACAGCATAGAGCCCTTTAAAACTAAAAGGCACCATAATCTTATGCTCCAACCAACCCTCAGGCACCCAACCCAACCAGTCGCCTGCCTTTAGGCTATCGCCAACTTTCACAAGTGGAGTAAAGTCCCAAGTCGAATCCATATCAAGAGGAGAGGTATAGTCGCCTCGTTGAAGGAATACACCCTCCATTGACTTAAGGTCATTTTGCAGACCGTCATAAATACTAGACAAAATACCAGGACCCAGCGTAGCTTCGAGCATAGATCCTACAAATTCGACTTTATCGCCGACCTTAAGTCCACGAGTGCTTTCAAAAACCTGCACAAAGACGCTCTTGCCAGTTATTTTAATAACCTCTGCCATAAGCTTTGTCCCGTCACAGTCGATATAGCAGATTTCATTCTGCGACACCGCCTCGGCTGTATTTACAGTCACAAGGTTCGAGATAATACCAACAACTTCTCCTGTTTTCATTATTATGAGTTTTATTTTTTTAAGGCGGAAAATTTTTTGAAGGTTCGTTCTAATAACTTACTTTAAGTTCAGTTTTTAGAAGTTCCCTCTTAGAGTTCTCCTTTTATTTATTTTTTTATTTTTTATTCACTTAACCACTTGTATGAGATTTATAAGGGATTTCTAAATAATTCCCCCTTTAGTCCTGCGCCTTGACAACTCCCTTTTCGGTAAAGGAGTTAACCATCTTTTCGAAACGCTCTCTACCAATCTCTTTGCTGAGAGTACCCCAGCGTTGCAATATATTGAGCTCAATTAAGTAGTTCATAACCGCAGCTAGGTCAAACTGGTGCATCTGAGAATCTATTCCCCCTGGCTCTAACAGTTCTAGTGCAAAGTTCCATCTCAGAGCGTCCATTTTGTGTTCCCTCTCCACAAAGTCACTTGTCCCTATGACACCTTGCAGATCAGCCCACCAGCCCTCCTCTTTGAAGTCCTCTCTTGCATCACCCCCCATAAGGCTTTCACCTGCACACGCCTGACGAATCTTTCTATCGGCTTCGCCCCACGCCCTTAGGTATTTACTGTGGCTCTTTTCGCACTGCACATAGAAGTTCGAAAGAAGAAGTTTTTCGATTTGTTCCTCTGTCACAGCACTAGCTGCCTCGTCGTCCTCTACCTCTACTCTACCCTTAATAACAGATAGCGCATAGGCAACAGATACTGGCAGTTTACTTACAAAGGGCTCGTCGTCCTCAGGGTCTCCCCCCTCTATCTCAGCTGTTATCTCCTCCTCGCTAAGGTTACCCAGCGAGTTATGAAGCGTATCCCTGCCACTGAGTCGATTTAGTAGGTTCACCACATCGTAATAGGCATATAAAAGCTGCACAGCCTCCATATCTTTAGAGGTCAGCTCTTCGAGAATTTCGCTTCTGAGAGCCTCGAAATCAATAGATTTTGGCTCAGAAGAAAGGCTATACTGCTCAAGCGATGCTATTAAACAATAATACATAGAATATTAATTTTTGAACTCCCCCGTAATTTTAATTTAAGGGAATTTAAGGTTAAGCAAATAAAAACTCAGCTACTTTTTGTCTCAAAGTTTGTTTCAGCAGTTCAGTAAAATCAGCGTCAGTAAAGCTAACATAGTATCCGCCCTCTTTAGGTTCAATACGGAATGGCACTTTAACATTTGCGTTTGCTTTAACCTCAACACCATTTTTGAAATTCGCTGCGATAGCTGCCTTAACATCCTTCTCCATCTCTGGCGAAACAACAACGACAACCTCCTCATCGCCTGCCTTATTCCAGCTCTTAACAGCCTCTACAATAAGCGAAGAAATAAATTCGCCACTTTCCCACGCCTTACTTACTTTCGTGTCTATCACATCGCAGAGAACCATATCAGAGATTTGTTTGCGAAGCATAGAAAGGGTTTGCTCCGATGCCATACGCACGTCGTTGGCTGTATTTTTCGCTAGCTCTTCGGCCTTAGTTTTGGCATCAGAGGTAATTTTAGCAGCTTTAGCTTCGGCTTCAGCCACTATTTGATTAGCTTTAGCTTGAGCCTCAGCAATCATAGTTTCAGCTTCGGCTTTACCACGTTCCAACCCTTCCGCACGCAGCTTTTGGGTCAATTGTTCGAGTTTGTTTTCCATTGTTATTTATAATGTTTTTTCTAATTTTTTCTCAACATTTTCCTCGTCACTATCTCTCGTCACTTTTATTTATTTTATACACAATCATATTAGCTCAACCATTTCTGGATGCAAAATTACGGATATTCAATAAGTATAATAGAAAATTACATCTGCTATCTATCCCGTGTTTTGGTTGTCTGTCACATATTTATAGTCCTTTGAGGAACTACATTTTTAAACTATACTCTCTGCTATTGATGTTGTTCACGAAGCAAGTCTCCGAGAACTTTCACTGGCGAGAATGTAGTGATAGGCACTTCTACAAATACGGTATTGAAATTCGCCATCGCTCCATTCCAAAGCCCTGGTAGCTCTTGTGCTTTAAGTTCACGTCCCTCAAAGCTCTTTTGCGAAATAAAACCTGTCGAAGGGTCAACAAATCTAAGCAAATCAAACTTCTCACCCTTATAATCCCTTGGGAAGCACACAACATCCACTGGATTGAAGTGAGTAGCCGAAGACATCAAATGTTTTTGCTCAGGTGCAATCTGCGAACTTTCGGCAATCTGCACAGAACTTTCTCCCTTTTCGCCCTTCACCCAGAAAGGACCGCCGCCTGGCTCTCCTTCGTTCTTAACCATACCACACACTCTTAGTGGGCGGTTAAGCACCTCTCTGAGTCTTTGTTCTGTTATTTCTCCCTCTTCAAACTTAAAGCCTAGGTTCTTTTCCACATAGGTCTTTATAAGCTCTACACTTGCCACTCCTGCATCCAAATCTCTTAGATATGTAAAGAGTCTGCTTTGAATATCTAGACCCAACTGAGCAAGTGATTTCTTGTACGACACTGTATCTGCACGCCTATGGTCTGGCACAACGTTGTCGATAGTCTTTATAAAGATTACATCGGCTGTTATGTCGTTAAGGTTTTCGATTAGTGCGCCGTGTCCTGCTGGTCTAAAGAGTAGTTCGCCAGTGCTTGTTTTGAATGGTTCATTCTCCATATCCACAGCAAGGGTGTCAGTAGAGCCCTTTTGCTGCGAGTAGCTAATTTCGTACTTCACACCGTAGCGTTGCTCATATTTATCCTTTGCACGCCCTATAAGCTCCTGGAAGCCTTCGAGGTGTTCTTTTGAGACAGTGAAGTGAATTTTCGCCACTCCATCGCCAGAGGTTGCATATAGGGCAGCCTCAACTAGATGTTCCTCACAGGCAGTACGTCCGCCATCCTTATAGCTATGGAATTTAAGGAGAGCTTTAGGTTTTTTGCCGTAGTCCAGCCCTGCTTCGAAAAGTATAGCCTCGACAATACTCTTTTCATTTTTAGTCTCCTCCCCAAAGTCAACGCCCACCTCCACAAGGTCGCCATAGAAAGCGAACTTTTGAATATTATCGAGCGATTTTCTGACATCAGAACTTTGCACATCCTTTTGCACAAATTCGAAATACTCTTTAAACATTCGAGTAGCTGCGCCAGAGGCTGGCACAAATTTTTCGATATTAAGCTCCGATACCTTTACCGAATCAATCCATTTTTGCGCCAGGTCTTTGACATAATCTTCGTCAAGACTTACTATACCGTCCGAAACCACAGCTGCACGCTGCACTGGAAGTGGCGGAAAACCAGCTTTAAAATTAGAGATTTGCTCCTCTACCTTTTGGGTAGAAATACCTCGTCTTTCGAGGTCACTAAGTTCATTTATTGTAAAATTCATACGTTCAAATTTTTTTGCAATGGTAAAGTTATGTATTTTTGCGGTATATAAAAATATTTTTTATGACTTTTTTAACATCAAACATTGACCTTTTGCCCTACAACACCTTCCAGGTATGTGCTACGGCTAATTTTTTTGCAAATTTTTCTTCCGTAGAAAATTTGCGAGCTATTATAACAGAGTGCAAAGAGCGTGCTTTAAATTGGTACGTTCTGGGGGGAGGGAGTAATATTTTATTCACTGACTCTTTCGATGGAGTAATAATACATCCCACTGGCAAAAATATAGAGGTACAAAACGACGGACTTATCATTGCCGAAAGTGGCGTGATATGGGACGATTTCATTGAGTGGACTATCGAGCACGGCTACTGCGGCATAGAGAATCTTTCCTATATCCCAGGCACTGTCGGGGCTTCACCAGTTCAGAACATTGGGGCTTATGGTTCACAGGCTGCCGATGCCATAGAGTGGGTCGAATATTTCGACACTGAGGATATGACCCTTAAGACAATATCTAACAGCGATTGTGAGTTTGGATATAGGGAATCTATCTTCAAGGGATCGCTTAAGGGCAGAGCCATTATCACACGAGTGGCATATCGCCTTTCTAAGGATTTCTCGCCTCAGAGTGCTAAGCTAGACTATGGAGATTTACGCTCAAAGGTAGAGACTATGCAAGGGGGCGTAAGCGCAAGAAATATACGCACAGCCGTTACAGAGATTAGGTGCAGCAAACTCCCCGAACCCGACGAAGTAGGAAATGCAGGAAGTTTCTTCAAGAACCCTGTCGTAAGCGCACAGAAGTTTAAGGAGCTACAAAGACAATACCCCGAAATACCGTCATATCCAGCCCCAGAGGGAGTAAAACTGCCTGCTGGATGGATGATAGACAAGGCAGGCTTTAAGGGGCATAGAGAAGGCTTTGTGGGCGTACATCCAAAGCAGGCTCTTGTACTTGTAAATTACGGAGGGGGCACAGCGCACGACATCCTTTCTCTTGCCGAAAAGATAATCGCAAAGGTACAGAAGGATTTTGGAGTAGAGATTTCGATGGAGGTAAATATTTTATAGGGAGGAAATTTGATAGAGAGCAAATTTTATTAAAGAATAAAACAGACTTAATTTTATGGTAATAAAACTTATAGTAGTAGGGCGTACCGTAGCAGAGTATCTACAAACAGGCGAGAGGGAATACCTCACACGCCTCAGCCATTACTGCCGCCTAGAGATGACTGTTATCCCAGAGCTAAAGAACGCAAAGAACCTCTCGGAGAATCAGATTAAGGAGACTGAGGGCGAACTTATACAAAAGCTACTTAGCCCAAGCGACCACGTAGTCCTCTTGGACGAGAACGGCAAGCTCCAGAGTAGCGAGAAATTTGCCACACATCTACAATCCATAGCCAATAGAGGGGTCAAGAACCTATGCTTCATTGTAGGAGGGGCGTATGGTTTTAGTGAGGCTATGTATAGACGTGCGAACGAGAAGATAAGCCTTTCGCCGATGACCTTCTCCCACCAGATGGTTCGTACAATTTTCTTGGAGCAGCTTTATAGAGCACACACCATACTAGCAGGTCAGCCCTATCATCATAAATAGCATTAAAAAACAAACACATATAAACTTATGAAAATTTTAGTAACGAACGACGACGGAGTAACATCTCCAGGCATCAAGGCACTATGGGAATTAGCCCTAGAGTTTGGCGACGAGGTATTTGTACTAGCCCCTAATCGTGGCTATTCGGGAATGTCACACGCCATCACTATGACAGAGCCTATATATCTTGACTCAGTACTAGAGGAGACAACCCCAGAGGGCAAACATCTAAAGGTGTACTCTACAAATGGTTCGCCAGTGGACTGCATAAAGCTAGCCCTCGACGAGCTATACAACAATGAACGCCCAGACCTTATCCTCTCTGGGGTAAATCACGGTAGCAACAGCAATATCTCGATTATATATAGCGGTACGATGGGTGCTGCATCAGAAGGTGCGTTCTATGGCATTCCTTCACTTGGTTTTTCGCTCTGTTCTCACGACCATAGCGAGGATTTGAGCGCAGTTACCCACTTCGGTCGTCAGATTATCGCAAAGGCACTTACCTATCCACAGATGCACCCTACTCTTTGCTGGAATGTGAATATACCAGTCGCTCCTATCGAAGAAATTAAAGGCATAAAATTCACTCGCCAAACCGTAGGTTTCTGGCAAGAGACCTTTACCGAAAACGTCAACCCACTGGGTCGTAAGTATTACTGGATGCACGGAGCCTTCACGAATCAAGAGCCAGAGGTAAAGGACAATGACGAGTGGCTTCTTTCCGAAAACTACATAACCATCGTGCCAGTGCAGATGGATATGACGAACTACAAATTCTTAGAAGAATATGGCAGTGAGTTCTAGTTCAAGACTAACTGTTGTAGTACCCCTGTATCGCAGTGAACTGAGCGCAAACGAGCATATCTCAATTGCACGCTGCTATGAGCTGTATGCAGGGAAGTACGATATAATTGTAGTGAAGCCCGAGGGTGTCGATATGACGACGCTTGGGGAGGAATTTCCTGCACTACAATTTATTGAAGTCAGCCCCGAGAGGATGTCTTCGATTCAGCAGTACAACAAGCTACTTTTGAGCGAGGATTTTTATAGACTATTTATCGGATATGACTATATTCTAATCTATCAGGCGGATTGTTTTGTTTTTCACGACACTCTCGACGAGTGGGTCGAGAAAGGCTATGACTATGTCGGTGCGCCCTGGTATTTTTCGTTGGGTTTTGCCGCTCCCTTCAAACGGTTTATAGGTCGAATACTTCGAGCTATGCGGCTCTACCACGGCAATGGTTTCCGTTGGGGCGAGGTCGGCAATGGAGGCTTCTCACTGCGTAGGGTTCAGAGCTTTATAGAGCATCTACAATCACGCCCTAGCCTCTCTGAGAGAGCGAAACAAGGGAGACTAAACGAGGATATCTATTGGTCATTTAGAGCCAAGGAGTTTCGCAAACCTTCAGCCCCAGAGGCATCTGAGTTTTGTGGAGATATGACCCCTACCCTATGCCCTCAAAATGTGATGGCAGCACACGGATGGAACAAGAACACAGCTACAATAGAGTTCTGGAGAGAGAAGATAGAGAAAACTGGTACGTATTTTGTGGAAAACAAAGGAGATAATTAAACAAAATACATATCTATGAAGAAGAATAAAGATACTGAAAATCAAACAAATAACACAACACAAGAGAACATAAACTGCGACGAAAACACCACTCAAAACCCTACACCTGAGACGGCTGAGGGCAACGAGGGGGCTGAGGAGTCTGACAAAATGTCAGATAACGGCGACTCTGAGGTGAAAGAGTGGCAGGATAAGTATATGCGACTGTCAGCCGAGTTTGACAATTACAGAAAACGTACACTAAAGGAGAAGGCGGAGCTTATCGAGAATGGCGGAGCGGATGTATTAAAGCTTATGCTATCGACTGCTGACGACTTTGACCGTGCACTTCAACATATCAGTGACGAGGGCGCAAAGGCAGGCATTGAGCTTATCTATTCTAAGTTTATGGCAGCACTAGCCTCTAAGGGAGTAAAAGTTATGGAACTTATCGGGCAGCCGTTCGATGTAGATTATAGCGAAGCAATCGCCAAGTTTCCAGCTCCAAGCCCAGAAGCGAGCGGCACAGTTATGGATGTCGCTGAGAAGGGTTATATGATAGGCGAGAAGGTACTGCGTTTCTCAAAGGTTGTAGTTTACGAATAGAAAACATAGATAAGACAAGAGGGGAGAGATTATTGATACACAAAAAAACTCCTCACAAAAAATAAAAAATGAGCAAAAGAGATTATTATGAAGTACTGGGGCTTTCGAAGGGTGCTAGTGACGACGAGATAAAGAAGGCATATAGAAAGGCTGCAATCAAATATCACCCAGATAAGAACCCAGACAATAAGGAAGCCGAAGACAAGTTCAAGGAAGCAGCGGAGGCTTATGACGTACTTTCAAATGCGGACAAGAAGGCACGCTATGACCAGTATGGGCACGCAGCAAATGCGGGTTCGGCATCTGGTGGCGCAGGTGGCTTTGGCGGTTTTGGAGGTATGGGCGGAGGCTTTTCGATGGACGATATCTTCGAACGCTTTGGCAATATCTTTGGCGGTCATTTCGGTGGCGGTTTTGGCGGTGGCGGCGGCTCTCGTAGCGGAGGCAACCGTGGTGGCGATATCCGTGTAAAGGTATCTCTTTCACTCGAAGAGATAGTCAAGGGCGTAACCAAAAAGTTGAAGATAACCAAAAATATAGCCTGTGACACTTGTGGCGGTAGCGGTGCTAAGGACGATCATAGCTATAAGACTTGCACCACTTGTAATGGTTCGGGTACGGTTGTTCGAGAGGTAAACTCTATTTTCGGTCGCCAAGCGATGCAGACCGTATGCCCTACTTGTAAGGGTGAGGGTAAGATTATCACAGACAACTGTAAGAGTTGTTCGGGCACTGGTGTTAAGCGAGGCGAGGAGGTTATCGAGATTAAGATTCCAGCAGGTGTAAGCGCAGGAATGCAGCTATCGGTTAGCGGCAGGGGCAATGCAGCGAAGAATGGCGGACAGAATGGCGATTTGATCGTCGTTATCGACGAGATAGCCGACGCTGAACTGATGCGTGACGGCAACGATTTAATCTACAATTTGACAATTAGCGTAATAGATGCAATTATCGGCAGCGAGGTAGAGATACCGACAGTTGGCGGCAGGGCTAAGATGAAGATTACCCCAGGCACAGAGGCAGGCAAGGTATTACGCCTTAAGGGCAAGGGTATCCCAGATGTCAATGGCTATGGCGTAGGCGACCTACTAGTAGTTGTAGACATCTTTATCCCAAGTGCAGTATCAGCCGAGGAGCGCAAAACATTAGAGAGCCTACAAAGTTCCCTAAATTTCAGACCAAAGACAAAAGCCAAGAGCAAAAACATCTTCGACCGCCTAAGAGCGTACTTCTCTTAGATGTTAGGTTGTAGGTTGTAGGTTGTAGGTTGTAGGACTGCTAAATTTAAGTTATTCTACTGTGGCGCTTACATAAATTAGGCAATTGGCAACAAATAAAACGATGGGTTCTAGTGGGGTCATCCACTAGAACCTATCGTTTTATTATAGAGTATAGCCTTCTTTAGAGTATAGCCATAATGGCATAGCCTTTATTTTAATATCCTGTAATTTCTTTTACCTTCTCCAAGAATTCTTTTTTTGCACTGCCTACCCACAGCCCAGTTCACAGGAACCGACTGACATCACTCACATAAAGCATCTCCCTCTGCTACAAAAAGAGAGAACCTACCTCTTCGTGAGTGAGAACCTCATCGCTCTGTACAAAGCGAGTAAAGTCATTAATATACGACACATCTTCGCTCAGAGGCGTAAAGTGCTTCTCTGAGGAATTATACCAAGTCATCATATAAGCAATATTGCCGTCAATCCTTTGAAGAATATCCAGATAAAATTTTGTATATACCTCGTCGAGTGTTTTTGTATCGTCCAACAAGTCGTGTCCAAACTCTGTAAGTGCCGCCACTTTGCCTCTCTGCTGCGCCAGATTTGAAATTATATTGAGTTGACTTACAAGAAGTGCCGACTGCTCAGTATAATTACTCTCCATATTCGCTTTAGTATATGAATCGAGTCCAAACACATCGACATAATCATCCCCTGGATAGCTCTCCAAATACTCTTCAGTGGTCTTAAAACCCAACACCTAAAACCTAATACCTAACACCTAAAAACCTAAAAACCTTAAAACAAAATAGAGGGGGCAAAAGCCCCCTCCCATTAATCATTAATCACTAATCATTAATCATTAATTTAGAATCCCACCAGGTTTTGTTTGGCTCAAAGTCTGGCGATAAGAAATTCTTGCGTTCCTGTTCTCTCTCTTGAAGTGTTACAGTACGCCATTTGCGCTTAACTTCGGCTTCGGCTGCTGGGCTATATTCTGGGTCAGCTGTCGGGATTATGGCGTTTGTTTCCTTTAACCAAGCGTGAAGCTCTGCGCTGAGTTCAGCCACCTTGTCAGGATGCTGGATGTTGATGTGCTCTTGTTCTGAGAGGTCTTCCGCTAGGTGGTATAGCTCATAGCGTGAATCTTCGTAGTAGTAAATAAGTTTCCAGTCGCCTTTACGAATAATAGCAGACGGCTGACCCCCTTGGTTGCCATAGTGTGGATAGTGCCAGAATAGTGGACGTTCTGCTATGTCTTCGCCCTCTAGTAGTGGGGTAAGGTTAACACCGTCAAGCTTCACATCGCTTGGAATTGTTACATTGGCATACTCCATAATGGTAGGGTAGTAGTCCATACCAATAACAGGAGTGTCGCACGATTGACCCTGAGAAGCCTTAATCTTAGGATTTTTTATGATAAGAGGTACACGGATACCGCCCTCATATTGCATACCCTTACCCCCACGTAGCGGAGCGAGGTTTGTAGAGAAGTTATCGCCCGACACTACACCGCCATTGTCCGAGGTAAAGATAATAAGCGTATTCTCGTCAAGCCCCAATTCCCTCAGGTGATCTAGTACATAACCCACAGCATCGTCCATACTCTTTACGAGTCCTGCATAGATAGGGTTGTCCTGCTGCTGACGAATAGGCAGTGCTCCGTCGCACTCAAAACCGCTCTCGGCTATGCCCATCGCTTCGGCTTTGTCACGGAAGTAGCTCCAATACTCTTCGGTCGTTTGGATAGGGCCGTGAACGGCATAGAACGAAAGATAGGCAAAGAAAGGTTCTTTCTTGTGGTTCTTCTTATGGTCTTTAATGAATTCTACTGTCTCTTTTGCTAGGCGCATTTCTAGGTTCTCGCCAGGAGTTGTGTCCTCTAGTTTAGGGTTCTCGAAAGGTGAGAAGTAGCCGCCTTTAGGGCCTCCGCTCGACCAGCCCCCTTTATTGATATCGAAGCCGCTGCCCTCTGGTAGACTTTCCTCTACGCTACCCAAGTGCCATTTGCCCGCCATAAATGTTCTATAACCATTCTCTTTGAGCAGTTCTGGAAGAAGTGTATAGTCAGGGTCAATCTGCCACGTGTACTCAGACGGCAGGAGCTTTGTGTGTCTATTACCCTTTCTCCACTCAGTGCCTGAGCGTTCGCCAATCCAGTTAGTGATACCGTGATTTGTGGTATAAAGACCGCTCATAATACTAGCACGTGAAGGGCTAGAGACCTGACACGCAGCATAGGCGTTAGTAAAGACCGTACCCTCGCACGAGAGCTGGTCGATATTAGGGCTCTCATAGTACTCGCTGCCCATATAGCTAAGGTCGTTCCAGCCAAGGTCGTCGACAAGGATAAAGAGCACATTCTGCGGAGCTGGTTTAGCTGCATACGCACTTGTAAGAGTAGCAAGCCCTAGGGTAGGAAGTAATACTTTTTTCATAATGTTTTTTGAGTTTTATATTTTAGTGTAAATTTGATTTGCTGTATCCCAGGGGTCTTACAAATTTAATCAAATAATAGTTGATAGAAAAATAAATCATAAAGATTATTTCATATTCTATTATCGAGAAGTGACTTTATGTTCCTCTGGACGAAAAATTATATGAAGCTGTAATCTGTTACTTTAGTAAAAGGATGATGTAGTCCTTGTAATGTTATACGTAAGTTTATGGCGTAGTGTTACACGAGAATACCGATGTGGTGTTACACGAATTTAGACGCAAATATATTGAAACAAAAAAAACTCAGCCTTTTGGGGCAGGGCAAACGCACGAAAAAAAATCACACTGACCCGCAAAATGCCCATAAATTTAAATGTGTAATTTATTGAAAATAAGTTGATTATAATTTGCATATCTCGCTAAAATTTCGTATAT
>JAWXTN010000035.1:0-22945 GCA_044433515.1 Rikenellaceae bacterium | reverse complement strand
ATATTCTCTACTCAATAGTTCTAGCTCCTCGCCTTGTAAAAGGCGCAATACTGCTTCACCTTTTAACTTTGATGTCATTTTTTTTCTGTCCCATAGCACACAAATATAATAATTTTTTCTAACATTTTTTGTGCTCGGGTTTAATTAGGGCTAATATAGATTTAGTGTAGGTCAGGCAAAAGCACGAGCAGAGAAAAAAGCGAAAGCAGAAAGAGAAGCGGCAGCAAAAGCAGCATCAAAGAAATAACCTTTAAACTTTTAAAATTATGAAATCTATATTTAAAATTATAGAAATAAAAAATGGCAACAAAAGCCTTAGATATGCAGTACGTTGCACATATGATAAGGATATTGTAATTCCTACAGGGGTGCAGATTATCCCTCGTGAATGCTTCCGCTCATTTGATAATATTAAAGAAATAGATATTCCAGAAGGGGTAATAATGATTGGTCTAGATGCCTTTAGAGGATGTTGCTCGCTTGAAAGAATAACTCTGCCAAGTACTCTACTATATATCGGTATGGGTGCTTTTGAAGGATGTGACTCTCTAGAAGAAATTACCTTGCCCGTGAGCCTACTAAAATATATGGGCAAACAAATTAAAACCTCTAATGTTCCTGGTGGGTGTATTGGTGCTTTTATAAACTGCAATGGTTTGAAAAGAGTTTCGCTATCATCTGAGTTTGAACCACACATTAAACTATTGACACTCCCCAAAGATATTGAAGTAAATTATATCTAAGGCTTATAAATGAAAAGGAGGGATATGGCTTTTGGCTATATCCCTCCTTTGAGTGTGGGGTGGTTAGTTGGTGGTGGTTATTTCGGCGGATTGGGGCTTTAGGTGGGTGCTGGTTATGTAGACCTTGGCGGTGCCTCCTTCGGTGCTGCTCTGGATTAGTGCCATTAGCTTGCCGTTGTAGGCTCGCATATAGTTCGAACTGAAGGGGGTCTGGTCTATTGGTGAACCGTTGCATAGTGCTCGTAGCTCGCCTTCGCCCTCTACGCTTACAAATAACATAATGTCGCTGCGTGGGCATAAATTGCCCTCGCTGTCTACTATCTCTATGCTTACATAGGATAAATCCTTGCCGTCGGCTGTTATCGTGACCCTGTCTGGCGTTACTCGTAGGCTATAGGGCTCGCCCGCTGTCTTTATAACTTTGCGCTCTGCCTCGCTGCCGTCCTCGTGGTAGGCTACCGCCTCTATCTCGCCTGGAGCATAAATTACATCGTGCCACATCAAACGATAACGCTCATATATATTCTCGCTCATCGGCTCTTTGCGCTTCCTGCCCTGGCTCTCTCCATTCACGAACAACTCCACCTCCGCATAATTCGTATAACAGAATACTGGTACACGCTCGCCAACTCGCTCCGCCCAATTCCAATGTGGTAGGATATGCAACACGGGAGTATCGCTCCAATGGCTCTGATACAAATAAAACCTATCCTTCTTAAAACCCACTAAATCCACAATGCCAAAATATGAACTGCGGGCTGGTGTGTCCTGATAATATGGAGTAGGCTCTCCCAAATAATCAAAACCAGTCCAAACAAACTCTCCAAAAATAAAGTCATTCGCCTCCTGCTGTGCAAACTCCATATCGGGCGTAGTAGCCCAAGGTACATAATCCATATCATAAGACGACATAGTATAATCGACATAAGAGGTGTCCTTCTGTGGTACAGCTGGGAACTTATAATCGCCTCGTGAACTCACAGTCGATGCCGTCTCGCTACCATAGATTATAAGAGAAGGATTCTCGTCGTGCTTCACTCGGTAGTCGTGTGGCTTATAGTTGAAACCTGCAAGGTCTATATAGTCCGTGAGGTTGTTCTTTATAGCTTCGCTATGACCGTTCAGTCCTGCCGTGATAGGGCGGGTAGGGTCGAGCTCTCGGCACTTGTCCGCTAGCTTCTTAGCAACTTTCCACCCCTCCTTGTCCCACTGCTCACGTATCTCGTTGCCAATGCTCCACATCACAACAGATGGGTGATTCCTATCTCGCTTGACCATTGCCGTGATGTCGATATCTGACCAATCGTCGAAATACTTGTTATATCCATTCTTGTTCTTGCCCTGTTTCCACTCGTCAAATGCCTCGACTTGTACAAGGAGACCCATCCTGTCGCATAGCTCCAAAAGCTCTTGTGAGGGCGGATTATGTGACGTTCTAATGGCATTGCAGCCCATCTCCTTCATAATCTCTAGTTGTCGCTCTGTGGCACGATAATTTACCGCTGCGCCCAGAGGCCCAAGGTCGTGGTGTAGGCACACGCCCTTCATCTTCGTTACCTTGCCGTTAAGTAGGAAACCCTGCTCACGGTTGAACTCGATTGTGCGCACACCCATAGTAGTGGTGTAGCTATCCACTAGCTTGTCGCCCGAATATATTTCAGATACAACGCTATAAAGATATGGATTCTCTGTGCTCCAAAGTGTCGGCTTCGATATCTTTAGGCTTTGCTCTAGTGCCTTGTCGAGGTACTTGTCGAATTTCGTCGACTTTGTTGCAACTGCCTTGCCATCGGTGTTGTATATCGTGCTTATAAGTTTGAGATTGTCTAGATTTATAGATTTCTTGTTCTCTATCTCTGTGGCAATATTCACAGTTGCAGACTTCTCGCTTACCTTTGGCGTTGTGATATATGTGCCCCAGTGAGTTATATTTACATCTCTCTTGCCCACCAGACGGACGTTGCGGTAGATGCCTGCGCCTGGATACCAGCGTGAAGATTCCTCCTCGTTCTCTAGTCTAACAGCAATAGTGTTTGTGCCCTGTCTTTTCCATTTGTCGGTAAGGTCGAACTGGAATGACGAGTAGCCGTATGGGTGTTCGCCCACGTATTCGCCATTAAGGTATAGCTTCGTGCCGCTCATCGCTCCGTCGAACTCGATAGAAATTCTTTGCGACTTGAGGCTTTCGCCTGCTATCTCGCAACGATACCAGCCGACATTAAAGACTGGTAGCGAACCTGTCCGCCCTGTGCGTAGTTTTGGGAATTTGTCACCGTCCTCTATCACTTGCACGACTTGTTTGTCGATGTTCATATCAAAGTGCTTTGTTATTGCCCAGTCGTGGGGTACAGTTACTTCTTCCCATCTGGTGAGGTCGATTTCGGTTTTCTCGCCTCCACTGAAGTCTTCGTTTATGAAGCTCCACTTTTCGATGTTTAGGACTTCACGTGGTCCTGAAGCGTAGCCGCATAGGGCAGCAGTTGTCAGGGCTAATGTTAGAATTAGTCTTTTCATATTTATTTGGTTTTTAAAAAATTTTCAAAAGTTAGGTTTTAGTCACTTTTACAAATATAGCATTTTTTTTTAGGTTTTAGGTTTTAGGTTGTAGGTATTAGGGTGATGCGGTTGCGAGGCTGTGTATGGCTAGCTGTTTTGCGCAGGAACGAGCAAAACAGAGCGGTGCCGCCACCCCACAGTGGCACCGCTTCTGCTACCGCCCTGGAAGCGATACCCCTTGGCGGCTCCGAGGAGGAGTTCTTCCTTTAAGAGGTTTTAGGTTTTAGGTTTTAGGGCGAAATATATAAAAGGGGTTCAGCTTTTTAGCCGAACCCCTTTGTTGCTAATTATTAAAAACTAATAATTTATTTTGCTCTTTGTACATACGTGTTATAACGCCACTGTGCATTCTCCTCAGATGCTTTGAATAGTTCGTCAGCCTCTTCTGGGAATTGTTTTGCTAGTGATGTGTAACGTACCTCGTTGCCCAAGAAATCTTGGAATTTGCTCCAATCTGGCTCTTTGCTGTCAAGAGAGAACGGATTCTTTGCTGTGCCCTCTAGTGTCGGATTGAATCTCCACAAGTGCCAGTAACCGCACTCTACTGCCTTTTTAGCAGTCAATTGAGAGATACCCATACCGCCCTTGATACCGTGGTTAATACAAGGTGCATAAGCGATAATTAGTGATGGACCGTCAAATGCCTCAGCCTCCTTAAGAGCGTTAAGATATTGAGCGTGATTTGCACCCATTGAAACCTGTGCTACATATACATAACCATAGGTCATCGCCATTGCGCCAAGGTCTTTCTTGCGGATACGCTTACCTGCCGATGCAAATTTAGCAACAGCTCCAACTGGTGTAGCCTTAGAGGACTGACCACCCGTGTTAGAGTAAACCTCTGTATCCATTACAAGAACATTAACATTCTCGCCCGATGCAAGTACGTGGTCTAGTCCACCATATCCGATGTCATAAGCCCAACCGTCACCGCCAAATATCCACTGTGACTTAGCCACTAGGTGCTCCTTAAGGTCAAGGATTTGTTTGCAATAATCGCAGTCGCAAGCCTCAGCTGCTGGAACAATCTTATCTGCAAGTTCACGAGTCTTAGCTCCGCTAGTGCGGTTGTCTAGCCACTCTTGGAATAGACCCTTAAGCTCATCTGTACAGCAGTTGCATTTCGCTATAGCTTCTTCCATAATGATAGCGACTCTTTCACGAAGTTTTTCGCCACCAATTCTCATACCCAAACCAAACTCTGCGTTGTCCTCGAATAGTGAGTTAGCCCAAGCTGGACCTCTGCCCTGTGCGTTCTTACAGTATGGAGTAGACGGAGCCGAACCACCATAAATTGACGAACAACCAGTAGCATTAGCAACCATCATACGGTCACCGAACAACTGAGTGATAGCCTTGATATATGGAGTTTCGCCACAACCTGCACAAGCTCCAGAGAACTCGAATAGTGGTTGTTCGAACTGCAAGTTCTTAACAGATTTAGTCTTGTCAACAACATCTGCCTTATATCCGACAGTGCCGTGTAGGTATTCCCATCCAGCTGACTCAGCTTCCAAATGAGCTGCAAGTGGCTCCATAACAAGTGCCTTGGTAGGAGCTGGACAAACCTGAGCACAGTTGCCACAACCAGTACAGTCAAGTGGTGAAACCTGAATCTTAAACTTATATGCCTTAAGCTGTGCTTTACCATCTGCGAAAGTTGTTCCCTCTGGGGCTGCTGCTACCTCCTCGTCAGTTGCAAGGAATGGACGGATAGCTGCGTGAGGACATACATAAGCACACTGGTTACACTGAATACAATTTTCGCCTACCCAAGCAGGGATTTTCGCTGCGATACCACGCTTTTCGTAAGCCGCTGTACCATTGTCCCAAGTACCGTCTTCTCTGCCTAAGAATGCAGAAACTGGTAGCGCATCTCCCTCCAATGAGTTGATAGGCTCTACAACCTTTGTGATAAACTCTGGTTTGCCCTCAGTGCATTTTGCGGCATCTTCGCCAAGTGAAGCCCACTCTGCTTTAACCTCAACCTTCTCAACTGCTCCACCACGGTCAACAGCCTGATAGTTCATATTTACGATATTCTCACCCTTTTTTCCATAAGACTTAAGGATTGCCTTCTTCATTTGCTCAACTGCAAGCTCGTAAGGAATAACCTCCGAAAGAAGGAAGAATGCCGACTGCATAATCGTATTTGTGCGGTTGCCAAGTCCGATTTCCGTAGCTATCTTCGTAGCATTGATTTGGTAGAAGCTAATATTGTGCTCTGCCATATACTTCTTCATAGAGTTTGGAAGGTGCTTTTCAACCTCTTCTTTGCTCCATACAGAGTTTAGAAGGAATGTACCGCCATCTTTTAGACCCTTTAGAAGGTCATATTTGCCTAGGTATGAAGGCACGTGACAAGCTACGAAGTCAGGTGTTCCTACAAGGTATGTAGAACGGATAGGAGCATCGCCAAAACGAAGGTGAGACGATGTGTAGCCGCCCGACTTCTTAGAGTCATAAGAGAAATATGCTTGACAATATTTATCTGTGTTGTCACCGATAATCTTGATTGAGTTCTTGTTCGCACCAACTGTACCGTCTGCGCCAAGACCAATGAAACGAGCCTCGAAAGTACCCGCTGCGCCTGCTGGGAATTCTTCGCCAACTGGAAGTGACTTAAATGTAACGTCGTCAACGATACCCACTGTGAAGCCATTTTTAGGCTCTGGAAGTGCAAGGTTCGCATATACTGCCTCGATTTGAGCAGGAGTAGTGTCCTTTGAAGAAAGACCATAAGTGCCGCCAACGATTAGTGGACGAACGTCTTTGTCGTAGAACAAGTCCTTAACGTCAAGGTATAGAGGCTCACCATTTGCACCTGGCTCTTTAGTACGGTCAAGTACACAGATACGCTTAACAGACTCAGGAAGTACATCGAAGAAGTACTTAGCTGAGAATGGACGATACAAATGTACGTTCAATAGACCAACCTTTTCGCCCTTAGCAACCTTTAGGTCGATAACCTCTTTGACAGTGTCGTTAACCGAACCCATTGAGATGATGATATTCTCAGCATCTGCTGCACCATAAAAAGTGAAAGGTTTATATTCTCTGCCAGTGATAGCACTGATTTTCTCCATATACTCAGCCACGATGTCTGGTACTGCATCATAGAATTTATTTGCAGCTTCACGGCTTTGGAAATAGATGTCTGGGTTTTGAGCAGTACCACGAGTTTGTGGACGCTCAGAGTTAAGTGCACGAGCACGGAACTCAGCGAGTGCCTTTTCGTCTACAAGTGCTTTAAGTTCGTCAGTGTCGAACTCTTCGATTTTTTGGATTTCGTGTGAAGTACGGAAACCGTCGAAGAAGTTTACAAAAGGAATTCTACTCTTAATCGCTGCAAGGTGAGAAACTGCCGAAAGGTCCATAACCTCTTGAACAGATGCTGCGCCTAGCATAGCAAAACCAGTAGGGCGAACACTCATAATATCTTGGTGGTCACCAAAAATAGAAAGAGCTTGCGCTGCAAGAGCACGAGCCGATACGTGGAATACTGCTGGAAGAAGTTCCCCCGCAATCTTATACATATTGGGAACCATTAGAAGTAGCCCTTGAGATGCTGTGTAAGTCGTTGTAAGAGCACCAGCTTGAAGCGAACCGTGAACTGCGCCTGCTGCGCCTGCCTCACTTTGCATTTCCACAACCTTAACGATTTCTCCAAAGATGTTCTTTTTGCCCTTAGCAGCCCATTCGTCTACATACTCCGCCATAGTCGAACTAGGCGTGATAGGATAGATGGCTGATACTTCGCTGAACATATATGCTATATGAGCAGCAGCGTAGTTGCCATCACAGGTGATAAATTTTTTTGCCATTGTTTTAGTTTAAATATTTTTTCTTAAAAAAGTGTTAATTTTCCTTTTTCTGTTATGCTAATTGATAAGCAGTCTACGGCAACGGGGTTCTGAGTCCGTAATTTGCTACGCCGTAAAGTTACAAATAAAAGCCCAAAATCCAACCTCTTTTTAAAATTTATTACAAAGATTTTATTACGGTGGGATTTTAGCTCCTTTTAGGTATTGGAATTTTTGTTGGAATTTATTAGTGCAGAGGTTAGCTCCCTGCTCTCTTTGAGGGTTGTTATCTCTCCGTTTTGCACCACTGAGATGCGCCCTGTTTCTTCCGAAACGACTATTATAACAGCATCACTATTCTCTGAAAGACCGATTGCTGCACGGTGTCTCAGCCCCAAGTGGGCAGGTATTGAAGGATTGTCAGAAGTAGGCAAAATACATCTTGCTGCCGAGATACGCCCTTGGTTTATAATCATTGCCCCGTCGTGTAGAGGCGAGTTCTTGAAAAATATTGCCTCGATAAGGCGACGAGAAATCTCAGCCCCTATCCTGTCGCCTGTCTGTGCGTAGACTTCTATGTCTGTACTCTTTTCTAATACTATCAGTGCGCCAGTCTTAGACTGCGACATAGATATGCACGCCTCCACTAGCTCGTCATTTACCTCTGTGTCAAAGTTACTGCTACTGCGTACGAATAGCTTGTGAAGAAAACTCTTGTTCGAACGCCTGCCAAGCATTAAAAGATAACGGCGAATCTCCTGCTGAAATACAACAACCAAAGCTAACGCCCCCACGCCTATAACCTGCCCAAGCAAGTTCGATAACAGTTCCATACCCATAAGGCGCACAACAATCCACCCGAGGTATATGATAAATATACCTGCGAAAATTGCCATAGCTCCTGTGCCACGCACAACCTTGAATATCTGATACAGTAGCACTGCTACTACAACTATGTCGATAAAGTCGATAACGGAAAAATCTATAAGCTCGAACATATTAATGATTAATGATTAGTGATTAATGATTAATGATTAATGATTAGTGGCTAGCCACTAATCATTAATTTACTGGTATTTTAGGGCTGCTGCTATGTTTATTCTTGTTACTATGCTGATGGGGGTTAGCAGTGATAGTGTTATGGCTAGGCTCATAAGTGCTATGTAGCTAGCTAGTTTTAGCCAATTGAAGGCTATTGGAACTTTGTTTACGAAGTATGATACTTCGTCTAGGGTTATAATAGTGAAGGTGTCTTGTAGGATGCCCAGACCGATAGCTATGGCTATGCCCCAAAGCATACCTTTAAAAGCGTAACGACCTACGCCCATAAAGAATATCCGTATGCCGTTGCGGCGATTTAGCCCTAAGGCTCTTAGTGTGGCTATCGTCTTTGTGCTGTCTAACATTACTATCAGAGTCGATGTGATGATATTTATAATAGCTACAATTATCATAATAATGAGCACAAGGGTCAGGTTGTTGTCAATCATCATTAGCCAACCGTAAATCTGTGGAGCCATCATATCTGTGGTCTCTATATCTAGACTGTATTTCTCGGCTATGTTCCAAGTATCGTCGAGTGGGGTAGTCTCTTCTATGGCGTAGTAGCTGACCCAGCCTTCTTCGATATCGACCATTTCTTTGATGTCTTGTGGGGAAATTCGTGCTATTAGGGCTTCTAGCTCGACAATGCCTGTGGAGTATATTTGTGAAACTTTTAGTCGTTTTTGTTGTGGGGTTTCGCTGTCGAGGCTAAGGATGTCGATGTGGTCGCCTACCTTTGCGTTTAGGAGCTTTGCAGCGGTTTTTGAGAGCACTATGTTTCCTGGGGTTATAGTGTCTGTACTTTCGCTTCTAAGGGTCGTAGGGGCGAGATTTACGCTGTTTTGGAGTACGCCTTGTGTCTCTATTACAGATATTAGCTCTTGTGGGGCTATACTTTGGTTTAGCTCCTCGATTTGTGAGTCGTCGAGTTTAACGTCACGAGAGGTTATGAAGACTTGGCTGATTTCCCTTATATGTGCAAAGTGCATAAGTGAGACAGTTTTGTTTTCTATTTCTCCACGAAAGCCGTCTGCCACAATTGTGGAAATTATGACTATCGCAACGCTCAGCGCAGTAGCTATAACTGCAATAGTTTTAGCTACTTTACTCTTGCGGCTTTCCTTGCCTAGGAGTTTGCTGTATTTTATTTTAGGTGTGCTCACTTTTGCAAAGTTATAAAAAAGTTGCGGATTTTCTTTGTTTTTTTAAATTTTAATATTATCTTTGCACTCGCTTTGAGTCCCAAGCTACCCATCGGATAGTGTAGGGCAGGGCTTTAAAAATGGTGGATGTAGCTCATTTGGTTAGAGCGCTTGATTGTGGTTCAAGAGGTAGCCGGTTCGATCCCGGTCTTCCACCCCATATTCTTTAGGAGAGCTTTTACAGCTCTCCTTTTTTTAGGTATTAGGTATTAGGTTTTAGGTTTTAGGTTGTAGGTGTTAGGAGGTTTTAATAAAACGTTACTCTAATCCCTAATCCCTAATCCCTAATCCCTAATCCCTAAAACCTAACACCTAAATTAGAGAAATTTTGCTATCTTTGTGCTCTGATTTTTTAAAACATTAATTTATAGTGACGAGCGTATGAGAACACCCAGTGAAATTGTAGAGTATGTAAATAAGAGTGCTAAAAGTAAGGCGGATGTGCCTATGAGGAAGTTGTCGCTTCTGGCTTTTGTAGGAGGTATTTATATCTCTATGGGAGCACTCCTCTCTCTGATGATAGGATATGGATTCCCAGGAGTGGCAGAGTCTAACCCTGCTATTGTTAAAATTTTGATGGGGGCAACTTTTCCTGTGGGACTTATTATGATTGTGCTAGCAGGCGGAGAACTCTTTACTGGTACTTGTGCATACTTTATACCCAACCTTATGAATCGTAGACAAAAGCTCTCGACTGTGGCTCGCTACTGTACAGTGGTGTGGGTTATGAACTTCGTGGGTGCGCTATTCTTCGGCTATTTTATTGTCTATCTGGCGAACCTCTCACACTATGAGCCTACACTTGATGGCTTTATGCAAATTGCAGGGGCTAAAACTTCGAACCCCTTCTATGTGACCTTTCTTAAGGGTATAGGGGCAAATTGGCTAGTGTGTCTGGCTATGTGGCTGGGGATGTCGTCGAAAAGTGTTTCGGGCAAGATTCTAGGAATCTGGTTCCCTGTTATGACCTTCGTGGCAATAGGCTATGAACACTCCGTTGCTAATATGTTCTTCCTGCCTGTGGCTATGTTCGAAGGTTTCGACCTCTCTGTGGGCGAACTTATGACCTCGAACCTTCTGCCCGCTACACTTGGCAATATCGTAGGCGGAGCACTCTTTGTAGGGGGTGTCTACTGGTACTTGTACGACTCTAAAGGGAGCTCTAAGAAATAACTATACAACTGCTTTGATATGTGGGCTGCGGAAATATGTTTAGTCGTGAACCTGCACAATTGATAAACTAGGGGCATATACTTATCGTTTGTAAGTATATGCCCCTAATCCTTTGTATGTATCTTCAATAGCCTTTGGCTCCCTAGTCCTTTAGTTTTCTTGCTCGCTAACTCTATGATTCTTTAGCTGTGGAACTCCACTATGGTTATCCCTGCGCCACCAAATTCTACGTGCTCATCCTTGGCAGTGCGTACCATAGGCTCGCTCTTTAGATAGCGGCGAACCTCCTCTTTGAGTGCGCCAGTGCCCTTGCCGTGTAGAATACGCACGTTGCGCTGACCCACCATTATTGCATCATCTATAAACTGCTGTAACTTATCTAATGCTTCCATAGCTCGCATACCCCGAATGTCTAGCTGTGAAGTGAAATTCATACTCCGCTCCATAGTTACGCTAGCTACACTCTTCTTACCCTCATCGTCCCCCGTAAGCGGAATGACTGGGAAAGATTTCTTCACCGAAGAAGAACTCTTTGTAGAGCTGCTAACCTTTAGGCGTGAAAGCTCCACCACTGAAGTCAATGCCCCAAGGGCTATCGTTGCCTTCTTGCCCTTAATACTCAATACCTCGCCTATGGTCTCGCCTCCATCTAATCGCACCTTTGAGCCTACCTCTACAACACGAACGACAGGCGGTGTCTTCGCTGCTGGCTCTTTGGCTTTCTTCTCGCTGCGCTCTTTTGTGCGCCTAGCTCTGCGCTCTTCACGCTGACGAAGTTGACGTATCTTTGCCTCTATCGCCTCGTCTTTAATCTCTAAATCCTCGACCTCCGCCTTGAACTTCTCGACCTTCTTACGTACAACCTTTGTGCGCTCCTTCTCTGCTTCTGCCTCCTTAATCTCTCGAATAGTATTTTCGATGAGTGAACCTGCCTCTCGTACAATACGTGCCGCCTCTGCCTTAGCTTCTTTAATTAGGCGTGCTCGCTCCTTCTGTATCTCAGTCAGCTCGCTCTGGTACTCCTCTGCCATCTGCTCAGCACTCTTATTTGCTAGGCGTATGCTTTGGCGTTTGTTCTCCCAATACCTCTTGTCTCGTAGTGCATCTCGTAGCTGCTTTTCGAGAGACATCTTGTCCTCGCCCACTAGCTCTGCTGCACTCTGTAATACACTCTCTGGAAGTCCTATCTTTCGAGCTATCTCAAAGGCATAAGAATTCCCTGCTACACCCATTTCTAGGCGATAGAGTGGCTTTATCTTCTGTACGTCAAAGGTCATAGCCCCATTCTCAATGCCGCTATGCGCTGCCGCAAAATACTTTAGATTCGCATAGTGAGTTGTGATAACCCCGACAACCCCACGCTCGATAAACTGAGTAAGGATTGACTCGGCTATCGCTCCACCGACTCCTGGCTCTGTGCCGCTCCCAAACTCATCTATTAGAATCAATGACTTGTCGCTTGACTCCTTAAGCATAACCTTCATATTCGTAAGGTGTGACGAGTAAGTAGAAAGGTCGTTGTCGATAGATTGCTGGTCGCCAATATCCAAAAACACCGAGTCAAAGACTCCCATAGTAGAATTCTCGCTGACAGACGGCAATATGCCGCACTGATACATATACTGCAAAAGCCCCACAGTCTTTAAACATACGGACTTACCCCCTGCATTCGGTCCTGAGATAAGTAGTAGTGGTTTATTGGCGTTTAGTCGTATGTCTAGTGGTATAAGCTCATCTATTCTCCCTTCGGCCTTAAAGACCTTCTGGAGTAGTGGGTGGCGTGCCTTTTGTAGGTCTAGCTCAGCAGATACACTCATCAGTGGCTTTGCCCCTCCAATCCTATCGGCATATTTGCCCTTGGCTACTAGAAAGTCAGTTGTGCAGATATAATCGTTTATAAGAAGTAGCTCCTCAATGCGTGGGCGTAGAAAGTTAGCGAACTCAGTTAGAATCTTTACAACCTCATACCTCTCGGCATTTTGAAGCTCTCTGACTTCATTGTTAAGCTCTATAACCTCGATAGGCTCGATATAGGCAGTGCGACCCGACGCAGACTCGTCGAATACAAATCCTTTGATTTTACGCTTATGCCCTGCCGCTACTGGTATTACAGCCCTGCCGTCACGAATAGAAAGCGAGGAGTCACTATCTGCATAGCCATCCTCTTTGGCTCGCTGCAATATCTGTTGAAGGCGTTTAGAAATCTGTGCCCCCTTGCCATTTAATTCTCTGCGTATAGAGGCTAATTCGGCAGATGCGCTATCTCTCACTACGCCAAACTTGTCGATAAGGCGGCGTATCTCACTTGCGATATCTCCACAAGATATAATCTCTAGAGCTCTTGTGCTGAGCAGCGGATAGGTAGCCTGTCGCTTCTCGTCCCTAAAAAAAGATATAAGACTCTCGCAAAGCTCAATACTCGATGCGATAAGATTCATCTCCTGTGGCTCGATATAGCCCCCCACAATCTTTAGCTTAGGGATTAGCTCCTTGAAGTCGTTAAAGCCGTTTGTAGGGAACTCTGTCCCCTCGACTGAGCGCAGCAGCCACAATACCTCAGCGCACTCATCTATGCGGTCTTTTATCTCTTTTGGATTGCTATTAAATTCAACCGAAGAGAGTAGTAGTCTACCCCCTTCGGTTTGAATCATTGCCTCTATGTCATTTAATACTGTTTCGAAGCCTATGCGGCTCTTGAAATCAGCTGGATAATGTCTTTCTGTCACTCTTTGAAATTTAATGTGTAAAACAGAGTTGTTTAGGGAACTTCTAAAAACGGGACTTTCTTAAAACCAGTTATTAGAACTCTCTTTTATTTTTTGCTGCCAAACACAGATATGTTAATGTATTTCTTTGGATTTTCCTTAAGGTCTTCGAGTAGAAGAGCTAGGTTGTCTAGTGCAGCATTGATATTTACGTAAAGTTCTTCGTCGGTAACAAGCTTGCCTGCCGTGCCTTCACCTGCGCTTATCTTTGTTAGGATACTTTCTAGCTCCTGTACAGATGATGTTGCGCTAGAGATAAGCGACGGAGCACTTACTTTGAGCGAGTCGCTAAGTGTAGCTAGGTTCGAAATGCCACGCTCTAGCTCAGGTGCGCTATTGCTGAGTGACTCACTAAGTGTTGCGAGGTTCGATATAACAGCTTCAATGTTTTTGCTCTCGCTTTTCATAATCTTATCCAAAGAACTTGTTGTAGACTCAAGGTTTGCGAAGGTCGCACTAAGAGCTTCGGTGTTCTCTGGGCTAAGGGTGCGGTTCACACCGTCAAGTGTTTCGTTTAGCTTGTCGACAATAACGCCTAGGTTTTCCTTTAGCACTGCAAACTCATCGCCCATACTGTCCATCAAATCTCTATCGGCAGAAGCAAAAATCTTGTCGCCACTCTTTAGGATTGGCAGCCCTACTGTTCCGATTTGAATATCTATGACCTTGCCCCCTAGAAGTGACGAAGATGTGATTTTTGCAGTTGAGTTATTTGGTAGCTCGTATGCTCCCTCTATAATCATTTCTACCTCTAGTGTTTGGCTCTCCATATCTAGGCTTATGCCCTCGATAGAACCGACCTTATATCCCTTAATAATAACACTTGCACCCTTCTCAAGCCCATCGGCTTGGTCAAAGACTGCGCTAATGTAATAGTCGCCTCCAAATACATTCCTGTTCTTCAAAAAATTGAAACCGAAGTACCCGCCCACTAAAATTACTACTACAAAAGTTCCGATTGCTAATTCTTTTGAAATCCCTTTTTTCTTTTTCATTTGATATTTATGTTCTTTTTAATTTTCTTAAATTTGTATTTACTTATCTGTCGTACCTTTTAGTAGTTTAAGCTCTATGTCATCTCAAAAGAGTAGCTATGCTTTTGCTCGTGTGCTGCATTTAAAGTTTTCTTAAAGTTTGAGACGAAGTACACTGAATTTGTGGTACTTCTAGGAGTCCTTCAAAATCTTCTTAGCCTCCGATACCGTAATTTGGTTTCCGTCTCTGTCAAATGCAACAATAAATGCGTCGCTGAAATAACGTCGAATTTTCTTCTGCAAATGTAACGCTTCTTTGTAGAAAATCATATCTCCAAGAGTATATTTATATAAATTTTTTACTTTTCGCTCTTGAATCTCCATTACAAGTGGCCCAAAATTCATACTATTTATTTCAATCGCTTCTTTTGATGACTTCACTTGAATAGCATAATAGACTCTCGTAGATTCTCTATACTCATTCTCTAGTGACTCTAGGCTGCGAGGAGCTGTCTGAGGCTGAGGCTGGCTCTCGGGCGTAGTTTTAGAGGATGTGTTACTGTCGAACTTTACAGACGATTTAACGTTCTGCTCCCAGTACTCGGTAATACTCTGTGCGAGGGCTGCTCCTAGCTCGCTTTGACCTTTCTTACTGATGAGATAATTCATCTCGCTAGGGTTTGTTATGAAACCTAGCTCGGTGAGTATGCTCGGCATACTGTTGCGCCACAGTACTAGAAATCCTGCTTGCTTTACCCCTTTATCCCTTCTTCCCAGTTTTGAGAATGATTCTTGAACTTTGAAGGCAACAGTTAAGCTCTCTTGGGTATAGCCATATTGCATTAGTGAAAACATAATATGCGACTCAGAAGAATTTGGGTCATAGCCCTCATATTTTTGAGAAAAATTGTCTTCGAGTGATATAACGCCATTCTCACGCATTGCAACATTAAGGTTGTCGTCACTTTTGTGAACCCCCATAACATAGGTTTCTGTACCTACGGCGGCAGTTGATGCTGCTGAGTTGGTGTGTACCGATACAAATAAATCTGCCTTTGCTTTTGCTGCAATTGCACTTCTCTCGCTTAGTTCGATAAAGACATCTGAGGAGCGTGTATAGACAACTTTAAAGTTAGGATTTTTTTCGAGTATCTTCCCAGCGCAAAGTACAACCTCTAGATTGATTGTCTTCTCATAATTCTTGCCATTAACAGCTCCTGGGTCCTTTCCACCGTGTCCTGCGTCGAGTACAATGGTGAAGGGATTTTGGGCAAAAACAGTTGTTTGGCAAAATATTGTTGCCAAAATTACGTTAAAAAAGAGTAATATGTGTGAAAGTCTCAAAATTTTTGACTATTTTTGCGCGCCTATATTTAACTAAAGTTATTACTTCCTAATTATAGACTCGTGGATAAATTTTAGTCCACAAAAGTAATTATTTTTTTGTAAACAAGATAATAAAATCATATCAAAAGTATAAATAACATATTAATATCAGGACTTTGTATCGTATGCCTACTGATGTGCACCGCAAATGCGCATAGCAGTGGGTATGCTTTTTTGCCGTCTTATAGTTATCCCTATACCTATACTTGGGATTCGACTAGCTCTGCTTCGGTGGGTGTGGAGGATTCGGTGGCTTATGATGTCAAAGTTGTAGATAGCCTCTTGAAGTATGCTAAGGATAGCCTCGGCTTTTCTCTTGCCGATACTGCAAAGCTGAGCGCAGAGCAAAAAGCTGCAATAGCCTCTATGCTAGAGTCAGAGGAGGGTGGGCTAGCTTCTATGCTGGAGTCTGGGCAAAATGATTTAGCTTCTTTGCAGGATAGCATATCTAGAACTACAAACAGTGACGGTACTCAGGATATTGAAATGAATATCGACCCCGATGTCCTCAAAGGTATGGCAGGAGTTGACTCAAATTCTTTTGACTCTTTGGCTATGGCTTATGCCAAAAGGGATTCACTCGGTATGCTGCAACAGCCTAAGGAGGAGATTCCCGACAGTGTGAAATATGGCAATAAGAATTTCCTTGATGCTCCTATATTCTTGGATTTTGCCGATTCGCTGGTTTACATTCCTAGTACAAGGGATGTCTTTATGTATAAGACTGGTAAGATTACATATTCCAAGCAGGAGCTATCGGCGGATTATATAAAACTTAATACAGACACTAAGCTAGTAGAGGCTGAGGGCGTTGTTACCGATACGGTTACTCAGGAGCGTAGCCAAGTCATCTTTGTAGATGGCGCAGCGGATTACGAAATGGACTCTATGACCTATAATCTTGACTCTGGTAAGGCACTGATTCACGGTGTTAAGACCGTTGAAGGCGAAGGTATTATGTATGGCGGTACGGTTAAGAAGATGAAGGATAACGTTACGCATATGCACGCAGGTCGTTATACAACTTGTGATGCTGATTGTCCTCACTTCTATCTTCAAATGACCAAAGCTACTGTCGTGCCGAATAAAGTTACCGTTTTCGGCCCTGCATATCTAGTTTTCGAAGATGTTCCACTCTATCCTCTTACGATTCCGTTTGGCTTCTTCCCTCAGAAGACAGAGCGAAACTCGGGTGTTATTATTCCTTCTGTGGGGGAGGAGAGTGCACGTGGTTTCTATCTTGACGATTTAGGCTATTACTTTGCTATTAACGATTATGTCGATTTGAAGCTCACAGGTAGTATCTATTCGCTTGGCTCGTGGAATACAGATATTTCGAGTAATTATGCGTGGAGGTATAAGTTCAAAGGTTCTGTTAATATCTCATTTGCTGAGACAATCTATGGAGAAATAGGGTCGTATGACTACGTTAACTCCCAAGGGTTCTCTGTGAAGTGGACTCATACGCAGGACGCTAAATTTAGCCCTAGTTCAACCTTCTCGGCTTCGGTTAACTTTACCTCTAATTCGACCTATGATAAATATAACTCGTCGAGCCTTTCTGATGCGATGAATACTCAGACCTCTTCGACAATTGCATATTCTAAGAGTTGGAGTGGTACACCGATTTCGTTGTCGGTTAATGCTTCATATAACCAGAATAATCAAGACTCCACCATTACTATGGGTCTTCCTACTATGGTGCTTAACGTGTCGAGGGTTACCCCTTTCCAGCGTAAGAATCTAGTGGGCGGAGAGAAGTGGTATGAAAAGATTTCCTTTACATATAATATGGAGTACCAAAGTAGGGTCAGTAGTCTAGATCAAGAGTTACTCTTCAAAGACGAGATGTGGGATCAAGTTCAAATGGGTGTAAAGCATACTCTCCCTGTGTCGGCTTCGTTTAATATCGGTGGGGTATTTAACCTTACTCCTAGTTTTAGTTATAACGAGAAGTGGTACTTTAAAAAGACTGAACAGACTTGGAACGATGAAACGGAATCTATCGACTACGATACTCTGAGTGGCTTTTATAGGCTTTATGACTATTCTGTTTCGCTGGGTATGAATACTACGATTTATGGCGAGTACACCCTAGGGACTAAAAAGAAGTCTATTTTTAGGCACGTTATGACCCCAACGATTTCGCTCTCTTATGCGCCAGACTTTGGTGCTGCTTCGTATGGATTTTGGAAGACTGTGCAGAGTAGTGCAGATGGATCGACGACAGAGTATTCGCCTTATTCGGGTAGTCTGTATGGTACGGGTTCTAGTTCCGCTACGGCGCAGGTCTCGTTTAGTTTGAGTAATACCCTAGAAGCGAAGATACCTTCGGACAAGGATACTTCGGGTTTTAAGAAGGTGAAGATTATCGAGGGGCTTTCGATTAGTTCGTCGTATAACTTCTTGGCCGACTCCTTGAAGCTGAATCCTTTTAGTGTGTCGCTGCGTATTCCAATTGTTACGGGTTATACTCTGAATCTATCGGGTACGCTTGACCCTTATGCTCTTCAAGACGGTAAGAAGGTGGATAGATTTTTGGTCGAAGAGGGAGGTTTCCTTCGTGTGACCTCGCTTAGTTTCTCGGCAGGTTATTCCTTCAAGAGTAAGGCGAGCTCATCGAAAAGTTCGAGTGGACCAGCTGCTATTAATGACCCAGACAGAAATAATAGCGGTAATAACTATACAGCGCAGGTGCAGAACGACAACCTAGTGGAACAGGCGATTGCTAATGGAGAACAGATATCCCCCTTGGATAGGGCGTATGTCGTGGCAGGGCAGTACTATAACTTTGCCATACCGTGGAGTTTGAACTTTGACTACTCGTTTAGGTATAGCAATAGTACAGGTGATGCCTCAGTAACGCAGACAGTGAATGCTAGTGGTTCGATAAACTTGACCGATAAGTGGGCTATCAGTGCGAGCTTAGGTTATGATATTGAGATGGGCGAGATTACGCCAGGTACGGTTCAGGTGACACGTGACTTGCACTGTTGGCAGATGAGTTTCTCGTGGGTTCCTGTGGGTTACAGACAGAGCTGGAGCTTTACTATTCAGGCGAAGAGTTCTATGCTTTCGGATCTTTTGAAATATGATAAGGATCAAAGCTTCTATGATAACTATTACTATTAGACAGACATCTACAATACAAACGTTATATAAACAATGAAAAAATATATTTATTCAATGGCGGCAGTAATGACAATGGGCGCAGTTGGATGTGGCGACAATGCGGATGCTAATCGCCAGAATCCACTAACTGTTGAGGAGTGGAATACTCCATACGAGACACCTCCTTTTAGCGAGATAAAAATTGAGGACTATATACCTGCTATCACCGCTCAGATTGCGGAGGCTAAGAGCGGAGTTGATGCAATCGTTATGCAGAGAAGTATTCCTACCTTTGAGAATACGATTGTAGCATTAGAGCGCAACGGGGCTATGCTAGATAGGACGACAGGTGTGTTGTTTAATCTTAATTCGTCTACCACTTCGCCAGAGCTACAAGCGGTTGTTGTGGAGGTGACTCCTATGCTTACGGAGTTTGCCAGTGATGTATCTTTGAATGCGGCTCTTTTCGATAGAGTGAAGCAGGTGTGGGACAGGAAAGGTGATTTGGAGCTGAGCACTGAGGATGCAATGCTTTTGGATAAGACCTATAAGAGTTTCTCTCGAAATGGGGCTAACCTTTCAGAGGAGGATAAAGCGAAGTATCGTGAGATATCTGCACAGCTAGCAGATTTATCGGTGAAGTTTGACCAGAACGAACTCGCTTCGATGAATGCCTTTTCAATGCTTCTAACAGACGAAAAAGATATTAGCGGACTTCCTGAGTCTATCCTTGAAGCAGCTAGCCAAGAGGCAGAGGCGAAGGGTGAGAACGGATGGCTCTTTACTCTTCAATATCCTTCCTATGGACCTTTTTTGAAGTATGCGGATAGCCGTGAGCTTCGTGAGAAGATGTGGAGGGCCTATGGTTCGTTGTGTGCTATTGGAGGAGAGAACGACAATCAGGGAGTTGTAAAGCGTACTGCGGAGCTACGCCTTGAGATGGCTAATTTGTTGGGTTATGCGACCTATGCAGATTATGCCTTGGAGAATCGTATGGCAAAGGACGCTAGTACTGTTAATAGCTTCTTGGCGGAGCTTTTGGATAAGACTCTCGCTTATGCTAAGAAGGATTTGCAAACAATTGAGAGCTATGCAAAATATAATGGTTTCGAGGGCGAGCTTATGCCTTGGGACTTTAGCTATTGGAACGAGAAATATGTGACCGAAACATATAGTGTTAATGACGAGATGACTCGTCCATACTTTAAGCTAGAGGACTGCGAGAAGGCTCTGTTCCTTTTGGCACAGAAACTTTATGGGCTGCAATTTGTGGAGAATAAAGATATTCCAATTTATCATCCCGATGTCTTGGCGTATGAGGTGAGGGATGAGAACGGTGAGTTCCTATCGGTTCTTTATTGTGACTATTTCCCACGTGAGAGCAAGAACTCAGGTGCGTGGATGAATACCTTTAGAAGTGCTTCGGTGGAGGAAGACGGTACGGTTGTACCTCCTATCGTTGTGCTTGTGAATAATTTTACTAAGCCGACGGCCACTAAGCCGTCGCTACTGAGCTTTGGTGAGTTTGAGACGATGCTGCACGAGTTTGGTCACGGTCTTCACGGCATTATGGGTAAGGGTAAGTATGGTTCGCTTACTGGCACGAGTGTATATCGTGACTTTGTGGAGCTGCCTTCTCAGATGTTGGAGAATTGGGCAAGTGAGAAGGAGTATCTCGATTTATTTGCAAAGCATTTTGAGAGTGGTGAGAAGATACCAGTAGAACTTATCGAGAAGATAGAAGCCTCACAAAATCATTTGGCGGCATATCTGAACGTAAATCAAGTGCGCTATGCTATGAACGATATGGCTTGGCACTCAATCACTGAACCTGTGAGCGATTCGGTGGAGGTCTTTGAAAAGAGAGCTACTGCAAAGGCGCAGGTGCTTCCAACAATCGAGGGTGTGTTTATGAGTCCTGCCTTTGGGCATATCTTCGCAGGAGGCTATGCGGCAGGTTACTATTCGTATAAGTGGGCAGAGGTTTTGGATGCAGATGCCTTTAGTAAATTTAAGGAGGCAGGGATTTTCAATCGTGAGGTTGCATCGTCGTTTAGGCGCAATGTTTTAGAGCCAGGCGGCACAGAAGACCCTATGGAACTATACAAGCGTTTTGCAGGTAGCGAGCCTACGATTGAGCCGCTTATTGAGAGAATGGGTTTGAAATAAAGAACCTCTTTGAAATAAAGAACCTCTTTGAAGTAGAGAATAGCTTTAAAGTAGAGGATAGCTTTAGAATCGAGAACTCCCCCAAAAGAAGAAAGTAAATAATAATTATAAAAAAGTAAAACATATATGCAGTGTGGAATCGTAGGACTTCCAAATGTTGGAAAGTCGACACTATTTAATTCATTGAGTTCGGCAAAGGCACAAGCGGCGAACTTCCCTTTTTGTACTATCGAGCCAAATGTTGGCGTTATAACTGTACCAGACGAGAGAATGATTAAACTTTCGGAGCTTAGCGGTAGCCGTAAGATTATCCCTACAACTATCGAGATTGTAGATATCGCAGGTCTTGTGAAAGGCGCAAGTAAGGGTGAGGGTCTAGGTAACAAATTCTTGGGAAATATCCGCTCAACTGATGCGATTATCCACGTGCTTAGATGTTTTGAGGATAAGAATATTACTCACGTCGACGGAAAGGTCGATCCTGTGGCAGATAAAGAAATTATCGACACGGAGCTTCAGCTTAAGGATTTGGAGACCGTAGAGAGCCGAATTAGCAAAGTTAAGAAGCAGGCTGACACAGGTCAAGACAAGGCGGCGAAGCGTATGTATGATATACTATTGAAGTACAAAGCGGCACTAGAGCAGGGTAAATCTGCACGCACAGTTGAGCTTGACAATAAAGAGGATGAGAAGTTGGCAGCGGAATTATGTTTGCTTACTACAAAGCCAGTTCTTTATGTGTGTAATGTAGATGAGTCTTCGGCTGCATCGGGTAATGAGTATAGCGAAGCTGTGAAAGCAGCAGTGGCAGATGAGAAGGCGGAAGTGCTAGTTGTGGCAGCAGCGATTGAGGCAGACATCTCAGAGATTGAGAGCTATGAAGACCGTCAGATGTTCCTTGAAGAGTTGGGTTTGGAGCAGAGTGGGGTAGCACGCCTTATTCGTTCGGCTTATTCGCTTTTGGATTTGGAGACATATTTTACTACTGGCGAGGTTGAGACACGTGCTTGGACATACACTAAAGGCACTAAAGCTCCTCAGGCGGCGGGTGTAATTCATACGGACTTTGAGCGTGGTTTTATCCGTGCCGAGGTAATAAAATACGAAGACTACGTAAAGTATGGCAGTGAGGCGGCAATCCGTGAGGTAGGTAAGCTAGGTGTTGAGGGTAAGGAGTATGTTGTTCAGGACGGCGATGTTATGCACTTTAGATTTAATGTATAGGCTTAGAAATATGTAAATATTTTATACGAAATAATGAATCTTTAAAAAGTGTGGAACTGCAAATATTTTTTGATAGATTTCACACTTTTTTTGATTAATATAATAATTAAAAAAAGTCCTTAAAAAATTTGCGTGTTTCGCAAAAAAGTGGTATTATTGTAGCTGCTACATAACCTTTATTTAACCTTAAAACCTTAGATTTTTTAGATATATCTAGAAAATTGAAATATATGCTTGAGAGAATTGCCTATATAGCCTGTTTGTTGCTGAGCTTTGCTTGCCTTTTTGGTATGACCTTTTTGTGGCGATACTCGAAGAGGTCTCTTAGGCGCAATTTTTTGATTCTAGTTTTGGGATTGTGGTTTACTGCGTACTCCACTCACTTTTTGAGGTATGTAAATTTGATTGAGGGTTATGAACCCGTCACAGGCTACTTCTCGTTTCATCTATTGCTTTCGGGTATGTTGGGGTATATGTCGCTGATATACTACTGTTTGATTTCTATAACTACGAAGAAATTTCCAGTCTTTAAGTTCCTAAGGTATTCTATACCATTTGCCTCTCTTGTGGTGATTTACTGCATAGTTTGTGTGGTTATGGGCGTAGACATTAATGCTTATTATCAGACCTTTGAGGAGTTTAAAGCAGTGGCGTTTACGCTGCCTATGATTTTGCGCTATAGGTATAGGCGTTTAGACCGCACGCACTACAGCGTGCTACCAAGCCGTTTTGGTTCATTTTGAACCATCCTAACTATAAGGTTATCGAATATAACCTCCATATTTGTCCGTCTAT
>JAWXTN010000034.1:0-26096 GCA_044433515.1 Rikenellaceae bacterium | reverse complement strand
ACCGTATCGCACTACTACCACCTCACACCCCAAGCTTCGCCCTGCGTGAATTACTACCCGACAAATGGCAAGCCCAATAGCTCACATCACTGTCAATGCATCATCGTGGAGACGGTTACAAAGTAGGAAAGTAGGAAAGTAGGAAAGTAGGTGGTAGGGGTTGCCTATTAATCATTAATCATTAAAAGAAAGGGGTTTCCGACTGATTTCGGAAACCCCTTTGAAGATTATGTGGTTGAAGTGCGTTATTTTGCTACTCTGTTAAGCCATTTAACCATACCTAGCATTGTGAACATTGAAATGCAACAAGCTGCTACGAAGATAGCCCAAGTCGCCCAGATAGGTAGGCTCTCATAGAAAATAGTACCGAAAATTAGCAGTTGGTTACCTAGTGCTGTCGCTCCTAACCACGCTCCCTGCATAATACCTTGGTACTTCGGAGGAGCTACCTTAGATACAAACGATAGACCTAGTGGGGAAATGAACAACTCCGCTACTGTAAGTATCAAATATGTGCCGATAAGTAGCATTGGAGATACACGTGCCGCATCTTCAAGACCGCCCATCGCTGTCATTGTTGCATAGTCTGGTAGACCTACTGAACCAAGTGACATAACAACAAAACCAAGTGCCGCAATACCCATACCGATACCAATCTTCATAGGCGTTGAAGGCTCTTTGCCCTTAGCCTTAAGCCAGCTAAATAGCCCAATGACAACTGGTGTAAGTAGTACCACAAATAGTGGGTTGAATGACGAGAATATCTCAGCCCCCTTAATCTCTACAAAACCAAGCGGAATAACTAGACTGCTCAAATCTGTGTACTCCTTAGCAAAATAAGTTAGTGTAACACCGTTTTGGTGGAACGAGAACCAGAAGAAAATTACAACCGCAAATACCGCTAGTAGAGCATAAATACGCTGTGAAATCTCTTTAGTGCTCATTTCCGCAACCTTCGAATCCTTAGAAATCTCAGCCTTTTGGCTTGGGTCAGGAAGTGAACGACGGTTCTTAATCCAGATACCCATAGAAATAAGCATCGCTACAACTGCTGTTGCAAATGCCCACTGGAAACCTGTGTTGAATACATCTAGGTAGCTGTGAACAAATGTGCTCATATCTGCTGGTGCTCCTGCGATAGATACTTCACTTGCCAAAGTTGTTAGACGTGAGCTAGCCTCTGGCGTGATTGTTCCACTAAGAAACTGGTGACAAAGGTCTGTGATATCTGAGTTATATAGGAAGCCTTTCGCCTGCAAATAGTAGTTACGTACTGCAATGGCGATAAGTGGTGCGAAAAGTGCACCCACATTAATAAACATATAGAAAATCTGGAAACCAGTATCTCGCTTGTCTCTATACTTGTCGTTGTCGTACATCTGACCCACAACGGCTTGAAGGTTACCCTTGAATAGACCATTACCAAAAGCAATGACAAATAGACCCAAACAAGTAAGAGTCAAATAAAGAGGCAAATTAGGAACAGGTGTCGGAGTTGGAATGGCAATCAGCGCATAACCAATGGTCATAAGTATGAGCCCGATAAAGATAGTGCCTTTGTACTTCTTAGTCTTATCGGCGATGATACCGCCCACAAGCGCAAGAATGTAAATAAGGGCATAAAATACTGCATAGATTAGCGTAGCTCCACTCTTGTCTAGCCCGAACTTCGAACTAAGGAACAGTGCCAAAATCGCCATCATAATGTAGAAACCGAAACGCTCACCCATATTGGCAAGTGCTGCTCCTATCAATCCTTTTGGATGTTTTTTGAACATAGATTTTTGGTTTTAAAAGTTAATAATTAAGTTTTCAGTTTTTGTGTTTTATAAGTTTTTTACAAGTGCGTGAAAAACCTAAACCACAAATATAACTAAATTTTTAGAAACTGCCATACTGATAGTTGCCTTTTTTGACGTTTTAAATAAGATTTCTCGCCGTGCGAAAAAATGTGAAGGCTCGGCTATGTTTGTTCGGTAATATTTGTGTATCTTTGTCCGATGTGCTAACTTCTTGCTCTTACTGTACAGTTTTTAGCCCACAGAACCAAAACTAATTTTAATTTTTAAAATATAATAACAATGTTTAGCGGAATAGTTGAAGCAGTGGCAAAGGTCGAAAACCTTGTCAACGAAGGCGGCAGCCTTCACCTTACTCTTAGTTGCCCTTTTACAAGTGAACTGCATATTGACCAAAGTGTTGCCCATAATGGTGTGTGCCTCACTGTCGTAGATATAAAAGATAATAACTACACAGTAACTGCAATTGCCGAAACTCTAGATAAAACAAACTTAGGAGAATTCAAAATCGGCGACAAAGTTAACCTAGAACGCTCTATGAGACCCGATAAACTCTTAGACGGGCATATCGTGCAAGGTCACGTCGATACTACGGCAAGGTGCGTGAGTATCAAAGAAATGGACGGCAGCTGGTACTTTACATTCAAATACGAGCCGCAAACTCTTGGCGGATACGTGACAGTTGAAAAAGGCTCGGTAACGGTTAACGGTGTAAGCCTAACGGTATGTGACTCGAAAGAATGCGAATTTAGCGTGGCTATTATTCCTTATACTTTTCAGCATACAAACTTTCATAACTTTAGAGTCGGCAGCGTTGTTAATATAGAGTTCGATATTATCGGCAAATATATTGCACGATTTATGGAGGTGAGAAAATAAAATTTGTCGGACTTTAAACTACATAGCGAATATAAACCTACTGGCGATCAACCCCAAGCGATTGATGGTCTGGTGAACTATATAGAGGAGGGTAGGAACTCGTGTGTGCTCCTAGGTGTTACTGGCTCTGGCAAAACCTTTACTATGGCTAATGTTATAGAAAAGATTAATAGACCCACTCTTATTCTTAGCCATAACAAAACACTAGCCGCTCAGCTTTACAGCGAATTTAAGGCATTCTTCCCCGATAATGCCGTGGAGTATTTCGTGTCGTACTACGACTACTATCAGCCCGAAGCATACCTCCCAAACTCCGATGTCTACATAGAAAAAGACCTCGCTATTAATGACGATATCGAAAAGATGAGACTCTCGACAACCTCTACGCTGCTGAGCGGTAGGCAGGATGTTGTGGTTATCAGTTCGGTCTCGTGTCTCTATGGTATCGGTAATCCCGAAGATTTTCATACTAATACTATTACCCTTTGTCGTGGCGACCTTCTGCCTCGTAATAAACTACTGCATCAGCTTGTCAATGCGCTTTATAGTCGCTCGGATAGAGACTTCCGCAGGGGGACGTTTCGGGTTAATGGCGATGCTATTGATGTCTTTGTGGCGTATGGAGATGTGGCGTACCGTATTGTGCAGTGGGGCGACGAAATTGAATCGCTGCACGAGATTGATACAATTAGCGGCGCTAGACTCTCGAACCTTGACGAGGTTGTGATAAACCCCGCTAATATCTTCGTGACAACAAAAGAACGCTCGGCTGCCGCAGTCAGAGAGATACAACTCGACCTAGGGCGACAGATTGAGTACTTTGAGTCTGTCGGAGAACATCAATATGCCAAGAGGCTAAAGGGTAGGGTAGAGTACGATGTCGAAATGATTAAGGAGATTGGCTACTGCTCGGGTATCGAAAATTATTCTAGATATTTTGACGGCAGGGAGGCTGGTACACGTCCGTTCTGTTTGCTGGATTATTTTCCTAAGGATTATTTGATGTTTATTGACGAGAGCCACGTTACTATTCCCCAGATTCACGGAATGTATGGCGGAGACTTCTCTCGTAAAAAGAATTTGGTGGAGTTTGGCTTTAGACTGCCTGCCGCTATTGATAACCGCCCATTGAAGTTCGAAGAATTCTCGTCGCTTCAAAGTAAGGCTATCTATGTAAGTGCTACGCCTGCTGACTATGAGTTGCAGAGGGCTGAGGGGGCAGTGGTGGAGCAGATTATACGCCCCACGGGCTTGCTTGACCCCGAGATAGAGGTTCGTTCCACTGTCGGGCAGATAGACGATTTGCTGGGCGAAATTGAGATTCGTGCGGCTAAGGATCAAAGGGTGCTCGTTACGACTATTACTAAGCGTATGGCGGAGGAATTCTCTGCATATCTGGAGAAGAAGGGTGTGAGAACTCGCTATATCCATTCGGATATAGATACGATGGAGAGAGTCGAAATTCTGGACGATTTGCGCTCTGGGCTTTTCGATGTTCTGGTGGGTGTGAATTTGCTTAGAGAGGGGCTGGATTTGCCTGAGGTCTCTTTGGTGGCTATAATGGATGCTGATAAGGAGGGATTCTTGCGTAATGCTAGGTCTTTGACTCAGACGGCAGGGCGTGCAGCTCGTCACTTGGAGGGGCACGTTATTATGTATGCAGATAGGGTTACGGCATCTATGCGCTCGACTATCCAAGAGAGTAGCCGTAGGCGTGAGAAGCAGATGACCTACAATCGGGAAAATGGTATCGAGCCACGTGCAGTGGTAAAGGCTCTTCGGGGGTCGCTTACTGGTGCAGTATTGACACTTGAGCCTCACGAGGTCTCTATGTCGGATAGTGGTGACTCCTATGCGGCTATGAGTGACAAGCAGAGGGCTGTTGAAGCTGAGAAGGAGCGTAGGGCTATGGAGAAGGCTGCCTCTGAGCTTGACTTCGTCGCTGCTGCACGTCACCGTGACAAGATGCTTGCGCTACTGGGGAAAACCTCTGTAAAGAAGTTGTAGGCTGTTGTCGCAGTGCTGCTAGACCTTAGGGTCGCTAGGGTCGCTAGGGTCGCTAGGGTGTGGTTTGTAATGCTGTCGTTATATAAGGAGGAAGTCTTTAAAAGTTCTCATAAATTTAGAGAGGGGGAGTTTCCATTTTACGGAAACTCCCCCTCTCTCTGTTAATATGTTTGTTGTGTTGTCGTTATTTGCGTACAACAAAGTTTGTAGTTTTTGCCTTTACAAATGCTTCTGATACATAGAAATATCCGTTGTAGATTTGGTCAGTGCCCCAAGAGTTCTTAACACGATAGAACTTGTTGCCTCGCTGATCCTCAGCTACACCTGTGATAACCATACCGTGGTCGTCAGTAGTTTGGAAATTGTCAAACTCCTTTTGACGGCTCTCCTGAGTTACTTCCTCCTCTTGTACAGCTGTCTCGAACTTCATCATCTCACGACGCATCTCTGCCTCTGTAAGTTCGCTCCACTTAGCTTTCTCCGAATCGCCAATGTTCTTAACGTCCATCTCTGCTAGTACACAGAAACCTTTATTGTACTGGAAACCTGGCTCAGATACGTCCGATGCCCAGAATACTGTCTCGCCCTTGTCAATAGCACGGTCGATAATCACTATCATCTCGTCGATAGGCACATTCATAGATAGACCCCAAGCCCAGTTGTCTGGTACTTCAACCGCAAACTCCTCGCCAAATGGATGGTGAGTGAACGATGAATATGACTGATAGTCTGAACCCTTAATGCCTAGCTCTGCTGCAAAAGACTTTGGAGTGTACTCTTTGCCTTCATATTCGAAAGTCTCTGGTACTGCGCCAAAATAAGCGTCCAAGATGCCGTTTAGGCCTGCCTCCCAAGCCGTAGAGATAGTGCGGTTAGGATTCGTTACAATAGCCTCCATATAGGCGATAATAGCTGCATCTAGCTCGCCGTGGATGTGCTGTGTAGTGCCATAATTTAAACCAGTATATACACTCTCAGGTACAATGCCGTACTCGTCGATTACATTGAATACGTCGTGTGTAGCACCCCCTTGTCCAAGGTTGCTGTGTCCGTGCATACGAAGGAACTTGCGTGCTTTGCCTAGGTATGTGTGGCGTGAAATCCACATCTCCGAAAGGTCATACTCACCCTTACCCTGACGCATCAAATCACTCTCGATAAACGATAGACCCGAAAACGCCCAGCAAGTGCCGCTGTTTGCCTGATTCTTAACCGAACTCTCAGGTGATGTCTTTATGTCAGTGAATACATAAGCAGCCTCTGGCTTCTTGTCCTCTTTCTTGTTTTTTGGACTCTTTGCGTAAGACGCTAGCGACGCAAACGCAAGAGCGATAATCAAAAATTTTCTCATAACTTTTTTCGTTTTTTTATTTTTGTTTTTTTAAGTGTGTTTCGTTTATTGGATTCACCTTTCTTTGTACTAAAGGGCTGCCAAACTCTTAGTCAAAAAGTCATAGAACTTCTCAACCGTGTCAATCTTAACCTTCTCGTCTGGTGAGTGTGGGTAACGTATTGTAGGACCAAAAGATATCATATCCAAGCCCTCATACTTAGCTCCGATAATGCCGCACTCCAAACCTGCGTGGATAGCCTTAACCTCTGGTGTCTTGCCGTAAAGCTCTTGGTATAGGTTCTGCATCTTTGCTAGTACGTTTGACTCCATATTAGGTGCCCATCCGTCATAGTCGCCCTCTTCCTTAACTGTTGCGCCTGCTAGCTCCCATACCGAACGAATCATTGCATTAAGCTCCTTCTTGCCGTAATTTACCATACAACGAGTCATAAACAGAATGCACAACTCACCGTCCTTAAGCTCCACACGGCTCATATTTGTAGAAGTCTCCACAAGACCCTCGACTGCATCGCTCATACGGAAAATTCCGTTAGGAGTAGCCGTAAGGGCTGCGATGATTGCTTTCTGGTGCTCTGGTGTAAGTGCTGTGTGTGCAGCATTAGTTTGTGCAAGGGTGAACTTAGCTCCGCCCTCTACTAGACCATACTCTCTTTGTAGAGTAGCCTCGAATGCCGTTACAGCTTCTGCGAACTTCTCAAGTCTTTCGCTTGGAACAATTACCACTGCCTTAGCCTCACGTGGAATAGCGTTGCGAAGACCGCCACCGTCAAACTCCACAAGACGAATTCTATTCTCTGAAATTTGCTCACGGATGAAACGTGTCATCAGTTTATTGGCGTTGCCCCTCTGAAGAATAATCTCCATACCAGAGTGGCCGCCCTTAAGACCTCTAAGGCTAAGCTCATAGGTTGTATAGCCTGCAAAGATATCCTCGCTGTCGTATTTCATAGTAACTGTGTTGTTAACAGCTCCTGCGCAGCCTACATATAGTTCACCTTCGTCCTCAGAGTCGAGATTTAGAAGCGTTTTTCCTGTTAGCATATCGTCGCTAAGAGCATTTGCGCCCGTTAGCCCAGTCTCTTCGTCAACTGTGAAAAGTGCCTCGATACGTGGGTGGCAAAGTGTATTGTCGGATAGAACCGCTAGCATAGCTGCCCCTCCAATGCCGTTGTCCGCTCCCAGTGTAGTGCCGTCAGCTGTAACCCACTCGCCGTCGATAAGAGGACGAATAGCGTCTTTTGTGAAATCGAAATCGGTGTCAGAATTCTTCTGAGGAACCATATCGACGTGTGCCTGCAAAATAACCCCCTCTTTGTCCTCATAGCCTGCACTCGCTGGCTTCTCTATCACTATATTGCCAATAGCATCCTGGCGATATGATAAGTTGTGCTCACGTGCAAAATCCTTTAGGAAATCAAGAATTGCCTCTTCGTGTTTCGATGGGTGAGGGATAGCGCAAATCTGTGCGAAATAACCCCAAACGTTTTTAGGATTTAGTTCTGTAATGTTCATTGCTTTTAGTTTTGTTTTTTTTAGGTTAATTTTATCTATTGTATTTATTGTTCTTTTTTCTTTTAAAGTCTAGTGGTCTAATAGTCTAGTAGTCTATTCGGCTGAGGAAAAGTCCGTCGCTAGGGGCAGCTCCGCTTGCCCTTCGTACATCCTTTGACTCGATTATAGTCTCGAAATCACTGACTGTTAACTGACCCTTGCCTACACTTACAAGCGTGCCGACAATTAGACGAATCATACCTCTAAGGAATCTATCTGCTACTATTGTGAAAACGAGTTCTTTGTCGTTTTGTTGTGTTGTGTGTTCCTCCCACTCTGCTTTTGTAATTTTGCAAAGTGAAGTCTTATTGTCGGAGTGTAGCTTCTCGAATGAACTAAAGTCACTATAGAGAAGCAGCTTTGAGGCGGCTTGCTGCATTGCCTCGATATCTAGCTCGCCAGTCATCTGCCACGCTAGCGTGTTCGAGAATGGATTCTTAGTCCTAGAGATAACGTAGGTGTACTCTCGCTCTATGGCATCGAAGCGTGCGTGCTTGTCTGAGGGGTAAATCCTCTTTATGGCTATATCTCGTGGAAGTATGGAATTTAACTGATAAACTGTCTTAGAATCTAAAGCTCTCTCTCCCTCGTACTCGAAATGAGCGACATAGAAACTGCTGTGTACACCCGTGTCGGTGCGACCGCATCCCACGAGCTCACACTCCTCTCTGAGAAGCTTTGAGAGTGCCTCTTCGATAGTCTGCTGTACCGTTGTGGCATTGGGTTGGCGTTGCCATCCGTGAAAGTTAGTGCCTCTATATGCTAGTTCTATAAAAAATCTCATAAATATAATCGTTCAGAATTTTACGAAGATACAAAACTTTTTGTAATTTTGCTATTATGCTACGACAATTTTTTGCCCTTTTGGCTATTTTTATACTCACACCCTCGCTTGAAGCTATGGCGCAAAGGGATATATGCGTCAAGGTCGAAGGACTCTTTGCCTTTGATCCTCTTAGCGGCTGGTATATCGAAGAATCGTTAGAGCCTGTCTCTACCTATATTAAAGCGTGGAGAGAGGAAGCCCTAGATATGAAGCTGGTGGTTACCGACTCGCTTAGGTGGGGTTATCGTCACTATCTAGGTGAGGTCGACACGACACTTATGGGGCGTGTGCTGAGTTATTTGGGTGCAGAGCTGAGAGGTGGTGTGGATTCTGCTTTTGTAGATTCTCTAAAGTATAGGGACTTAAGCCTATTCCCGAAAGATAAAGAGTTTACGGAGTTCTTTAATAGCGATATCGAAGCTATTAAACGGTACTTCGCTACGCCTCTTGTCAGTTTTGATACTGTGCTGAGGTATGACCCCTATGAGTATGCCGATTTTGAGGCTCTCTTTCATACCTTCCAAAGGGAGGCTAGTGGAGCTGACTTTTCGATATTCTCGCCCTCACGCTTAGATGCTGCGATTACTGAGCAGTGTTTTATTCGTAATATTGTTTCTGTGCTATATTATGATAACGACCTTGTAGTTGTCGAAATGAGCGGTAGAGAACTTAAAGAATATATGGAGGAGGCGTACAGTAAGAAATTTTATAGAGTACAGAAGGTCTCGGATGATTTGTTGCGATACAAAGTTCCTGCCTTTCTCTTTACTTCGCTGAGCGGTGTTAGCCATACTGTGAACCTTACGAAGCCACGAGGAAAGGTTGTAGAGAACTGGACTTTGGAGGATAGTCAGATTTATCGGGTGGCTATGAACTCCTTCCTTGCTAGAGATTTGAAAATTGTGGAGATATGCGGTGATTATAAGGCATTGCTGATTCGTTGGCTGCGAGAGGTAGAAGAACCTCTAAGATGTAGGGTTGAGGCGGATTTACAGCCTCAAAGGATTATTAAGGAGATACGTAAGAGAGAGGAAATTTCTATTATAGAACAGCTCTGAAATTTTTTGTTGTTTTTTGTCTGACTTTTTGAGCAATAATTTTGCAGTGCGGCTAAAAAATGTTAGATTTGTATTATAGGGGAGTTCTAAAAACTTCTTAAAATAATTATTCATTTACTTCACTACTTTCTTTGAAATTTCCAAAATCGTCATATAGACCCACTATAAGCCATTTTTGAAAATTCCAAATAAAGCAGCAAATTAAACAAAAATTAAAATCAAGGAGTTCCTAGAACTCCCCTATCGTTTTTAAAATTAACTTTAATTCTATAATATATCTAAAAATGCAAGATAGATTTATCGACCGTCATATCGGTCCTCGTGGCAATGACATTACCGAAATGCTCTCAATAATTGGCGTGCAAAGTGTTGAAGAACTTATTTCGGCTGTAGTCCCTCAAAATATTAGACTACACGAACCCCTTAAACTTTCTGAGCCTATGACTGAAGCAAAATTTGCTAGCCATATCCGTCAGCTCGGTAAAGAGAACCGTTCATTGCGCTCGCTTATAGGTGTGGGGTATTACTCTAGTGCTACGCCTGCGACTATTATGCGTAATATCTTTGAAAATCCTGCGTGGTACACTTCTTATACGCCTTATCAAGCGGAAATCTCACAGGGTCGCCTTGAAGCTCTTTTGAACTTCCAAACAATGGTGTGCTCACTCACTGGTATGGATATCTCGAACTGCTCGTTACTAGACGAAGCATCGGCTGCGGCTGAGGCTATGGCTATGATGTTCTCGGCTAGAAGTCGTGCAGCAGTGAAAGAGGGCAAAAACTTGTTGTTTGTGGACGAGAATATTTTCCCTCAGGTTCTAGATTTGCTACTTACTCGTAGCGAACCTCTAGGTATCGAACTAGCGGTTGACAGCTTCTATGACTATGAGTTTACAGGTCGTGAGTTTGGTGCTATCGTTCAATACCCTGCCGCTAATGGCGAGATTTGTGACTATACAGACTTTACTGCACTGTGTCACGAGAAAGATGTTTTGGTGTCGGCTGTAGTGGATATCCTTTCACTTGCAATCCTGAAAGCTCCAGCTGAGTGGGGTGCGGATATCGCAGTGGGTTCTACTGGTAGATTTGGTCTGCCAATGGGATATGGCGGTCCTCACGCTGCATACCTCGCTACAAAGGAAAGCTATAAGAGAATTATGCCAGGACGTATTATCGGCGTTTCGGTCGACAGACTAGGAAATAAGGCTCTGAGAATGGCTCTACAAACTAGAGAACAGCATATCAAAAGAGATAAGGCTACTTCGAATATCTGTACAGCACAAGCACTACTCGCTACAATGGCAGGTATGTTTGCCGTATATCACGGAGCAGAGGGTATCCGTAGAATCGCTATGAACTGTCATACACTTGCTGCGGCAGCGGCTAGTGCTATCGAAAAATTGGGCTACAGTATATTGGCTGAGAACTTCTTCGATACAATCGAAGTGGAGGTCGAGGACTCTACAATCATTCGTGATTTGGCACAAATCAGTGGCTTTAACTTTTTCTATCCTGACGAAAACAGTGTGAGGATTAGCTTCGACGAGCTATCTGATGAGGAGGAAATGTGCGCAGTTGTAAAGGTTTTTGCCCTTGCAGCAGGTGGAGACAACTTCCCAAAACAAGATATTAAAGCAAATGAAGTTTCGTTTAGTGGGGAGTTTGTGCGCCAGAGCGAAATTCTTAGCGAGGGTGTCTTTAATAAATATCGTAGCGAAACAGAACTTATGCGCTATATCAAAAAGTTGGAGCGCAGAGATATCTCGCTTGCAGACTCTATGATTTCGCTAGGTTCGTGTACAATGAAACTTAACTCGGCTACTTCGATGATGCCTCTATCTCTTGCGGAGTGGGGCGATATTCACCCATTTGTGCCTAAAGACCAAGCGGCAGGATACCAAAAGCTAATAGCTGAGCTGGATAAAGACCTTAGCGAAATTACAGGCTTCGCAAAGATGAGCTTCCAACCAAACTCGGGCGCTCACGGTGAATACGCTGGACTTATGGTTATCCGTGCACATCACGCTGCAAATGGCGAGGGTCATAGAAATGTAGCTCTTATCCCTGCTTCGGCTCACGGTACAAACCCTGCTTCGGCTGTGATGGCTGGTTTCAAAGTTGTGGTGACAAAGTGTGATGAAAACGGTAATATAGATATCGAAGATTGGAAGGCTAAAGCAGAAGAGCATAAAGACGATTTGGCTTGTTGTATGATTACTTATCCGTCGACTCACGGTATCTTCGAGAGCCGTATTCGTGAACTTATTCAAATCGTGCACGAAAATGGCGGTCAGGTATATTATGACGGTGCGAATATGAATGCTGTTGTGGGACTTTCTTCGCCTGGTCAGATGGGTGCGGATGTGTGTCACTTGAACCTGCATAAGACCTTTGCTATACCTCACGGTGGCGGTGGCCCTGGCGTTGGCGCAATCGGTGTGGCAGAACACTTGGTTAAATTCTTGCCGACTCACCCACTTGTGGCTTGCGGAGGCGAGGAGGGTATTACAGCTGTTGCGGCTGCTCCTTATGGCAGTGCTCTTGTTCTGCTCATTACGTATGCTTATATAAAGATGAGTGGCGCAGAGGGGCTAAAATCGGCTACTGAAATGGCTATCGTGGCGGCTAACTATATGGCTTCGGCTCTGAAGGGTAAAATTGAGATAGTGTATAGCGGCGAGACTGGCAGAGTAGGTCACGAAATGATTTTGGATTATCGCAGACTCAGAGCAGAATATGGCGTTGAGTGTGGCGATATTGCACGCCGTTTGATGGACTATGGTTTCCACGCTCCTACACTTAGCTTCCCAGTACACGACACCCTAATGGTTGAGCCTACGGAAAGTGAAAGTAAAGCGGAACTAGATAGATTTATAGAAACACTCCTAACCATTAAAGATGAGTGCGAAGAGTTCAAGGGTACAGAGGATAAAGACCATATCCTAAAGAATGCTCCTCATACGGCTGCTGAGATTGCCCGTTGTGACGAGGAGTGGGCACACGCTTACTCTAGAGCTAAGGCTGCCTTCCCACTAGAATGGGTGGGCGAGAATAAGTTCTTCCCTTATGTGTCGAAGATAGATAACGGCTTTGGAGATAGAAACCTTGTGTGTACTTGTGCTTCTATGGAATCGTACAAATAGGGAGATGCTTTTAAAATGTGCACTTTATTTGTGTGGTAAACAATAAAAGTGTACCTTTGTCCGCTTGAAAAATATTAATTATGTAGAGTTTGGGATGGCAAAGGAGTACCTCCTTATACTGTTACTGAATTCTAAAAAACAAAAAATATACAAATGAAAATTAAAGAAAATCTATTCGTATCACTTGCATACGAACTACAAGTAAATGGCGAAATCGTAGATAGTGCAAATGCTGACAAACCACTTGATTTTATCTATGGTCTAGGTATGTTGCTACCAGCTTTTGAAGCTCAAATCGAAGGTAAAGAAGCAGGCGAAACTTTCGAATTTACACTTACTCCAGAAGAGGGTTATGGTCCATATTTCGATGAAGAAGTAGTGGAGATTCCTAAGGAAATCTTTATGATCGACGGCGTTGTAGCAGAACAACTTCTATTCGTGGGTAACGTTCTTCAAATGGGTACTAGCACAGGTCAAAGAAAACTTGGTCTTATCAAAGAAGTTAAGGAAGAATCTGTTATTATGGACTTCAACCACCAAATGGCTGGTAAGACTTTGAACTTCACTGGTACGGTTGTAGGTGTGAGAGAGTCTAACGAAGAAGATTCAGCTCGTTTCTTCGGTACAGGCGGTGGCTGTGGCTGCGGTTGTGGCGAAGGTAGCTGCGGCGATGGTTGTGGCGATGGCGGTTGCGAAGATGGCTGCTGCCAATAATATGGCAATGTTTCTTTAGGGAATTATTAGATGTTCCCTTTGGGGTAAATTAAAGAATAATAACTCACCTGTATGGATAGCTCTGTGCAGGTGAGTTTGTTTTGAAAGGGTTTTAGAACTCCCCTTACGATTTGTAGAAAATTTTTTGTTACCTTTATTCGTTATTTAAACTGTGATGAACTCTAAAAGACTTCTATATGTGCTCGTAGCATTTTTAATGGTGATTCCTAGTCGTGGAGTCGCTCAAGAGAGTGGTGCGAAAATTTCGAAAACGGTGGAGTTCTATGATGGCTCGGCTTTCGATGCCCTAAAGTGTGCACAGAGCGAAGGAAAACTTTTGCTTTTGGAGTTCCACGCTTCGTGGAATCGAAAGAGCCAGTGGATGCACTCAATTCTGGAGGGAGCAGGGGAACTGTGTGAGGATTTTGTGGTGGTGAGCGTCGATACTGATACGGGTGAGGGTGCGGCACTAGCGCAACAGTATAGTGTGACGGAGTACCCTTTTTTAGTTGTTTTTAACGCTAAGGGAGACGCAATAGATAAGGTGGGGCACTCTATGACTAGAGAGGATTTCCTTGCGCATATCGACGACGTTTTGCTGTCGGTTAACGCAAGTTCGGTGTGGCAGTTACAAACGATACTTAGAGCTGCTTCGGCAGAGAAACTTAAGGAGGAGGACTATCACAGAGTCTTGCAGTTGACTGCCGCCTATCTGGAAACGCAGTCTAGGGAAACGCTCCTTTCTCGCTCGCATCAGCAATTGTTCCTGTCGGGGAGGTTGAACTTCTATGGGAGTGACTGTTTTTTGTTTCTAAGGGATAATTATAAGGACTATTACGATAGAGAGGCGGCTGAGGCGACACTCAAAGATGTGATTTATAGCTCCCTTTTTATGATTTTTAACAGCCCGTCTAGCTATGCGGAACTCTTCGGAAATATAAAAAAGGATACCGTTTCTTTGGCATTAGCCCCTGGGGCTCAGCAGTTGTGTGACCTTATAGATTTAAGAGAGAAAGGGGATGTGTCTAGCTATGTTTCGATGCTTGAGGAGGCAGTGGCGGTATTGCCTGAGATTTATGAATATCAGCTTATTATGTCGCTAGGTTTTGTGCTTGATTATCCCGCTGAACTAGACTCTAGAGTAAAGCAAAGAGCACGTCGAATGGTCGAACAACTTTTGTCTTTAAACCTTTCGCCTTCAAAAATGTCATTAACTGAGTCACTTTTGGATAGATTCTAGATATTTTTTTGTAATTTTGGCACTTTAAAATTATTATAACATTTCGGCAGGGTTTAACTTTTCATAGGCTATACACTTTTGGGAAGTTTGTAAAACTTCTGTGGTATTAAAAACATAAAAAAGAATATGACAATTTCATACGCTTGGTTAAAGAATTATATCGAAACTTCTTTGTCCTATGACAAGGCATCAAAACTTTTGACTGCCGCAGGTCTTGAGGTCGAGGGAGTAGAGATTGTGGAGGCTATCAAAGGAGGGCTTCAAGGACTCGTTACAGGTAAGGTTATCACTTGTGAGAAACACCCCGATGCTGACAAACTTAATGTTACTACGGTCGACGTGGGAGGAGACAGTCCGCTGCAAATTGTGTGCGGAGCTCCGAATGTGGCTGCTGGTCAGTGCGTAATTGTTGCAACGGTGGGAGCAAAGCTCTACCCAACTGATGCAGAAGAACCCTTTGCGATTAAAAAGTCGAAGATTCGTGGGGTTGAGTCGTTTGGTATGATTTGCGCAGAGGACGAAATCGGTGTGGGACATTCGCACGACGGTATTATCGTTTTGGAGAAGGACTATACGCCAGGCACGCCTGCTGCTGAGGTCTTTAATTTGGAGTCGGATACGGTCTTGGAGATTGGGCTTACGCCTAACCGTGTTGATGCAGCTTCGCACTATGGTGTGGCTCGTGACTTGGCGGCTTCTATCCTTTTGGAAGGGTGCGACGCTAAGGCTGTTCTTCCTTGTGTAGAGGGCTTTAAAGAGGGCGATATAGAGGCTAAAGTAAGGGTTGAGAACTCTGAGGCTGCTCCTCGTTATATGGGGGTTCTAATCGAAGGAATAGAAATCAAAGAGTCGCCTGAGTGGCTGAAAAGAAATCTAAACGCAATAGGTATAAATCCTAAAAATAATGTTGTGGATATCACAAACTTTGTGCTTCACGAATGTGGACAGCCGCTTCACGCCTTTGACCTTGCTAAGGTAAAGGGTGGCGAGATTGTGGTTCGCACAGTGGGGAAGGGTACTAAGTTCGTAACGCTCGACGGTGTAGAGCGTACACTTGAGGATAACGACCTTATGATTTGTAATAGCGAGGAGGCAATGTGTCTTGCAGGGGTCTTCGGGGGTATGGACAGCGGAGTCTCTGATTCGACTACATCTGTCTTCTTGGAGAGTGCTTATTTTAATCCTGCTTATGTTCGTCGCTCGGCTAAACGTCACGGACTATCGACAGATAGCTCGTGGAGATATGAGCGTGGGGCGGATGTTAATATGTTGCCTTATGCACTTAAGCGTGCCGCACTTCTTATCGAGGAGTTGGCAGGGGGTAAGGTCGCAAGTAAAGTTGTGGATATATATCCTGAAAAAATCGAGAACTTTAGAGTCGAGGTTAACCTAGAACGTATCAATAGACTTATAGGTAAGGATATCCCAACTGAAATAGTTCGTACTATCTTCGCTGCTCTAGAAATTGAAGTGGTGGAAGAAAATGGTGCAGAACTGGTTCTAAGCGTTCCTCCATATCGTGTAGATGTGCAGAGAGAAGCTGACGTAGCCGAAGAAATCCTACGTCTCTATGGCTTTAATAATGTGGAGAACCCTTCGTTTATTAAAAGTGTGCTTACGGCAGGTAACCGCCCTACAACTGATAAACTCGTGGGGGCTGTCTCTGAACTGCTTGTTTCGCTCGGCTTTAATGAAGTTATGAGTAACTCGCTTACAAGGGCTGCATATTATGAGGGATTGGAGAGCTTGACCCTAGATCAGTGCGTTAAGATTATAAACCCGCTAAGTTCGGAGCTGTCGGTTATGCGCCAGACGCTACTCTTTAATGCTCTTGAAACTATCTCGCTTAATAGCGCAAGAAAGCGTGGAGCTATGAAGATTTTTGAAGTGGGAAACTGCTACTTCAAAGGTGAGGCGGAAAGTGAAAATCCACTAAAAAAATACTCGCAGAACCAAAAACTCGCTATCGCTATGGTAGGAGATATGGGGCGTAAAACTTGGAACAATGGTACAGTTGTTACAAACTTCTTCTCGCTAAAGGAAATAATTGAAAAACTATTTGAGAGGTTGGGGCTAAACTTTTATGAGGGTAAGATTGTAGAGGGAGCAAATTCTGACCTCTATACGTCGGAGTCGATTACCTATACAATACGAGGTGGCGAATTATTCTCGATGGGTCTAGTGCGCCCAGAACTAGTGGCTGGTGCAGAGATTAAGCCAGTGCAGGAGGTCTACTATCTGGAAATGGATGTGGAGAAACTTCTAAAACTTGTCTCAACTGTGAAGGTTAAGGCTCAGGAACTTTCTAAATTCCAGCCAGTGAAGCGTGACTTTGCGCTACTAGTCTCAAATGATATTACCTTTGCTGCGCTTCGTGAGGCTGCTACTAGGGCTGAGAAGAAACTTCTTAAAGATGTGACAATATTTGACGTTTATCAGGGTGACAAGCTCCCAGCGGGCAAGAAGTCTTATGCTCTTAGCTTTGTGTTAGAGGATGTTTCGAAATCCCTTACAGATAAGGATATCGAACGCTCAATGGCGAATGTCAAAGCGGCACTCGAAAAGATTGGTGCTGAGGTACGTTCATAAGTCGTAGCTCTGTGTATGAGAGGCGAAAGCTTGAAATAAAAATTACTGAGGAGGACTCTCATAGTGTTTGGGAGGTCTCCTCTTGTAACTATATGCTTGGGAGCTAAAGGATGCTTCTCTTGTATTTAAAAGTTTAGATAAAGAAAAGATAAAGAAAATATATGAATAGAATTATTATTGCACTTTTGGCGGTTGTATTTATTTGTGTGGGGTGTGAGGATGCGAGCGTTGATGCTGCGGTAGAAAACGCAATTACAAAGAGCGAACTTGTGGGTGTTTGGGTAATTAAGATGACGGACGGTGTGGAGAAGGAGACTAATAGCTATTTTGCGTGTAGGTATAATGCAGATGATACAGAGGACTATCTTTCTAGAGGCGAGACAGAAGACGGCTCTTCTCTATACACCTTAAAGGAGGGTGTGAGCTATGTTGTAAAAGATGGGGCGATTTATCTCGTGAGCGAGAGTGACGACATTCATATAGAAGGAACTATAAGCCAGGGTGAGTTACTGGGTGAGAGCGGCGATATACTCTCTTATCGGGAGATTAAGGTTGTCGAGGGAGGCTATGATTTAAGTAATCTCTCGTCGTATAAGGGTATTCGTAGCGAGGTGGATTATAGCTCTGATATTATCGGGCTGTGGCAGGGTGTTGTAAGCTCTGACAGCGAGGTGGCTGTGCCCTATGATACGATTCGTTGTGAGTATTTGCGTACGGGTGTCTTTCGCTTCTATACAGCGGGCGAGGGCGATGAGTGGATTGAAGACACCTCAAATAATGGGTTGTATTACACAATGGGTAACCTGCTAGCTACTGAGTGGACTGAGTCTGACGGCACAACAAGTGCTGAGGGCTGGGAGATTGAAATTGTAGGCGAGACTATGACGTGGAGTGCTACTCGTAGTGGTGGGGCACAGTGCGGCTTTGACTTTGTTAGGTTGTAGGTTTTAGGTTTTAGGTGTTAGGTGTTAGGTGTTAGGTGGGGGGGGCTTGTGGATTATATGTTTGAAGGGGAGACGTATTGAGCGGCTGCCCTTCATTTTGTTTTTCGGGGGGGGAGTCTCCGAGAAGTTTTCGGGTTTTGAAAATAATTTAAAAATAGTTTTTTTTAGTAGCTAAGAATTATATATATTTGCCGCCGACTTTTAGGGTCACTTAAATTACAACTCACAGGGGAGAGACCTCTTTTTCTTCTCTCTCTATAATTTAAAGAAAGGTATTTATAGTTATGATTATTCTTGTTGTAGTGCTCTTTTTGCTTGGCTATATCGCCATTGCGTTCGAACATCAGTTAAAGGTTAATAAGGCAGGGGTCGCTCTTGTTATGGGTGTATTGTTGTGGACTTGTTATGCGCTGTTTATGCCAGAGGCGGCTGCCGAACATAACCCCAATGCTTTTGCCGACTTCCTTCGACATAACCCTTCGGCTGCCTCATTGCCCTACGTGGAGCAGTGTCTTAAGTTTATCGTATCGAGTCAGGTTGTGGAGTCGCTGGGCGAGATTTCCGAAACGCTCTTTTTCCTTATTGGGGCGATGACTATTGTCGAAGTAGTGGATGTTCACGGTGGATTTGCCTTTGTGACAAACCGTATAACAACGGGCAATAAAACAAAACTTCTGTGGATTATTTCTCTCTCTACATTCTTCCTATCGGCTATTCTCGATAATATGACAACGGCTATCGTTATGGTAATGCTCATAAGGAGACTTATTCCAAACTATAAAGAGAGATGGCTCTTTGCGGCAACAATTATCCTTGCGGCAAACAGCGGCGGAGCGTGGTCGCCAATCGGAGATATCACAACTATTATGCTATGGGTCAAGGGTAATATTACTGCCTCTAGTATAGTGACATCTATCTTTATACCTTCGCTCATCGCCTGTATCGTTCCTACTTTTATAGCCTCTAGACTTCTGCACGGTGTCCTTAAGAAGAATGCTGTGGCAGGGGACTCAAATCCTAATAGTATAATTAAATTAATGCCTAGAGGGGAAAGGCTCTCTATAACTGTTCTGGGAATTATGGGGTTGGTCTCTGTGCCATTCTTTAAGAGCTTTACGCACTTGCCTCCATTTATGGGCATACTCCTTGTGCTGGGAATACTCTGGATATATACAGAGATAACTTATACACGTGAGAAAGGTATTAAAGAGGTCTATCAGCAGCGTGTGCCTCGTGTCCTACGCCATATAGATACTCCTACTGTTTTGTTCTTTTTGGGTATTCTCCTTGCCGTTGACGCACTTAAAGGTATGGGGATTTTGGAGTCTGTAGCTATGTTCCTTGACTCTGAGGTTCATAATATTTACGCCTCTAATATAATTATTGGGCTTCTGTCTTCCATTGTCGATAATGTGCCCCTTGTGGCTGCCTCTATTGGTATGTATCCGATGGCTGACCCCTCGGCTGTCGAAGTGGGCTCTTATGCAGCAGCATTCGTTCAAGACGGTACGTTCTGGCACTTTATTGCCTACTGCGCAGGTGTGGGCGGTAGTGTGCTTATTATCGGTAGCGTGTCGGGTGTTGTGGTAATGGGTATCGAAAAGATAAGTTTCGGCTGGTATGTTAAGAATGTCTCTCTGATGGCTCTTTGTGGGTATCTGGCAGGGGCGGCTTACTTTATTCTGGTGAGGGCGTTTTAGGTGTTAGGTTGTAGGTGTAAGGTATTAGGTGTTAGGTTGTAGGTTGTAGGTTCTAGGAGGGTGGGTTAGCTGTTTTGTTTGGGAGAGCCTTTTAGATTGCCTACTAGATAGATGATGCTGAGGGCTAGGATAATGATTAGCCCAAAGGTGAAGCGTAGGCCTATTGCTTGAGTGATAACGCCTATTATCGGTGGCCCGATGAGAAAGCCAAAACATCCAATCGTCGATACCGCTGCTATGGCTATGCTTGGAGCTACGTTTGATAATCTGCCTGCTAGGCTATAACATACAGGTACGTTTGAGGATATGCCAAAGCCTATTATCGTAAAGCCTATGGTTGTCGAAACCATATTCGGGAAGGCTACCGCTAGAGTCAGACCCACTGCTATAAGAATGCCACTGGTGCGTACAACCGCTATGCTGCCATAACGAGATATGAAGATGCCTGCGATAAAACGCCCGATTGTCATAGTACACATACAAACGATATAGCCCAAAGGAACTAAACTGCTGGGTGCGCCTACAACATCCTGAAAATAGATATTGCTCCAATCGAACATTGTTCCCTCGCACATCATTGCTGCAAATGAGATAACCCCAAGAAGTAATATCGAGGAGTTAATGCTCTTAAGGATTCCTCCTCCCTTTTCCGTAGAACAAGACTCCCCTTTGATATCCTCCGATATAAGACCCCTAGAGAAATAGAGCGCAAAGAGGCTGCATAGAATAGCCACTATCCCAAAGTGTGACACGATACTTACCCTAACGGATGTCAGTGCAAAACTTAACAGTGCGCCACTAAATGCCCCAAGACTCCACATACCGTGAAAGGTGGGCATTACACTCTTGCTATAAAGCTTCTCTACATTAATCGCTTGGGTATTTATACACAGATTATTAAAATTTGTGAATGCTCCAAAGAAAAATAGGGCAACGATAAGGGGTACAATCCCACTGCCCACCAAACCGCTGCCAGCAATGCCGACACCCACCAGACTCAAAGGTAGGGCAACAGATGTGAAACAAAGCGAACGAAGCGACGTGAAACGATTCACAGCCCACGTAAAGAGAGATATCAAAGATAACTGCCCCACAGGAATGGCAAAGATTACACCCCCAAGTACTGCGTCGCTAAGCTCCAAAGTGCTCTTGATGTCTATTATGCGGCTTGCCCAAGTGGCGAATATAACCCCTTGGATAAAGAAAAAAATGCTCGTTATAAGAAACGACTTCTTGTAACTGAAAATGCTTGTGGTCATAAATTTTTCTTTTTTGAGAGCGAAAAGGGTATCTGAAGTACCACAACTGAACAAAGAATTATGGCTATGCCTATGGCTACACTCCACGATGGACTCTCGCCAGGGAGTAGCCACCAGCTAAGCACTACACCCACGAGTGGTATAAGGAATTTCCATACATTTAGCTCAGAGACCTTGACCCCTGGGCGTGAGAGTAGGTAATACCATATCGAGAAGCCTCCTGCTGGTATGATGGCTAGCCATAGTAGTGCGAAGTAAAACTCTGTGGGCAGAGGCGAGATTATCGCCTCTAAAGGCTCTACTGTCAGTCCTGTTATAAGGAGCATAACCCCACCTGTGAAGTTTGCAAACATTGTGAGGAATACGGGAGATATGTGTGAGCTCTTGCGCTTTACGACCATAATATTGGTATATGAGCCTATAATATTGCTCAGGATAAGTAGCCCTACACCTCCAAAGAAATGCTCTGAGGTATTCTCCATTGAGCTGCCGCTGAGACTTATGAAGATAACCCCTGCTACGCCCAGTAGTACTGCAAAGACCTTGCGCCCAGTGAACTTGTCATTGTGCAGGGTGAAGTGCGCTAGTACTGCCGTAAAGAGTGGACCTGCGCCAATGATAATTGCCGATATTGCCCCTGGTACAAGATTTAGCCCCATAAAGAAGATGCCGTACTGCAAAAACGTCTGGATAAAGCCAAAGAGTAGCATAAACTTTAAGTGCTGCATATTCTCCCTCCAGCTGATGCGCATTAAAAAAATCATAGGTACAAGCAGCAGACCTGCAAGTGTGAAACGAACCCCCGATAACATAATAGGAGGCATATACTCAAAACCTATCTTTGCCCCTGCAAAGGCTGAACCCCATAGGGTCGTTGCGAGAATTGCTAGGAGGCAATAGCCTAGTGAGTTTTTTGTTACTTGCATATATTCTTATCTCTTTATTGTCTGTTTCACGTAGTCGATTATAAACTCAGCCGTGCCCTCTATGCCGAGGATTGAGGAGTTAATACATAGGTCATAGCTTGAAGCCTTGCCCCACGTCTTAGTGCTATAATAATTGTAATAGGCGGCTCTTTTGCCGTCGATTTCCTTTATCTTCTTTGTGGCTTCTGACTCACTTATATCGTTTAGCTCCATTATGCGCTTTACTCTGTCGCTCTGGTTTGCAGAGATGAATATGTTTATAGCACAAGGATGTTCTCTGAGTATATAATCGGCACAACGCCCTACGAATAGGCACGAGTCATTGGCTGAAAGAGTGGCGATAAGTTCGCTGCTAATCTCAAAGATGGACTGCTCGCCTAGTACGTCGCCCGAAGGGTTTGCAGAGGTCGAAAACTGGTTGCGGACAAAGTCCACTAGTTCGCTAATCTTCCATTTCGATGTGCTCTCGTCGACCTTTTCGAAACACTCTTTACAGAGCCCGCTATGCTCTGCTGCTAACCTTAAGAGAGCTTTGTCGTAAAACTTAATACCTAATCGAGAGGCTACAACTTCGCCAATCTGACGGCCGCCGCTGCCAAGCTCACGTCCCAGATTTATGACATATAATTTATTCATTTGTGCTTATGGGTTTTGAGTTAATCTTCTTAAGTTCTATAGATATGAGTGTTGTCGTGAGTATGAATGATAGCAAATCGGAAAATGGAATTGCGCACCAGATACCCCAGCTCGGCTGTAGGTCGGTGTGGTGTATAAATACCTGTGGAAGGATTATGATGGCTGGCAGTAGGAATAATACCTGACGGGAAAGGGATAGAAGGATTGCCTTCTGTGCCTTGCCGACGCTCTGGAAATAGTGCGCAGAAACCATCTGAAAACCTATAATAGGGAAGAGTAAAAAGGTTATTCTCATACCCTCTACCGAAAGAGTTATAAGACTCTCGTCAGTGGTGAATAGCCTGACTGCTGCTTCGGGGAAGAATACACCTACTATAAAACCTAAAGAGGTAATGCAGGTGGCAGCTATGGCGGACAACTTAAATACAGAGATAACCCTGCTAAAGTTCTTTGCCCCATAGTTATACCCTGCTATTGGCTGCATACCCTGGTTTATACCCATCACAATCATAACGAAGATAAAGGCTAGCCTATTGACAATGCCATAAGCTCCGACATTTAAGTCACCTCCATATTCGTTGAGTCCTTTGTTTATGAAAATTACAATAATACAAGCTGCAAAGTTCATAAGAAATGGAGACATACCAATCGAAAGGATGCTCTTTATTATGCTGTTTTTTAGCTTGAAAATTCCTTTTTTGAGATGTAGTACATCCTTTTTATTGCTTAGGATTCTTATCTGCCAGTAAAGTGAGACCGCTTGTGCTAGGATTGTGGCGAAAGCAGCCCCTTGGATGCCCATATCGAATAGATAGATGAAGATAGGGTCTAGTATTATATTTAGGAGAACGGCGCAGAGGGTTGTGACCATTGCCATTTTGGGATGACCAGCCGAACGTATCACACCGCTAAGCCCCATAAACATATGGGTTATCACATTCCCGTAAAGGATTATCTGCATATATTCACGAGCATAGCCTATGGTCGCTTCGCTTGCCCCGAAGAAATATAGTATTGGGTCTAGCATTGAAAGGACTACTCCGCCAAAGAGAATGCCGATAATAAGGTTTAGAACGACTATATTTCCGAGAACTTTTTGGGCTGTTTTGTAGTCTCTTTGCCCAAGTCTTAGCGATATAATCGTTGCGCCGCCAAGCCCTACAAGTGAGCCAAAGGCTGCTGCAAGGTTCATAAGGGGAAAGGATAGAGCAAGTCCGCTAATGGCGAGTGCCCCGACTCCGTGCCCGATAAAGATGCTGTCGACCATATTGTAGAGCGACGTTGCGGTCATAGCGATAATCGCAGGTAGGGCATACTGTAAAAGTAGTTTGCCTATTGGCTTTTCGCCTAGTTCTGTTATTTTTTTAGTTTTTGAGTCCACTTCGGTTTGTAGGTTCTAGAAAATTAGTTGTGTAAAAACCTTTGGATAAGCAGTTGTGTGTGAGATGTCGCTTGTGTATAAGCCTGCTCTAATCTTGTTGTAGGTTTTACTGTGGGCAAAGGTAACTCTTTTTTGGGAAATTTGTCCCCTATTTTTCGAGGGATTTAAAGTTTTATGGAAAAAGGGTTTGATTTGCAGAGAAATAATTCTTACATTTACGAAGCGATATAAATTTAGAGGAGTTCTGCAGAACTCTCCTTATTTAAGGGAACTTCTAAAAACTGGACTTTAATGCTTTTTAATTCTAAGACTTCATCTTCGAATTTTTGAAAATGCACCGTAGGAATCCCTACGCTTGCATTTTAAAAAATCCAAATTTAAAGCCTTATAATCAAAAATCAAAAAAAAGCCAGTTATTAGAACTCCCCTTAAGAATAAACACCTTAAAGGGAGACTCCTAAAAGCTCCCCGCATAAAAACAATTCTTATGAAAGTTCAAACACTATTACTAGCGTGTGGCGCAGCCTCTTCGCTTTGTGGATGTATAGAGAAGGGTAGCCCACGCCCGAATATTGTTATGATTGTAGCAGATGATATAGGCTATGGAGACTTGAGCTGCTATGGAGCTACGAAGATTAATACGCCTAGTGTCGATAGCTTGGCTGCTAGTGGCGTGCGTTTTACGAATGCTTATTCTCAGGCTTCTACTTCGTCGCCCACTCGCTATGCTATGTTGACAGGTGAGTATGCTTGGCGTAAGGGAGTGGGGATACTCCCAGGCGATGCCCCTCTTACGATTGATACCTCTAGGAATACACTGCCTAAACAGCTAAAGAGTGCAGGGTATAGGACTGCGATTGTAGGTAAGTGGCACTTGGGGCTTGGCTCTAGTGAAAAGCCTGTCGATTTTAACGAGAATGTCGAAAGTGGTATGAAGGCTGTGGGGTTTGACTATTCGTTTATTTTCCCTGCTACGAATGACCGTGTGCCTACAATTTATATGGAGAACGATTTGACAGTGGGGCTTGATACTAGTGACCCTATTGTCGTTTCTTATACTGAGAAAATAGGGGATGAGCCTACGGGAGCAGAGAATCCTGAGCTTCTTAAATTAATGCACTATCAGGGACACGACGGCACAATTGTAAACGGTATAGGGCGTATCGGTTGGATGGAGGGCGGCAGTAAGGCTCGCTGGATTGACGAGAATATGAGTGAGGATTTTCTAGAAAAGGCTATCGGTTTTATAGACAGCAGTCAGGACGAGCCGTTCTTTCTTTATTATGCGACTCATACGGCTCACGAGCCACGTGTTGCTAGTGATAGGTTTAGGGGGCATAGCCAGATTGGGGTTTATGGCGATGTGATAGAGGAGTTTGATTATTGTGTCGGTGAGGTTGTCGCTGCACTCAAACAGAGAGGGCTATATGACAATACAATTATTATTGTGACAAGTGACAATGGACCTATGGTTAAGGAGGGGTATCTAGATGGAGCGGCTGAGGAGATAGGCGAGCACGACCCATTTGGAGGCCTCAGGGGAGAGAAGTATTCGCTGTATGAGGGCGGTTCTCGTGTGCCGTTTATTGTTCATTGGGGGGCTATGCTAAAGACTCCTTTTGTACAGCAGCAGAGGTTCTGTTATATGGATATGCTCGCTACCGTGGCGGATATAACGGGAAGTGAGCCTTACAGAGGTTCTTTGCACGACAGCCGTAGTGCTGCGGAGCTTTTTGTGAAGGAGAATGCAGCTGAGTATCGTCCGTATATCGTTACGCAGGATAACCCTGGTAATATCACTGTGCGCAAAGGTGATTGGAAACTGATACCAGCGAGTCGGTGGTATGAGGAGTCTCTTTATAACCTTGTGGATGACCCAGGCGAAACGACGAATCTTATTGCAGTTCCAGAGCTTCAGAATATTGTCAGTGAGCTGAGGGGTGAGGCAGTACGCCTAAAGGGAGAGTAGGGCTATTGTATTTAGGCTATTTTTATTAGACTGTCGGGATTAGCCTATTAGGAGTAGGTCGTATAGGGCTAGGCTGTTGGGGCTAGGCTGTTGGGGCTAGGCTGTTGGGGCTAGGCCACCT
>JAWXTN010000033.1:0-27881 GCA_044433515.1 Rikenellaceae bacterium | reverse complement strand
AATAGACGGACAAATATGGAGGTTATATTCGATAACCTTATAGTTAGGATGGTTCAAAATGAACCAAAACGGCTTGGTAGCACGCTGTAGTGCGTGCGGTCTAAACGCCTATACCTATAGCCCCATTTCTAGCAGGCGAACAAAGAACAATCTCCTTACACCCTGCGAGCTTTGCAGGGATAGCTAGCATCAGAACAGTAGAAAATAGCGGAGCACTTCCCCCTGGCACATATAAGCCCACTCTACGAATAGGAACAGATTTCTGCATACACCTTACCCCAGGCATAACCTCGACATCTACCCCCACGAACCTCTGCAAAGAGTGAAATTTCTCGATATTACCTTTCGCCACACAGATAGCCTCTTTCAGCTCCTCTGAGAGACTTTCGCTAGCTCTCTGACATTCCTCTGCACTAATCTCAAAACTCTGCAAACAAACGCCCTCTATTCTCTCCACAACTTCTCTAAGAGCTTTATCTCCACCGCTTCGAACCGCTGAGAGAATCTCTGCCACGCTGCTGGCTATCTCACTGTCCTGTGGAATATTTCTCTTCAAGAGAGAATCCCACTCACACCGCTGCGGATTGTTATAAATTGTTAAAGTATTCATAAAATCAATTTTAAAAGTCCACTAAAAAATTTATCGTATCATATTTTCGAGCGACAGCACTAAAATACCCTCCGCTCCGATAGCCTTAAGATGTTCGATAGAGTCCCACAGCGACGATTCACTTATAACCGTGTGAATAGAACACCACCCGTCAAGTGCAAGCGGCAAAACCGTAGGGCTACGCATACCTGGGAGAATGTCGATAGCCTCTGAAATCTTATCTTCTGGGAGATTCATAAGAACATATTTCATATTCTTACTCTCAAGAATTGTATTTAAGCGGAAGACCAATTGGTCGAGCACACTTTGTTTCTCGGCGGATAGCTCTCCACCAGATATAAGTACAGCCTCAGAGTTAAAGATTTTCTCTACCTCTATAAGTCCATTTGAGACAAGCGTACCGCCCGAAGAAACGATATCAAAAATTGCATCAGCCATACCCACCGCAGGGGCAACCTCCACAGAGCCAGCTATGGGCTGAATAAGAGCATTAATTCCCTGCTCATCAAAAAACTTTTGCAAAATAGAGGGATAAGAAGTAGCTACTCTCTTGCCTTCAAAGAACTCTAGTCCTTTATAGTCTACCGCTTTAGGCACAGCAAGCGAGATTCTACAACCGCCAAAGCCAAGTGGCAGAACTTCCCTAACATCGAAACCCTTCTCAGCTACCTCGTTCTGCCCCACAATCCCTATATCCGCCACGCCCATAGCCACAGCCTGAGGGATATCGTCATCCCTAAGGTATAGAACTTCCATAGGGAATCCTTTAGTTTTTGAAATCAATTTTCTTTTGCTCTCTACCACTCCGATACCTGCCTCACGGAGCATAGACACACATTGTTCATTTAGACGACCCTTCGCCTGGATAGCAATTCTTAACATAATTCTTTGGATTTGAATTTATTTTTTTAGTTTGTTTTTTCGTTCAACACCTTTGTAAGGGAATGCTTCATAACATACAGTAAAACAAAAAGACCCATCCCTTTTCACAAGGATGAGTCTTGAAATATGTAAGTATAAAAATATTTAATGATATACACGCATACAAAACCTATCCCTGCCACGAGCGGAGATGATGGTAATGATGATGGCTAGAAGTAGCTATGTCATTAAAATTATTATATTTATTCATTTTCATACGACAAAAATATTTATTATATTTCTAAAAAACAAAATTATTTTAATATTTATTTCATTTTTCTTTTCAAATCGCCTCTCTAAGCTATTGTGTGGCTTTAAGTATTTACTTATCGAATTTCTAGAATGTGACTGTTTGTTTCACATCGCCAGTAGCAGCCCACTCAATGCCTCGTAGGAGTGTCACGTGGAATCCTCGATTTTTGTGTGAGTCATCAAACGTTGTGGTTGTATGCCCTAGTGTCGTCTGGAATACACGTCCTTTGCCATAGTCTATTGTGAACATCACGAGTTCTTCCTTGCCAGTACCGCCAGTCTCGGCATCTGAAAAAGCAGTCGCCAAAGGTGTAATATTTTCTGCTGGTCCTCGCATATCTCCATACAGTTCGTCAAATTCGTGAAGCCATTCTAGAGGGAGTCCACGCATAATCTGGTGTTCGCTATTGCGGACATATATCGTAAAGGGTTCTCTACTTCCGTGTTTGCCTGCATCACCAGGAGAATAGTCTCTCACGAACTCTCCATCCTTGTAGTACAGAAAAGGTCCATCCTTCTCAGTGCGACCCTCCCACGCTCCTAGACCTATCATTCGATTAAACTCCTTCCACTGGGGAAAGTTATTGTTATTTTCGTGGATTATAACAAGCCCACCGCCACCAGCCATATACTGCTCAAAACTTAGCTTTGTAGCATCGCTCCAAGGCGAATTAGGGTTAAGGTTTAGGATTATAACGTTATAATCAGTAAACTTTGGAGCAAACTCTTCCTTCGATGTGTATCTAATCGTATCTGTCACAAAGGTAGGGTTCTCCTCCAAGAGAGCCAAAAGATGTTTTTGCAGTACGTTTGGGTCATAAGATTTATCGTTCTCTCCAGTGATAATTGCGACTTTAATCATCTCCTGATGACTACCACACGAGATAGCCAAAACCGCTAAGATTATAAATAATACTCTTTTCATTTTTTTAGGTTTTTTTTATTTTGTTATTCCTTTTTTGTTTGTTTTGAGGACTTCTAATTATTCGAAGTTTTATCTATTTGGCTAAGGGCGAAGTTATAAGCTCCAAGAGAGATAGCACGTGAAGCCCCGATAGCTGAGATAGCTACACCCACACGCTTCTCCTCGTCATAATTAACAAACCTATCCGTGCCATAGACCTTAATAGGTCGAGCCTTGCCACGAGCAAATTCTTCGAATTCGTGCACGTCATCCAAATCATAGACCTTAGGCTGTACTCTCTGAACGCTATCGCCTCCAAGAGTTGAGAGACAAGAGCGCATTTCCTTTAGTAGCGAAGGGAGAATGTATTTCCTCGCAGCTGTTATGCCTCCTCCGATAACGACGATGCCGTCAATGAGCGACACAGCCGTAGCAATGGCATCACCAGCCGTCTCTCCGAACCTTTCGAATGCAGCGATTGCAGCTTCTCTGTTACCTTCACGTACACCTTCGGCAATATCAAAAATGTCTTTAGGCTCTAGGCTTGGGTCGTGTATGTCTGATAGTTCAGCATATACTCTCTTAATAGCCCTTACAGAGACTCCTTCTTCGACAATAAGGTTTTCGTCAAATTTATTTTTCAAACAGAAAGTCTCGACACACGAGTTATCTCCTCTGTGGAGAACTTTGTCATAGACGTGCCCCACTCCGAAACCAGTTCCAAAGGTATAGCCTATAAGTGTCTTAAAGGTTTTAGAGCCGCCCAGCTCAGCCACTCTAGCGTTAACTTCCGTGAGCTTGCCTGCAAGAGCCTCGCCATAGGCAAAGAGGTCTCCATCGTTATTTATATAGACAGGAATACCGAACTTATCTTCAAGGAAAGCCCCCAGGGCAACACCTTGACGGAACGACGGAAAGTTAGGCAGATACCCCCCGATAATCCCACCCTCATAATCGGCAGGGCCAGGGAAGGCAAAGCTAATAGCCACTGGCGCAGTCTTAAGCTGCGCTATAACTTCGCTAAAACCTTTAACAAGCTGACCTAGACACCTGTCCAAATCGTCCGATAGCGAAGGAAGAGTTATAGGCTTAACAACAAAGTCGCTAGCCTGCATTGCGCCAAAAACAAAGTTAGTTCCCCCTGCGTCGAGGGTCACTACAATACGGTTATCAAATTTATACATAGTTATATTTTTTATAGAATTTTTATGAAAATACGTTTTAGAGTCGTGGCAAAATGTAGTCTGAGAGTTGACTACTGATTTGGCTCATACCCTTAATAGAGGGGTGTCCTGTAAGCATATCTATACCCTCTAGCTCTATACAATCGACTTTGTGGTGTTTGCAGAGTTTCAAGATACTCTCACGCATTTCTCCGTCTATAAGGTTATTTAGGATAAAGAAGACTTTTGCTTTGGGGTATCTCTCCAAAGTCGAAGAGAGAAGCAGCGACATAGCGGGTCTAAAACAGTATAGTTCCTGTTTCGTCCATTTGCGATATTTAAACTCGCCAAGTGGTGAGCCAGCCCACAAATCGTTAGTCGCTCCAAAAATCAGGATAATATCGGGGTCTCCCAGGTCATTTACCCTAGCGATGAAGGCATTATGAGAAACTTCCTCGCCCTTATACCCCGTATTACATATAGTAGTCCCCGACGACGAGTTATTGTATTCTAATTTAAAGCCATTGTTCTCTACGAACTGCCACCACCACGTCTCCTCGACATTTCTCACATCGGTCTTATCGCCACGAGTATCGTCAGAGAAGTACCACACGTAGTTTGTTTTAGGATGAAGCCACCCCTCGAAAGTCGAGTATGAGTCTCCAAGTATTGAGACACGAAGACTGTCCTGCTGTGCACTGCACACCCCCACTGTGGCACATAGTATAATAAGCGATAGAATAATATTTTTTCTCATAGCATTAAATACTTAAAAGGATTTTTGAGTTTATACAATCGTGCAAAAAATCAAAGTAGACATTAAGCACCCCTAAAGATACATAATTTATTTTATTTTCCTAATTATTTGAGTCATAAAAAACGCCCAAAAGGAAACGAGAGATATCTAAAAGGAGTTCTGGGAAAGGAAAAGTCATCATATACGAACGCCCTAAGAGTATGATAGTTGCCTATAAATTTGGTTCTATAAAAATTTAGTTATATCTTTGTAGTGAGAGGGTGTAGAAACTAGAGGATTAAAGTCATACTTTTTTTTGAGGGGTCATTTTTCATAAGTCCTCTTCAAAGAGTCATACGACAGTGTTCTTACACAAGATTCTAGTGCTTGACACCAAAACTTTTGGAGTTTTATTGAAGTTCCATTAAACCTTTAAATTACAGTTAACCAATGAAAAAGTTATTACTAACGCTAATTCTAGTCTTTGCTTCACAGGCTCTCTATGCTCAGAGCTGGGAGGAGTATAAGAAACAAGCGCAAAATGAGTACAAGGAGTATAAATCTCAGCGAGCAAAGGAATACTCAGAATATCGGAGTAAAATTAATGATGAGTTCGCAAACTATATGCGTGGCACGTGGGAGGCAAAGAAAGTCGAGCCAGCTGTGCCTGCACCTATTGAGCCAGAACCTCCAAAGCCATCAATCGCCGACCCAGACGATGCTCCAACTGAGCCGATGCCAATAGTTTTTGATAAGGTTATCGAGCGCAATCCTACTGTGCCACAACCTAATCCGATTGTGCCAATACCCGATTACAGGCGCACAGACCTCGATATGCTCGAAGAGGACGAGGAACTTCTAGACGTTAAGCCTCGTGAGGAGTTAGACCCTAAAACGCCTACCCCAGACCTTCCTACACAACCTCTTCCAGATATAGATGTAAAGAAGACTCCAGATCGCAGGACTGAGCCTACTCCTGAACCTACGCCTGCTCCTGAGGTAACACCTACCCCAGAGCCTACACCTATACCTGTTCCTACACCTACACCTACACCTACACCTACACCTACACCTACACCTACACCTACACCTACTCCTGTTCCTGAGCCAACTCCAGAGGTAGTGGATCTTCCTATTCCAGCAGATGCGTTCCAGTTTACGTACTACGGCACAAAGTGTGGTGTATCTCTTAAGACTTCACAGAAATACACCCTATCGGGCTATGACGAGAATGCCGTTGCAGACGCTTGGCAAAAGCTCTCAGACGAGCAGTACAACGCCCTTGTGAACGACTGCCTATCGTGGAGAGAGAAACTACAACTCTGCGACTGGGGCTACTATTGTTTCCTAGAAGAAATGGCTGAGTCATTCTTTGGCTCATCTAAGAAGAACGAAGCTAGAGTTATGCAAATGTATCTCCTTACACAATCGGGCTATCAAGTAAGAATGGCACGCACAGGCTCTACAATCATCCTTAGCATTCCATTTGACTCAGACGTATATCGCTACAATTACCTAACAATTGATGGCACTAAATTCTACGTTATAGACTCTAATATATCAGGAAACAATCAGTACTACATCTTTAATAGAGCCTTCCCTCAAGAACAAGGCTTCAAGATAAACTCTAGTAAAGAGACTCTCTTTGCCACAAACAAGAACGTTAAGCGCAGCCGTTCATTTGATTACTTTAGTATGAACCCTATCGAGTTTACAATCAATGGCAATCTAATGGACTTCTACGACAATTTCCCTCGCACAAACGATTGGAATATCTATTCAGTACGTTCGCTAAGCTCTAGCGTTAAGAATGTCCTATATCCAGAGCTAAAGGCTGCGATAAAGGGTAAGAGTCAAACAGAGGCAGCAAATATCCTAATATCGTTTGTTCAGCACTCTTTCGACTACAAAACAGACGAAGAACAGTTTGGCTACGAGCGTTCACTATTTGCTGACGAGACTATATATTTCCCATATAGCGACTGCGAAGACCGTTCGATTCTCTATTCTATTTTGGTACGTGACCTTTTGGGTCTAGAGGTTGTACTTGTGTATTACCCAGGGCACTTGGCGACAGCTGTTAAGTTCAATACAACAGTCAATGGCGATTACTTCACCCTTGAGGACGGCAATTATACGATTTGCGACCCTACATATATAGGCGCAAGCATCGGTCAAGCAATGCCACAGTACAAAACTACATCTGCTACAATCGTAAGGATATAGTAAGAGGATATAGAGAGAGGGAGAAATTTTATTTGAATCCTCCCTCCTCTACCCTATATTAACAGATAAGCGGTCAGTCCCCTCGACAAGGACTGACCGCTTTTATTATCGCTATAGGGGAGTTCTAATAACTGGCTTTTTTTGATTTTTGATTATAAGGCTTTAGATTTGGATTTTAAAAAATGTAAGCGTAGGGGTTCCTACGGTGCATTTTCAAAAATTCGAAGATGAAGTCTTAGAATCAAAAAGCATTAAAGTCCAGTTTTTAGAAGTTCCCTATACTTATACTTCGCTACACTATTGAGGGCTAAGGACTTCACCACAAGACTATAATATAATATCCTCAATCTCCGTAACCCTATCGAGCCACCCACGCATAATCAGCGCAGGAGAATGTGTAGCCACAATTATCTGCAAATCCCCAGAGAACTCTAACAAACAATCCAGAAAGACCTTCTGCCACTCTAGGCTAAGCGATATCTCAGGTTCGTCGAGCACCAGAATGCTAGCATCGGGATTACTCGCCACAGCCCACAATAACGACACAGCCAACTGCTCACCAGCCGACAGCCACTGAAACTCTATTGTAATGTCTTGTTTAAGTTTCGGATTATGCAGAACAAAGGCTATATCCTCTAGTGTCATATCACAATGCCACCGCTCTGCCACAATACGCTTGCCGCTCGACTCAAAAAGCCTAGAGACAACCTCACAAAACTTATCAAACCTATCCTTTGATATGCTGCCACTTCTACTAGACGAACTATCCGAAAGAATAGTTCCGAATCTCCCAACAACGAGCACGTCAGACGGCAGAATTTCGCTCCCTTGGCTCTCTATTTCTATTTTCCTTACAGGAGCTCCACTTCCGCTGAGTTCTTCGCCCAAAAGCACCTTTCCAAGAGCACGTAGCAGCGTACTCTTCCCCGAGCCATTTCCGCCCGATAGAATATTTACACCGCTGAGCAAACTCCACTCTAGGTCATATATCCCGAATAGTCCTTCGACCCTTATAGTTTTGATTTGTGCCATAGCTTTAGTAATATTTTTCTGAGTAATTCTGAGTAGTACTGAGTATTTTCTGAGTAGTACTGACCTTACTCAGTTTTACTCAGTTATTTCCCGATTACAGCTATCGAGCGTTTAACAATCTCTTGAAGCTTAAGAGCCGCTCCATTAGAAGCCTCTACAACTTCGGCGTGAGAGTTAAACTTGTTCGCATTAGGTCCTCGTCCGATATTTGTAATGACAGAGAAGCCCAATACCTCAACGCCGATATGACGGGCAGCGATAACCTCACCAGTTGTACTCATACCGCAAGCGTCAGCGCCGATTCTATGGAAGTACTCATACTCCGCAGGTGTTTCATAAGTAGGGCCGCTAGAAGCTACATAAACACCGCACTGAAGGCTTACACCAGCCGCCTCGGCACACTCCTCTGCAATAGCTCTAAGTCTTTTACTATAAGGCTCGGTCATATCAGGGAAACGAACGCCAAATCTCTCGTCATTTGCTCCGATAAGAGGATTAGGCAAAAGATTGATGTGGTCACGTATAAGCATTATATCCCCCACATTAAACGTCTCATTTATACCGCCAGCAGCATTTGTCATTACGACAACCTCAATACCCATCTGACACATTATTCTCATACCCATAACGACCTCATTCATAGAATAGCCCTCATAGTAATGAACTCTACCCTCCATTGCCACAACACTTACACCCTCAATCGTACCCCCAACAAATCGTCCACGGTGTCCTGCAACAGTCGACTTAACAAATCCTTCAATACTAGAGTACTCAACGCCTTGTGAGTTATCTATATGGTTTACGAAATCTCCGAGTCCACTGCCTAACACAACTGCTACTTTAGGGGCTTGGAGTCCTCTGCTTTCAAAAAGTTCGCTATTCAATCTCTTTGCAATTTCTTTAGTTTTAGTGTACATATATGTTTGTTTTTTTAAAGATTAAGCGGAGCGGTAAAACTCCTTAATTTATCATCTGAGTTTCCCTGTAATAGAACGCCTCTTATTCCTTTCGCTATGAAGCCTTATCCCTTCTGTTTTTCTGCAACAGTTTTTTCTACGAGCTTTTAGGGGGGGGGCTAAGGGAGTGCTACTCTGGGTGTGTAATTTTATATTTTTGATTTTCTGAGACGTACTGCGAAAGGATGTGCATAAAGTGTTCGCTCTTATCATCTGCGAATTTCACATTGACCGAAACGCAATACATTTTCGCTTTAGTCTCGCTCTTAATCTTTTTCGAGGCAATGAGCTTCACAGCATCCTTTTCAGTCATTACAATCTTTGTATCAGGGGGCAAGCTAGCGAGTTTCTCCTCAATCATCGCAATGTCTCGCATCTTAAAAGTGTGATGATCTGGGAAGACAACTTCCCCCAAAAGGTTATAATTATTACCCAGATATTCAAAGAAGCTTGTCGGATTAGCAATAGTCGCCATCGCCAGAATATTAGATTTCTTTTCGATTGGATTCTCACCGCTCAAATCGCTAAAGAGCGGCATAGCCTCACCAGACTTAAAGCTCGTAAAGAAGAGCGACTGATATGGAAATAACTCCAAATTACCCTTTATAAGGCGCATATCCAAAGGGGTCAATGAGCTAGGACACTTTGTTGTAATAACTATATTAGCCCTACGAAGCGCACTGCGCACATCACGGAGTCTGCCTAGCGGAAGTAGCCTGTCATTGTAAATAGGTCTACTATAATCCATAAGCACAATATTAACCCACGGCTCAATAGCTCTATGCTGGAAGGCATCGTCCAAAATTATAAGGTTTACCTCAGGATGTTTAGCTCTGAGTTGTCTAATCCCTTCTCGCCTGTCCTCGCATACTGCCACAGGGATTGTGGGGAATTTCATCTTCATTTGTTTAGGCTCATCTCCGATACGCTTATATGACATATTGGGCTGACACATAAGAAAACCTTTAGTCTTTCTCTTATATCCACGTGAAAGGACAGCCACATAATAATAAGTACTAAGAACTTGAACCAAGTATTCGGTCATAGGAGTCTTGCCCGTTCCCCCGACTGTAAGGTTACCCACACAGACAATCGGAATATCGAACTCCTGACCCTTTTTTATCTCCGTATCGTATAGCCAGTGACGTATCGAAACGCCCATACCATACAACCACGACGCAGGTGCTGCTATTATATCTCTTAAAAATCCCACTTTTATATTTTTCTTTCTTCTTATTTTGTTCTAAATTCCACATTCCTCGCCTTTAGTTTTCTGTGGCGAACTTTTTCACTTGAGCCTCACTGACCTTCTACATCCTCTACATTCTAAAACTTACAAGGACACTTCTACTCAATAACTTCAAACTCGAAAGGCAAACGAGCTTGCGCCTTGCCTTGAAGTGTCTCTAGCTGTTCCTTAATCGAAACATCCATACTTACACCAAAAATTGACGGAGCTATTCTCGAAAGAACGCCCTGTGTGCTTTGCATAAGAACAGACAGGAAGTCATCATTACTGTTAGAGGCTTGTTTAACTACGTAATCGCCCTCAATCCCTGCTTCTAGAGCTGCAATTCTCACTGCATCGTTAAGTGTACCTATTTCGTCAATCAGTCCATTGTCGAGTGCTTGGAGTCCGCTCCAAACTCTGCCCTGTCCTATTTCGTCAACACTCTGAGTAGTCATATCACGACCCAAGGCTACCCTTTCAATAAAGTTTGTATAGACCTCCTCTACTCCATTTTGGAAATACTGACGTTCTGTTGCTGTAAGGGGACGCATCATTGAGCCTAGGTCAGCCGAAGGATTTGTTTTAACAGGGTCAACCGTAATTCCTAAAATATCGTTTGCTCCCTTCTGGGCATTGAAAAGCAGTCCAAAGACTCCTATACTACCAGTGAGTGTATTAGGAGCTGCTACAATTTTCGAAGATACAGCTGAAATCCAATAGCCACCCGAAGCAGCATAGCTTCCCATCGAGATAATCACAGGCTTTTGCTCAACAGCAAGACTCATCTCCCTGCCGATAACATCCGAGGCAAGAGCACTACCGCCTGGGCTGTCAACTCTTAGAATAATAGCCTTTACTTTATCATCTTTACGAGCCTTTTCGATTTTCTTCGCTAGTTTACTTCCTACAATTTGGTCGCTATCGCCACTGTCAACAATCTCGCCAGAAGCATAGATTATCTGTATTTCATTCTTTGAGACATTCATCAGAGCGTTAAGTGACGAGAGTTTGCTATAATCTGCAAGTGAAACAGTCGAATAGTCTTCCGTGCCTAGTGTCTCTTCAATCCACGCAGACAGTTCATCTTTATAATAAAGTTCGTCCACAAGCCCAATTCCCTTTGCAGCTTTTGCATTTTGAACCTCTAGATTCGTAGCGGCTTTTTGAAGTACGTCAACGCTCAAAGAACGAGCCTCTGCAATCTCTTTCAAGTAATAATTCCAGTACGAGTCAATCAAACTCTGATACTGCAAACGATTTTCAGCACTTAGCTTATCGAGGATATAAGGCTCAACCGCACCCTTGAATTTGCCGTGACGGATAACCTCTGGTTCAATACCCAACTTCTCAAGAGTACCCTTATAGAACATAGGGCTAACAGCCATACCAAACCAGCTCACGCCACCCGATGGATTCAAAAAGACCTTATCGGCAACGCTCGTTAGGTAAAGTGCCCCCTGTGAATAGACATCTCCGTAGGCTACAAGGAACTTGTCAGGTGCTTGGCTCTTGAAATTCTTTAGAACTTCTCTAAGCTCATAAAGGCTCTCGGAAGAAACAGCCATAACCATAGGAACTTTTATATAGATACCCTCGATTTTTGGGTCGATAGCAGCTTTCTCGATAGCCTCCACCGCAGCATAAAGCGTAGTGGGGAGTGTCATCGAAAAACTCGAAAAATCTATATACTGAGACATATCCGACGAAACAGTCTCGACAATTGGTTTACTCAAATCAACCGTGAGAACCGTCGCCTCGCTAACTTTAACAGGTGTAGACTCCGACGAGAAAATCGCAGCCAAAAAAACAAAGAATACGATTAACGAAAAGAAGAAGCTCAAAAGAGAGGTCGTAATAATTGCCAATAGACAAGCCCAAAATGTTTTCCAGAATCCCATAGCTTTATATAGAGTTTAATTAACAAAAAATTCTGTGTAAAATTACTTATAATTTATAACATATCAAAACAAAAAACAACATTTCTATTTCTATGTTTGAGACAGCCAAAATTCATATAGCTATACACACACGCTCAAAGGGGGTTGTATGACTTTCAATAGTGTATAAATTTGCATAGTACGCAAGCTAAAACTACGCATAGGCGCACGCCACAAAGAGGTAAAAGGTTATAAAAATTACAACCAAAATTTTACTGCTCCAATAAAAAATGATAACTTTGGGCTTTAGAACTCCACTCTTTGGTCAGGTGAGCACATCACTGTTCGAAGATAGAGTTCCTTTGGTTCGAAAATTTTTAAGAAAATTATAATTTACCTTTATGAAAATTGCAGTTGTAGGGAGCGGATATGTCGGACTCGTAAGTGGAGCTTGCTTTGCTGAGGTAGGTGTCGAGGTCGTGTGTGTCGATATAGACACAGAAAAAATAGAGAGGCTCAAAAACGGAATTATACCCATATACGAACCTGGTCTCGAAGAACTTGTTCAAAGGAACTTTAAGGAGGGAAGGCTTAGCTTCTCCACTGAACTGAGCGAGTGTATTGACGACGTAGAGGTAGTATTCTCGGCAGTGGGAACACCTCCTGACGAGGACGGCAGTGCCGACCTTAAGTATGTTATGAATGTAGCTCGAACCTTTGGTAAATCTATTAATAAGTACACCCTACTTGTAACAAAGTCAACTGTGCCCGTAGGCACAGCTACTCTAGTCAAAGCAGCAATCGAGGAGGAGCTTAAGGGGCGTGGAGTGGATATACCTTTTGACGTGGCTAGCAACCCCGAATTTCTTAAGGAAGGGGCAGCCATTAAAGACTTTATGAGTCCCGACAGAGTCGTCGTAGGAGTAGAGAGCACACGAGCAGAGGAGGTAATGACCAAACTCTACAGACCATTTTTACTAAACAACTTTAGGGTTATCTTTACAGATATACCCTCTGCCGAAATGATTAAGTATGCAGCCAATGCAATGCTAGCTACTCGTATAAGCTTTATGAACGATATAGCGAACCTCTGCGAGAGAGTCGGTGCAGATGCAGCAATGGTTCGTCGAGGCATAGGCACAGATAGTCGAATAGGAGGCAAGTTCCTATATCCTGGCTGCGGCTATGGAGGAAGCTGTTTCCCAAAGGACGTTAAGGCTCTAATTCGCACGGCAGAATCACACAACTACGAAATGAAGGTCATAAAGGCAGTAGAGGAGGTAAATAACCACCAGAAATTTGTAGTGTACCAAAAGCTGAGTGACTTCTACTCAGGAAATCTAAAGGGCAAAAAAGTGGGGATTTGGGGGCTATCTTTCAAACCAGAGACTGACGATATGCGAGAAGCCACTTCACTTGTCACAATCTCAAAACTTCTAGAAGCAGGAGCCGAAGTTACAGTGTATGACCCTGTGGCAATGGACGAATGCAAACGTCGCCTAGCCCACAGCGTACACTACGCCAAAGATATGTACGAGGCAACCGAAGGAGCTGACGCACTTTTAATGCTCACCGAATGGAAACAATTCAGAATGCCTAGATGGCATAGGGTAAGAGAAGCTATGGCTACCCCACTACTTATCGACGGCAGAAATATATACGACCCCGTAGAGTTAGCCCAGAACGGCATAACTTATAAGTGTATCGGGAGATAAACAAACAAATTTATATTAACTTCTAACCCCCCCCAAAAAAAAACAAGACTTTAAAAATTCACAGATATGACATCGAAAAAGACAAAACTCACACTTCTGGTAACAGGAGCTAACGGACAGCTAGGAATGAGTCTCAGAGAACTCGCTCCAACTGTACGCCATAAATTTATATTCACAGATATCGACGAGCTAGACATAACCAGCCCAGAGGCAGTAGAAACGATTCTAAATAACGAAAAACCTGACTGGATTATCAATTGTGCTGCCTACACAGCCGTGGACAAAGCCCAGAGCGAAGAAGCAAAGGCAAGAGAGCTAAACGCCACTGCCGTAAAGATATTATCACAAAAGAGCACAGAACTAGGCATATCTCTACTACACATCTCCACAGATTATGTATTTGAGGGTGAGAATCCAAATCCATTAAAGGAGGACGAACCTACAAATCCTCAGTCAATCTATGGCACTACGAAGCTAGAGGGCGAGGGATTTGCAGCCCTGAACCCAAAACACATAATCATACGCACGAGCTGGCTATACTCTGCCCACGGAAATAACTTTGTAAAGACTATGCAGAGCCTTGGGGCTACACGCAGTGAAATATCGGTTGTATCTGACCAGTGGGGTTCGCCGACTTCGGCTGACGACCTTGCAAAGGCAATTATCGTAGCCACAGAAAAACCGAAATACGGATTATACCACTTCGCAGGCGAGGGCGCAACCTCTTGGGCACTCTTTGCAGAGGAGATTTTCGCACTTAGCGGCATAGACTGTATAGTAAAGCATATCACAACAGACGAGTACCCAACAGATGCTAAACGTCCGAAATTCTCACTTCTAGACAAGCATAAGTTCGCCTCAACTTTCGCAGTAACGATTCCCGAGTGGGAGGCATCACTTGAAGAAGTTATAAGTAAAATCGAACTTAAGGGAACTTCTGAAAATTCCCTTAAATAGCGCAAAACAACAATAGAAAGACACACTTCAATGAGAAATTTCAAAGAAAAACTAACGGACATAAAGGCTTTTGCATTTGACGTAGACGGAGTATTTACCGATTCTATGCTAACGATTATGCCCTCGGGCGAGATTATTCGTCAGTTTAACGCCAAGGACAGTATGGCAGTAGTGCACGCTGTTAAGAAGGGTTATCCCATAGCGATTATTTCGGGTGGCAGAGGTGAGCAGGTCTACAAGCGTATGGTCGAACTAGGAGTTAAGCACATATATCTTTTGAGCAGCTGCAAGATGGATAGCCTCAACGACTTTGCCGCAAAAGAAGAGTTATCTCTTAGCGAGATTCTCTTTGTCGGAGACGACTATCCCGACATCGAGCCTATGCAAAGTGTAGGGCTCTCAATTGCTCCACGAGATGCCGCCGATGCTGTGCGTGCAATAGCTAGCTACACTTCCCTATTTGAGGGCGGCAGAGGCGTTGTAAGAGATGCCATAGAGCAAGTCTTACGAGCAAACAACGATTGGATTTCAGAAGGAGAAACCTTCCGTGCCTTTTAGCCTAACCCCTAACACCTGATACCTAACACCTAACACCTAAATATGAATTCATTCCTAGAAGATGTAGCCAAATCACTACTCAACAAATACGGTGATGAGCTAGCAAAAGTAGATGTAGTCTTTGCCTCTCGCAGAGCCTATATCTATTTCCGTGATGCTTTAGCTAAACTATCCTCTTTGAAGCCGAACTTATATACGATTGACAGGTGGATATTATCCTTTAAGGAAGAACAAGAGCACGTCAAAACTCATAAGGCTATACTTATTGCAAAGCTCTACGACATCTACTTAAAGGACAACCCCGAAGCGGAGACCTTTGAGGGTTTTTATACTTTTGGGGAGCTACTTCTTAGCGACTTCGATATGCTCGACAGATATATGGTAGACACCCAAATGCTCTATAATAACTTTGCAGACTTTAAGGAGCTAGATTATTTACTTCAAAAGGAGGACGAAGCGTATAATTTATCTCTAGAGTTTTGGGAGAATTTCAAAAAGAGGAGGGGAGAGAATATTAACAGTACAGCTACCGAAGAGACATTCTATACACTATGGAGTAAACTTCATAACATATACACTCTCTTTCAAGAGGAACTTCACAGCTCAGGACTCTCATACCCAGGGAGAGACTATCGGGCGGTTGCCACTGCATTCGAAAGTAATGATTTAGAGGTCAAACGCCAAACAGTCTTTGTGGGTCTAAACGCTCTGAGCCATAGTGAGAGGTTAATCCTCACTAAAGCACAGGAACAGTGCAAAGCAGACTTTATCTGGGACTACGACCCCTCGTGGCTAAACTCTCAAAAGACAACGCTAAATAGCGAGATAGAAGAGCCAGCATACTTTATCGCAAAGAATCTAAAGGAGTTTCCGCAGGCGGACTATTTCACAACAGCGATACCCTCTCGAAGCGACAACAAAATAGAGGTCATAACCTCAGTGAGCGATTATATGCAAGCAAAAATCACTGGGGAACTCCTGCGTGAATTTTCCGAGCAGAAAGAGAGTGCAGCTTCGACAGCCGTTATACTCACCGACGAGAAACTTCTAATGCCTCTATTGCATAGCATACCCCCGACAATTGAGACACTAAATATTTCGATGGGCTATCCTCTAACGAGCTTACCAGAAGGACAGCTCATAACCATACTGTGCAAGCTACACAGCACTGCACGGAAGAATAAGCAAAAAGAGATTAGCTTTAGAGTAAGCGAACTCGAAAAGCTACTTTACAACAGCATAACAAAGTGTGACGAACTCACTGAACTCCTCTCCCAAGAGAGTTCATCTACATATCTGCCAGCATCTCTGCTGCTCGAAAAGGTAGCTTCTCTAAGCCCACTTTGGACGAGAGTACCGCTAGCTCAGTATCTCACTAATTTCTTTGACAGCCTAAGCGTAGAGGAAGACACAGAGCGCACTGAGAAGGATAACACCGACAGCGACCATACGAGTGACGACAGCCATAATAGCGAGAACGTCTCACAAAACGACTCAAAGAACGAGGAAAAAAGCGACACGAAGCCACAATTCCTAAAAGAGGCAAAAGAAGTCCTCCTCACAACGCTACAAACCGCAAAGGCACTAGGCGACAAACTCTCCGATGAGATATATCTCCGAATACTAAAGAGCGCACTACAAGAGAAAACAGTAAGCTTTGAGGGTGTAAGCGGCAGCGGTCTACAAATTATGGGGATTCTCGAAACTAGAAGTCTAGACTTCGACAATATTATTTTGCTATCGCTTAGCGACGACAATTTCCCTAGTTCTCGCCCCGACAACTCATACATCCCCCCTGTACTACTACAAGGCTACGGAATGCCTTCACTTGCCGAGAAATCGGCAATTTGGAGCTACTATTTCTACCGTCTCTTACAGCGCAGCAAAAAGGTATCATTACTCTACTGCAACATAGCAGAGGGAACAACCACAGGCGAGCCTAGTCGTTATATCTTACAGCTTACCTATAACAAGAGCTACAACCTCACCCATAGGAGAGTCGAGTTACCATTCAACGGAGAGGCAGCCCAGAAGAAAGAGATTACAAAACCAAAAGACGAGAGCATAAAGCAGCGAGTATTCTCGCCCTCTGCACTTGTTAAGTATTTGCAGTGTCCTCTAAGTTTTTATTTCCACTATATCGTTAAGCTACGAGAGGAGACTCCCGAAGACGAGCTATCTCTTACCCCTATTGAGCTTGGCAATATCGTGCATCACTCCCTCGAAAGGATATATGCCCCTCAGCAAGAGAAAGATCCTCAGTCAGTCTCTCATATCATAGAGGAGGTAATAGACGAAGATTCTATAATAAGAGCCAAGAAAGATACCCCACAAGCCAAAATGGGCATAGCCGAAGCTACGGCTATGATACACAACGCCATAGATTATGACATAAGCTATGCGAAAAAATACCCCGAAAACCCAGTAAAGAGACACTTAACCGAGGAGGAGATAACTTTTAAGATCGGGGGTCATAAACTAAAGTGTATAATCGACAGAGTAGACATACTCAAAGACGGCACGATACGAGTAATAGACTACAAGACAGGCAAGGTTGAGCTTAGAGCTTCCGATATAGAGTCTATCTTCCTTCCCCAAACCGTAAGTGAAGCCAGCGACCAGGAGGAAGAGGCTTCAAAACAGACGATATATAAAGAGCTACTTCAAATACTTATCTACTGTCTGATATGTAGGAACTACAACAATATCGTTAATAGTTCGAGCACACTGCGCAGTGTTATAGGCGAGCTTAAAACAAAGAGTATAGAGGAAAAGATAGCTCCTAGAATATATGCCCTTCGTCAGATGACAAAGAAGAATCAGCACAACTATTCTGGGGAGATGCAGCTGCGTGGCGACGACAAAAAGTATTCAGAAGTCGACACACTAGAGCAGAGGGATTTTATAGAGATAGAGAGCTATCTCACAGAGCTACTCAATACTATCTGTGACACATCACAACCCTATGTGCAGTGTACAGATAAGCATCACTGCAAGTACTGCCCCTATAAGGTTATATGTCAGAGGTAAATATCGAATGTCAGTTCCCTTAAGGGGGAACTCTCTACAACATATCGTCCATCGAATAGATACCACTAGGACACTGAGCCAAGAATTCAGCAGCTACGACAGCCCCTACCGCAAAGCCAGCCCTAGATTTAGCTGTATGCTTAAGTTCCAACTGATCGACCTCACTTTCCCAAGTGACGGTATGAGTACCTGGCACAACAGAACGTCTGATGGCTGCAACGCCTAAAGTGTCGGCATCACAAGTCTCCCCAAGTGTCCACTTATTTTTGCGCTTAATACCCGATAGAATACCTTCGGCAAGAGTAATAGCAGTACCACTAGGCGCATCCTTCTTTTCGGTATGGTGTACCTCGTCAAGTGTAACGTCATACTCTTCGAAACGATTCATAAGCTGCGCAAGATATTGGCTTGTTCTAAAGAGCAGATTCACGCCGATACTATAATTCGAAGCATAGAAGAATCTTCCCTCAGTACTTTTACACAACGCCTCGACCTTATCCATATTTTCTAGCCACGCAGTAGTGCCCGACACAATAGCTACGCCTGCTTCGAGACACGCACATATATTACCAAGTGCAGTTGCAGGAGTAGAAAATTCGATAGCTACATCTGCTTTTGTAAGGTTTTCTTTGGTAAGTTCGTTTTGGTTATCTTTGTCTATAATAAGGACAACCTCACCGCCACGAGCTTCGATAATTCGGTGAATCTCTTTTCCCATTTTTCCGTAACCTATAATCGCAAATTTCATAATCTTAATTTTGTTATTGAAGTTTTAGTTTTTTGTGAAGTACTGTCTTTTTGATAGAGGCATATCCATATCATAAAAAACGCACTGTCTTTTTTGTATTATCCGAGAGGCACAATCGCCCATATTTCACAGATGAATAATACTGGGGCAAAAGTACAAAAAAATATTCTAAAAAAGAAAGAGCACCTCTCTTTTTGCGGATAAGCACTTCACGAAAAAAAATTGTATCTTTGCCCCTATGATAAAGACTTTAAAGAATATTCTTAACAGCGAGAAATTCGAAACGCTGAGCGCAGAAGCCCTTAGTGTAAATCCGTGGGTTACCCCTGAGTTCATAGCTACGGCACGGGAGGCAATCGTCCAAGAGTTTCTTGACGAGAACAAACTCAAACATTTCTGCTTGGAGCATAACATCGACACAACGCCCAAAGACAAGAGAGCCGCTATAATATGTGCAGGCAATCTTCCACTAGTAGGCTTTGGCGACCTATTCTACACACTGCTTTGCGGCTGGAAGATACTTTTAAAGCCATCGTCAAAAGACCCTCTAATGCGCTTATTCGAAGACATAGAGGGAGTCGAAATAATAGAGAGTATAGAAAATCTCGACACAGCCGATGCAATAATTCTTATGGGCAGCGACAAGACCTGTGCGCTCATAGAAGAACTATACCCTTCAATCCCCAAGCTCCTACGTGGCTCAATGCACTCGATAGCAATTCTCCCCACTGAGCCAAGCACAGGTGACGTAGAGGGGTTATATAAAGACATCTTTTTGTACTGTTCCAAGGGATGCCGTAGTGTATCACATCTCTACATTCCCAGAGGGTTCGATGTAGAAAGGCTAGCACATATCCTAAAGGACACCCATCTGAGTAGCGGATATGCCCTACCCAAGATTTGGCACGAGAGATACACCTACGAGAGAGCCACATCAATGCTTAGAGGCGACAGGATTATAGATTGTGGCTTCTGTCTCCTCCGTGAAGCAGAGCACCACTCACCCACTCAATCGCTGACAACAATAACCTTTAGCTATTTCGACAACCCAGAGGAGATACCAGACACACAGATACAACACATAGCTACATCAGAGAACTTCGGCAGGGCACAATACCCAACCCTCAGCGACTTTGCAAACAAGGAGTCAGTCACTGAGTTTTTAGGTATTAGGTTGTAGGCTTTAGGGGTTAGCGTAGAGACGAGATAATCGAAAGAGCTTCCCTGCACTTATCCGTTATAGCACTCCAGTCCTGCGCCTTTATCGTATCAGAGGGGAAGAGCTGCGAGCCCATACCCACACACATAACACCTGCTTTAAACCACGCCGAAAGGTTCGCTTCGGTAGGTTCAACTGCGCCAGTAGCCATAATATTTGACCACGAGAGCGGTGCTAACACATTCTTAACGAACGAAGGACCTCCGACATTCCCTGCAGGGAATACCTTAGTCAAATCACAGCCCAGCTCTTGCGCAAAGCTAATCTCGCTAACCGAGCCACAGCCAGGTGTATAGGGCACAAGATGTCGGTTACAAACCTTTGCCACCTCAGCATTAAGACAAGGTCCTACAACAAAGTTCGCACCGTTCTGCATATATAGAGCCGCAGTAGGGGCATCTACAATCGAGCCAATACCGAGTATCATATCTGGGCACTCAGCCGCAGCAAATTTCACAAGCTCACCAAAGACCTCACAAGCGAAGTCTCCACGATTTGTAAATTCAAATACCCTAACGCCCCCCTCGTAGCAAGCCTTCACCACAGCCTTCGCAATCTCTACATCACTATTATAAAACACAGGAACCATACCTGTTTGCTTGATAGCTACAAGCACATCCAATTTCGAAAATCGAGCCATCTCTTAAATTGTAAATTATGAATTATATAAAAATAAAATTTCAGAACCAGAAATTAATCATTAATCATTAATCATTAGCCTAGCGTTGTACCCTACCGCTAGCATCGCCTCCCACAAGGGCCTCAACCTCTTCGATAGAGACAAGGTTAGCATCGCCATTAATTGTATGCTTAAGGGCAGAGGCTGCCACGGCAAATTCTAGAGCTTCGCCTTGATTAGGTTTTGTGAGCAGTCCGTGAATTACACCGCCAGAGAATGAGTCACCTCCGCCCACACGGTCAACGATAGGCTCAATATCATAGCGTTTAGAAGTGTAGAATTCTTCGCCGTTATATATCATAGCCTTCCAGCCGTTATGGCTAGCAGAGAAGGATTCTCTAAGTGTCGAAATTACATATTTAAAGCCAAATTCTTTAGCCATCTGCTCGAAGATACCTTTATATCCTTCGGCATCTGTATGACCTCCCTCAACGTCCGCATCAGGTTTGAAACCTAGACATAGTTCAGCATCTTCTTCATTACCGATACAAACATCTACGTACTGCATAAGAGGTCTCATAACACTTTGAGCTTCCTCTTTAGTCCATAGTTTCTTTCGGAAGTTCAAATCGACAGAGACCGTCACCCCGTGACGTTTGGCCGCCTCACACGCCTTTAGAGTCAGTTCTGCCGAGCTTTTCGACAAAGCAGGTGTAATGCCAGACCAGTGAAACCACGAAGCCCCTCTCATAATCTCATCAAAATCGAAGTCTTCTGCCACAGCCTCAGCAATCGAAGAGCCTGCACGGTCATAGATAACTTTCGAAGGTCTCATAGAAGCACCAGTTTCAAGGAAGTAAATCCCCACCCTATCACCTCCACGAGCCACGTAGTCAGTCCTTACGCCAAATTTGCGTAATGAGTTAACTGCGCTTTGACCGATTTCGTGTTTAGGGAGTTTAGAGACGAAATAAGCGTCGTGCCCATAGTTTGCGAGCGACACAGCAACATTAGCTTCACCGCCGCCATATACAACTTCGAAGCTATCAGACTGCACAAATCGTCTATTACCAGCAGTAGAGAGGCGCAACAAAATTTCGCCCATTGTAACAATTTTCATACTTTAGATTCTTTTTTGTTAGTTTATAAAATCCCACAAATATATTAATCATTTTTGGTCTGTGCAAAATAATACCCAATAAAAAAGAAGTTACGCTACTGTTATTTGTTTTTGATAAGACTTTTACGTACCTTTGGGGAGTGTAAAGGTAGTGTTTTGTAGCCCCCCCCCCTCACACACAGCCACACACTTGCAAAACCACAACTCAAACTAGCAGTTCACGACCCAAAAGGTAGCAAACATAAAACACTTAATTTTCTTGGAGGATAATGGGTTCAACTCCGAAATTTTAAGCTGACAAAAAAACCGAACCCTACAAAAAACTAATTTTTCGTATGAAAAACCTTTTTATTTATTCACTTGGAGCACTGCTAGCATTTACAGCGTGTACAAAAGAGGACAGTCTTACACCGTCTTCCACTAATCAAGTAACCTTTACCTCGTCGATTAGTTCGGCAACAACAAAGGTGACTGACACTGATTTTGATAGCGGCGACGCAATTAGCGTTTATGCCAAAAGCGGCGAAACTCTTGTAGCAGAAAACGTAAAGTACGAATATGCTTCTAGCCTATTTTCATCACAAAGCCCAATTGTGCCAACTGGCGACGCACTATCTTTTGTGGCAGTCTACCCATACAGCACAGAAACAGCCCTTACACAAAGCTTTACAGTGGCAACCGACCAATCAACTGAAGCTAGCTATGAGGCATCAGACCTCCTTAGCGCAGTTACCGAAGCTACAACATCCACTTGTCCTGAGCTGACTTTCTACCACTCACTAAGTGCTATCCAGCTTAACATCACAACACTACAAACAATCTCAGAGGCAACAATCAACGCCATAGCAACTGCTAGCTGCAACTTCGAGACAGGCGAATTTACAGCAAATGGGAATATCGAAAGTATAACCCCACTATCTAAGAGTGAGGAACTACACCTAGCGATAGTTTCGCCACAAACCATAGAGGCAGGAAGCAAACTAATAGAACTAACAATCGAAGGCACAACATACGAATTGACTGTAAATTCTAGCATTGAGCTAAAATCTGGATACAAGTACAATTGTGACGTGACTGTCTCAGGAGACAATGTATATTTCGACGGACAAATCGTCCCTTGGGAAGATGGCGAAGAAATCGACATTGTAGCTGACGAGAAGGGTGCAGAGATCGAAAGTGTAACTATTGCATCAAACGTCTACAAATCTCTACTCGTAGATGTAAAAGTAAGAGCAGGATTTGAGGGCACTTATGCAATTGTGCCTGTCACAGCATCATATCTAGAGTCATATAATGGCGACTATGACGCTTATGCTCAAAGCTTCATCACAACGGACATCACCTATTATGGTACTGATTACACCGTGGCAGATAATATGTACATCTTTGAGGGCGACGTTGAAGGATTTAACATCTTTAACGCTTGGAATCCTACTGCTGGTACTCAGTACCATATTCTAGCATTTGGAGCAGGTGCAGATGGCATTCTCAATACAGAGGTTGCAGTCTCTGAGGCTGTAACTGTCGCAGAGGTTGTAAATGCAGACAACGTTATTTTCCCTAACACCGCTTTTGGTTCAATAGATATCAAGAGTATAGAGTCTAACTCATTTGTTTACGATATTATTCCTAGCGACTCAGAGATGCCATATATAGCATTCACAGGCCTTAAATCAGACTACGACAGTGCTGCAACTGCCGAAGAAAGATTTACCGCAGATATGATTTATCTCGACTCATACCTAAGCTACTACTACAGCTCTAGCCTAGCAGAGGGTGGACTATCGAAAATTCTTAACACTGGCAGCATAATTGACCGCACAGCATCAAGTCTAAGTTCAGAAACAGAATATGTAATATATGCCTATGGAGTAGATGCAACAACTATTCAGCCCCTTTCTACAATAGAGGCACAAGAAGTTACCACAGAGGCTTATGCAGAATCTACTGGCAGCATAAATTCAGTAACCATAAAAGACATACAGATGACAGATGCTACGGCAAGCGTCGATGCAGGCGATTACGAAGGCATATACTACATCTACGCTCTTTTAACTTCACAGATTACCAACAACTACGGCGGTAGCGCAGAAGCTGCAATTTTGCAGTATCTTTATGTAGAAACACTAATAGGCACAGACCTCTCTACTGCTAACAACAAAAAAACGTTCCAGGGCGATGTAGATTTTGCCCTTAGCACAAGCTGGACAATTGCTCCAGACTCAGAATACACCGTTATCGTAGCAGGTATTACTCCAACTGGCGCACTAGAGACAGAAATAATAACAACTACATTTAACTCTGGCACACTCCCAGACGATTTCAATATCACTCTTAATATGTCGGATATCACCGAGACAGGCGCAACGGTTACCACTACTCTATCGCACGAAGGTATTAGTTATATGACCGAATTCCTTGAAAGTTCGGTAGGTGCAGATATGACCGACGAAGAAGTTACAACATACTTCGAGAACCTATATGGAGGCTGGATTTCATACGCACTCTATACCCAGTCAGGCGATCAAGACCTTTCGGGTTATTTCAAACCAGGTCGTAACTACACTATCTTCTCTTACTCATACTATGCAAATGCAGGTAGACTATCTGACGTATTTAGGATAGAGTTCACAACTGCGGGCGAGTATGTCGAAGATTCAGAAGCACCTGCAACATTCGAAACCTCACGCCAGAATGCTCCTTGGCTAAACTACAACAGTCGTGCAGTAGCCGAGGCAATGCTATCGACCTCAAGTCCTGTGGCAAACATTCAAAATACAGTTAGCCAAGAGAAAGAAGCGAACGCTCTTGTTCAGGTCATCACCACTTCAATTTCAAGTGAGACTGTACTGCAAACAAGTGATAAATCAGTAAAAATTCCTCAATAACTCATAAGTTAAGAGGAGGTAATAATAATTGCAAATTCACTGATAGCTGTATAGAGACAAAGCTCTGCACAGTTTTATAAAATAATTAAGGGGCACAGATTTAAAACATCTAGTGCCCCTCTTCAATTACCGCTAGAGAGCTAAACCATAATACCACACGAAGCATAAGAAGCATAAGAAGGCACCTCATAGTGTGCTCAAAGCCAATAAAAAGCAAACCCCATAATCAAAAATCACTACAAAGCCACACGTCAGAAACATTTTTCTTAATAATAATTCATATATTTGCAAGGTCAGACAATTTCATTATTTCTCATAAAAGTTAACACCTATGAATCGAGCAAAGTTATTATCCCTTATATGGAGGGGTGGCTTATTTAGTGCTGAAAATATAACGTTTTACCCAGTGGGGAGATTCATCGTACGAAAGCGAGGAATGCTCTCTGACGACAGTGCAGCAGATATATGGGGAGTAACCATTGAAGATACAGCTACGGGACTAAAGCTCTCAGGAGATATGAAGGTAGACGAATATAGCAGCGATTGGCGCAAGCAAAACACCATAGGCAACCCTGAGTATGACTCTGTTATATTTCACCTTGTGGAGCACCGTGACACTGAGCTAATAAATTTCTCTCGAAATATTATTACAATCCAGATAACTCCCGACCCAAGACTATTGGAATATGCAGAAAGAATCCCTTCGTTTTGTGTAACGCATTTCTCACGCCTAAACGATGTAGAACGCTCCGAGATTTTATCAACACTTCTCGACGATAGAATAAGGCGCAAAACCGACGAAATATTAGCTCTCCTCCGTAAGTGCAATGGCGGATGGCAAGAGACCTGTTATATCCATTTTACGACTGTCTGCGGAATGCCTGCAAAGGTAAAGAAAGAGTTTGAGATACTGGCACGCTCACTTTCTTATACAACGATAGAGAATAACAGACCCTATCCCCCTTATATTATAGCAATTTTCCTAGGCTATGCAGGGCTAATCCCACAGGCTGACGAAAAGGTAGATAGCTATATCAGTGAACTAAGACACCTCTGGGAAAACTATGTGCTATCGAATGGCGACCCTAAGCTAGATTTGAAGTGGCAAGCTTCAAAGCATAGACCGATCTCCACTCCCACTTTGTGGCTTGTTAGAGCGGCATCACTGATTGGCAGCAATCCTGATTTATTCGAGGAGCTACTTGGAGCAGAAGATTTAAAGACAGTTCGCAGCCTACTCGACATTTCGCTACCAGAGTATTGGCATACCCATTCGACAGTCTATGGAGCAGGTGTGGGACAGAATGAAGGAAGAGTTAGCTCTTCACAGATAGATATCCTTATCATAAATTTTGTGATACCTATGCTCTTTGCACGATCGGCAGATAGCAATGATGATAGATATAGCACACGAGCCTCACGATTCTATGAAGAGGTCACGGCGGAGAATTTCCAGATATTTAAACGATGGATAACTCCAGCCTGGCGACCTCGCACGGCATTTGATAGCCAAGGATTATTACAGCTTATCACAGTATTTTGCACGGAAAAGCGGTGCGCAGAGTGCCCCCTTTTCAGCAACTGCTTATCGGGGTATCATAAATTCATAGAGAGCACAGATAGCACTACATTCATAGAATAAACAGAACTAAATATTCCCCTCAATCAAAATATCGTCAAGAACATAAGACGAATCGTCCTCGAATGAAATATCAAAACTCATAGACGAGAGGACAGTTACGGTTATGGGCTGAGTAGCGCCACGCACAATCTCCAGAGTGCCGTCTTTAACAAAGTACGTTTTATCACCGCTATCATTTCTGTAATACACGGAGTACTCAATACTCTCGCTGTAATTATCCTGAATCCAGAGCGTTTCATCAATAATATTCCCAGCAAGCGATATCGGCACAGAAACCTCCAAGTTATCGGGCGAAAGGACAATAGAATTAGAGCCCTCAAACTCGAATGTAAGAGTACCACTTAGAAGGTTCATAGCCGCAAGATTTAACGTACAATAAACCTTTCTCATTTCAATGTTGAGCACTGAGTCGACAGATGGGTAGAAATCGTTCAATTGCCCCACGTATCGTTGAATTTGAGGGTGTGTATAAATTTCATAATCTTCTTCAGCAGTAATAGTTGCAGTGCCTTTATTTATGGCGTATAGAATATTGTTTGAGACCACGAAGCTGTTATCAAGTGGTGCAGGGTTAGCGGCAGAAAAACCAAATGGCAAGTAGTAGTTATCCACGCCAGATGTCGAAGTGTGATAGATTAGATTTTGCGCATCTAGAACCGATGTAATAACGAAAGAGTATTTGGTGGAATTCTCTAGCATAATAGAAGGCAGGTCGTAGCTATCAAAGAGCCCGTAGGCGTATGGAGTTTTAGAGTCGGAGTCGTGATAGTATATCTGAACAGCTATGATGTCAGTAGAGGAAGTGACCTCACTACTCTGAAAATTGATTTTAACAGGCAGTAGCTCGTTATCTTGCGGTTCTTCGACCTCGGATGGGGTCATACAACTGGTAAGAAGTGTTGATGCAGCTAAGACTTGCAAAAGAAGAGTTTTTACTGGTTTAGAGAAGTCAGAAAGAGTCATAAATATGGAGTATTGTGTATAAGTTATTAAAACGGTTTAAGCGTGGGGTAAGACAGAGCATAAAAAGTCAGAAGTCCTACCCTACTTCACTTAGGAATAAAATTCGTCAAATTCTGTAGTGAAGACAAAGGTAAAAATAAAGGGAGAGTAATTCAAATTTTCGAGCAATAATTATAGAAAAAGATAATTTTCAAGTAAAATAGGGAGAAGAAAGAATCTATCCAGAAGCGACTATAAATTATAAAATGCGTAAAAAATAGCTAAAAACAAAAGAGCAAGAAAAAAAGCAAAAAAAAGACAAAACCACAAAGAATTACAAATGAGTAATTTATAAAAAATAATAAAAAAAAACTAAAAAAAACCTCAAAAATTTTTGGCAATAAATAAAAAAGCACTACTTTTGTGCCCGGAGAGATGGCAGAGTGGTCGAATGCGGCGGTCTTGAAAACCGTTGATCTTCACGGGTCCGGGGGTTCGAATCCCTCTCTCTCCGCAGGCAACGCTGATAATCAGT